>JAGPMN010000038.1 GCA_018052825.1 Methanothrix sp.
AAATTTATCAAGCTTAATTGCATCTCAGTCATTGTAGGGTCACACAGGGCACATGGTTATCATAATATTAATAACTTGTGATAAAATGTGTCCTGCCTACATCACTTATTTATTAGATAGTGCCCAAAACAGGCAATGAAATATTGGATAAAAGGACTTATGATGATATTAGGGACTTGAGGGCTCCCCCTCTCGGCCAAAATTCCCGAGGGGATTTGAATCTCTATAGATGGGGATCTCCTTTACGCTCTGGGCATACCCTGGAGCAGATGAATACCTTCTGGCATTCAAGATAATCACAGCTCTCTTTTTGGTCATGATCGCGGCATGGAATACTGCATCCCCGGTTGGCGCATCTGC
This sequence comes from Methanothrix sp., assembly GCA_018052825.1. Taxonomy (GTDB): domain Archaea; phylum Halobacteriota; class Methanosarcinia; order Methanotrichales; family Methanotrichaceae; genus Methanothrix. The sequence continues at coordinate 361 of JAGPMN010000038.1, forward strand.
TATTCGAGCCTACAGTAGCTCCATATCATACCTGACCTCAGTCACCTGCCGCCCCCACATCTCGTGAGTCACCCTCTCGGTTTCAACAAAGCCCGCAGAGCGGTACAGTGCAGCCGCCTCCGGCAGCCCCTCCACAGTCCAGAGGAAGGCCGACTGGTAGCCGCACTTCCGGCTGAATGCCAGCGCCTCGTCAACAAGCCACCGCCCCAGCCCCATGCCGCGCAGGTCCGGGTGCAGGAGCAGCCAGCGAAGCTGAGCCTCCTTCTCCGAAAACCTGACGATGGCCGCACTGCCCCTGATCCGGCCCGCCTGCTCGACAATCCAGATGCGCTCTTCCTCGCTGCTCCTCAGTGCAAACTCTGCCAGGGGCATTGCCACATAGCAGTCGAATGTGTGGTCCCAGCCCTGCTGAGAGTAGAGGCGGGAGTGAATGTATGTGATGCAGCCCACATCTCCGGGCTGCAGCCGGTTCCTGATGGCGATTGGAGGCTGGCCGGCCGGCGGGGATGGGGCGGGCTGTGGAGGGCTACAGGAGTTGTAGATCATGATTGCCGCCTCTATCGGCCCCAATCGGTAATGAATTTTGCCTTCTGCAGATAGCTTACAGAGAGGAGAAGGGCAAAAGATACGCACATCGCCAGGAGGGGATACCTCTGACCGAAGAATATTGCCGTCGCCCCCCCGCCCAGAATGGCCGAGAGAGCCCCTTCAGAGGTCAGAGCCAGACGCTCCCTGTAGAATCCGGCCACAACCGGCATGAGAAGCCCTCCGGTGAATATGGTGTAGGCGACGAGCAGCTTATTGATGATGCCTGGCATCCATACAGCCAGAAGGAGGGCGAAGAGGCCTGTGGCCAGCACGGCTGCCCTGGAGACTGCCAGAAGATGCTCCTGCCCGCTCAGGGGCCTGGCCTTCCTGTAGAGGTCCAGGGTCAGTATGGATGTGACTGTCATAAGGCTGGTGTCGGCAGAGGACATGAAGGCCGCCAGTAGAGCTGCCGCCACCAGGCCCTCGACTGCTGGCGCCAGCCCCCCCATGAGCACCAATATGGCCTGCTCAGGCTGGGCAGAGGGATAGAGCGACCGGGAGAAGATGCCGAGGGATGTGATGAGAAATGCCAGTGGTATGAGGATTATGGCAGAGAGGAGCGCTGAGAGCCTGGCATCTCTTGGGCTCCTGGCCGAGAGAAGCCGGGAATACATGTCCGGCCCCACCAGATAGGCAGATCCCACAACAGCCACCATGGATATCACATCCCAGCCGCTCATCTCCGGCGAAGTGGGAAAGCTCTGGGAGAGCAGAAGGCCTGCACCTGCACAGCTGCAGCCTCTGGCGAAGAGAATTGCCATTCCGGTTATTATTATGAGGAGCTGAAAGAGGTCGGTCCTCACCACAGAGCTCTGCCCGCCGTGAGCAGTGTAGAGCACAAAGACAAGAGTGCAGGCGATCATGAATGCCGTGCCAGATCCGCCGAAAAGGGCAGAGAGGACAGTGCCTGCGGCCTCGATCTGCACTGCGATCACCCCCACCCAGGACACTGCGATGAGAACCGAGGCTGCCATCCTGGCACGCTCTCCGTAAAACGATCCCACCAGCTCCGGCAGAGTATAGCACCCCCGGGCCCTGATCCTCTCCGCAAACAACAAGGAGAGTACCAGCATTCCCAGCGTCCCTGAGAGCATCCACCAGGCGCCAGCAAGCCCACTGGAAAATCCCAGGCCTGCCATGCCTATGGTGGTGGAGGCTCCCACAATCGTGGCGCAGAAGGTGCCGGTGAGAAGGAGGATCTGCAGCCTCCTGCCCGCCAGGTGAAAGTCGTCCAGCCCCCTCAGGCGCGGCCCCAATGCGCTGATGGCCAGCATTGCGAGAAGGTATACCGCTATTACTATGATCGCAGACATTGTAAACCTTATCATGGGATTTTGGTTGACAATTCTGTGGCCGGAATATAAACCTTTCTTGCAGCCTCATATCTGAGCCGTATCATTGACCGCATCTTTGCCTGCACAGGGAAACCAATATAATATAGAATGCGTAAGCATTTTAGGAAGATACCCCGAGGGTGATATCAGATGAAGATGCTGTCAAAGACCGTATTGGTATTGCTGGCGGCAGCCCTACTGCTGCCTTTTATTGGGATGGCCTCCGCCCAGGTGCCTGCAAACTTGAGCGATCAGGTGGAAAAACGCCCTGCCGAGCGGGCCATGGAGGAGCTCTATAACAAAGGCATGGGATGGCCCTGGGCGGGAGGAGAGCCCTTCGGATCAGATGAAGCTGTAGCAGGAGCTGCAGTCAGCGGCCCATCAGCCGCCATTCCCCATCCCGAATACAGGCTTATAGGCTTCCTGAATACGACCTCAGGCATAATCATAGCCAGCGACACGGGATCGAGCCTGCTCGTCTCCCCGGGCCAGGGCAGCTACCCTGTCTACGCATACTTTGAAGGAGACACCCTGTCTGGAATATTCATCGACTTCAATTCCAACAACCTGGGCATTTGAGCCCGGGCTGTTTCTACTTCAATGCCCTTGTTCTCCCTTTATCAGAAGCACGGGAAGGGCAGACTGCAGTACCACCTTCTCAGCCACACCCCCCAGCAGAACCTTTTCCAGAGCCGTGCGACCGTGGCTTCCCATGACCAGCATGTCTGCCTCCTCCTCGAGGGAGACCCTCAGGATCACCGCAGCCGGGCTTCCCTGGGAGAGGATCTTCTTGCAGGGGACGGAGGCCCTCTCAGCGATGGCCTGGACATAATCTGTCGCCTCCCTCCCTTCTTCCTCCATCAGCTCCAGTATCTTATCCTTCAGCCCTGGCAGTGTGGCGTACCCCGGGAGGTGAGCCAGACGGTATATATCCATGACATAAACGGCGATGATGCTCGCCCCGGAGCGGCGGGCTATCTCCACAGCGGCGGCGGCGGCCTTCCGGCCGGCATCGGAGCCGTCTGTGGCGATCATGACCTTCTTGATCATCATCACACCTTCCAGGCGCTCTCAAAGCCCTCAAAGTGCGGCAGCGGCGGAGCCTGGAACAGATCCGGCCAGCTTTCAGCCTGGCCGTCGCGCAGAGCCCCATTGAACAGAGCGGCACAGCATTGCATGAGCGGATATTGCCGCCCGTCTATTCTTAAAATTTCCGCAGACCGATGTGCATGAGCTACAGCGGCTCAATCTCATACGGCTGGAGCCAGCTGGTTACCAGCCATTGCGGTGGATCCTATCCTCCCGGAAGCGCTGGGGCTGAGCAGGGGCCTCATCCGGGTGTCCCAGAACCACGAGAGCCATGGGAGTAATCTCATCCGGCAGTGCCAGGCGTTTTTTTAGGGCCGAGATGCGGTCCTTGAAAGGATAGACCCCCGCCCACACTGCCCCAAGGCCCAGCGCATGAGCCGCCAGAAGCATATTTTCCACAGCCGCCGAGCAGTCCTGCACCCAGAATCCGGGATACTTTTCCAGCGAGGCATCACTGCAGACCAGAATGGCGAGGGGCGCCTGCCTGCACATGGACGCAGTGGCACATATGCGCGGAATCTCATCCAGGATCTTCCGGTCGTCCAGGACTACAAACTGCCAGGGCTGCTCGTTTCCGGCGGAGGGAGCAAACATGGCAGCCTCCAGTATATCCCTTATCATTTCGCTGGAGACGGGCTTATTCAGAAACTTCCTTACGCTCCGGCGAGTCTTAATGGCCTGCAATGTGTCCATCGATCATCCCTTCAAATGATAAAAAAAAGTAGTATCTGCTCATATAAATCCATTGGTGAGATATTTATAACAATAGTTATCGGCGAGACACATTCGAAGCTTCGGATAAACTTAAGTAGCATTATGCCTGGATTGATAGCGGATGAACCTTATATTCCATTGAGCTTACGGGGCATGATGAATTTGGCACCTTTTATAGAGATACGGGATCTGACAGTTCGTTTCGGCGATGTTGTAGCCCTTCGCAATATTAACCTGACCATAAATGAGGGCGAGTCAGTGGGAATTCTGGGCAGGAGCGGCTGCGGCAAGAGCGTTCTGATGCACGTTCTGCGCGGCGTGGAGGCATTTCCGGGCCTCACGGGCAGCGTGATATTTCACGTGGCCAGATGCGATAAATGCCGCCGCATTGAGCCGCCCAGCCACGCTGGAGAGAGATGCAAGTGTGGTGGAGTTCTAAAGCCCCAGCAGGCCGACTTTGCCGTACTGGATATAAATGATCCTCTGCGCCGCGACATAACGAGGAGAATTGCCATAATGCTGCAAAGGACATTTGCCCTCTACGGCGACGAACGGGTAATCACCAATGTCATGCGAGCTGTGGAGGAGATGGGCACCAGCATGAGCGTTCAACGTGCTGCCGACCTGCTGGATGAGGTAAACCTCTCTCACAGGCTGATGCACGTGGCCAGAGAGCTCTCCGGCGGAGAGAAGCAGAGGGTCGTCCTTGCCCGGCAGCTGGCCAAGTCGCCCATGATCCTCCTGGCGGACGAGCCCACCGGAACCCTAGATCCGGCTACTGCCAAAGTGGTGCACGATTCGATCAAGCGCGCCGTCGAGGATTTCCACATGACCCTGGTCATCACCAGCCACTGGGAGGATGTCATGGTGGAGCTGGCTGACAGGGCCATACTGCTGGATAAAGGGGAGATCAAGGCGGAAGGCGATCCCAAGGATGTGGCCGCCCAGTTCCTGGCCATGGCTGGCAGCCTTGGCAAGAGGGAGAAGGCAGAGATAGGAGAGCCCATAATCAAGGCGGAAGGCCTGTCCAAGAGGTATATCAGCATCGACAGGGGCGTGGTCAAGGCCGTGGACAACGTCAGCTTCGAGGTTCGTGAAGGCGAGATCTTCGGAGTGGTGGGCGTATCTGGAGGAGGCAAGACCACCCTCTCCAAGATCATAAGTGGCATCATCACACCCACCTCCGGCAGCATTCTCGTGCGAATCGGAGACGAATGGGTGGACATGACCGTTCTGGGATCCAGCGGCCGGGGCCGGGCCACCAAGTACATCGGCCTCCTGCACCAGGAGTACACCCTCTACCCCTCCCGGAGCGTCATCGAGAACCTGACCGAGGCCATCGGCCTGTCCCTGCCCTTTGAACTTGCCGAGAGAAAGGCCATTCACACCCTGGAGACGGTGGGATTCACCGAGGAGCAAGCAGAGACGGTTTTGAACAAGATGCCGGATGAACTGTCCGAAGGTGAGAGGCACCGCGTGGCCATGGCGCAGGTACTTATTAAAGAGCCGAGAATAGTCATCCTGGACGAGCCGACAGGAACGATGGATGCCATAACCAAGATCGAAGTTACAAAATCCATACTTAATGCCCGCGAAGAAGTGGGCGAGACGTTCGTTATAGTCAGCCACGATATGGACTTCGTGAAGAACGTCTGCGACAGGGCCATGCTCATGCGCAACGGGCAGGCGATATTCACCGGTCTTCCTGAGGAAGTGCTGGCCAAGTTCACAGAAGAGGAAGAGAAGGAGATGCTGGGGAGTTAAATTTGAGGGTCTTCGTAGACGGCAAAGAGATAGAGCTGCCGGCTGGCTCGCAGCTTGCCGATGCCCTGAACCGGGCTGCGGCCTATCCCCTGGAGGGGGCCATCGTAGGCGTGGTGAAGGGCCGGGGCGAGAAGTCCCGCCAGACCAACTCCTACTGGCTGAACACCAGTAAAGGCAAATTGAGAATTGAGCTATCTGAGGGCGATCTGCAAAAGGTCTGGCACGAAAATATCGATAAAATCCCCGGACTTTCGGCACGCTGGGCCACGGCGGATGGAGCGGCCTTCGGACCGTTTGCCGCCGACATGCCCTTCGACCGGCAGGCCAGGGAGTACAACCGCTGGGAGATACTGCTTGGCGCGGCTGGATTTGAGGCTGAGGACACCCACCTTATTTTTGTGAGAAGGAGGCATACCGCAGCCTACGGAACATCGAAGGAGGGGGGCATCCTAGCCCATGTGGTTGGCGGCAAGAACACCCTGGACAGGCTGGAGACTGGCGACAAGATCCTGAGCATCGAGCCCATTGTGGAGTGGCAGGACATCACCGAGAAGCTGGCCACCCGGGACATGGCCATGCCCCTGGAAGAGGGCATGGAGATATTCACCAAAGTGGAGGCGGAGCTGATTGAGGACGCGCCGGCGGGAGCCGAGTTCTTTCTCTCCCTCACTCGAGGCGGCACATTCAATGTCGATTCAGTATCCAGCTCATACATCTCCTCCGACAGGCTGCTCACTGTGCCCGTAGCCTTCGAGCACCGCGAGCCGCGTCTGGAGGGTCTGGTGACTGTGAGGACTACCGGGAGAGGGCTGGGCCGGGTATTCATCTACAAGAAGGATCGCACCTCCAATCCCGCCCATTCCGCAGTGGCTAAAATCACCTCAGGAATGGATATGATAAAGCTGGCAGGCCCAGGCCAGTTGATAACGGTTAATGTTAAGCCTGACAGGATCATGCTTCTCGGCAGCAAGCTGGATGATGCCATAGCCCAGATGCAGAAGAGGGGCATCGATGTGGAGGTAAAGGGCCATACCGGTGAGGACGCTGTGGTTGTGGGCCAGGATCCGGCACAGACGATGTCCATTTTGAAGAACAAAAAGGTGCTCATCACCTCCATTCCCTCATCCAGGCTGGTGGCCGTAGAGCTGGATGACAGCCTGGCACCCAAGACTCTGGACTACTTCCGGCATGTGACCGGCCTCAAGGAGCGGCCGGTGGGGCCACTGCCCGTCTTTTTCGTCTACGAGAATACATTGCTCTTCAAGCCGGAGATCGATGCCACATCCTTTAAGGAACTCCTGCCCGAGAACAAGCCCACAGGGCCGGTGCCTGCCGGCTCGATAGCCGTGTCCAATACCATCTCCAAGAGGATCGGCCTCGTGGGCGTCAAGCTCAAGGAGGACAAGAGATACGGCCCCTCTGGAGAGAAGTTCGAGGCCACGAACCTCATAGGCCGGGTGCTGGAGCCGGAGAAGCTCAAAGACGTCTGCGAAGGGGAGACGATTTACATAATGGAGGCGCGCTAATGCTGGTCACGAAGTATGTGATTACATCCCCGGAATCTGATATACTGCCCTCGGATATAGCCATGAAGATATACGGCTCCGGGCGCAATGTCAATGTCAAGGAAACCTGCTTCGGAGTGGTGATAAACGGTGAGGAGGATGTGATAAGGGAGCTGGTGAAGGAGATCCGTAAGCTGGATCCATCCGGCATATTCATAAAGGACCGCGGTTTTCCGCCCGGCGATCCAAGACGCTGCCGTGGCAGGCGGGGCGGAGGGGCCAGGCCGGGCTTTTATATGATAGAATCTGAGAGCAAACTTCTGCCCATGATCTCCCGGGCGCTGGCCTTTGAGGGAGAGGCAGCCGAGGTTCCTGAGAAAGAGAGGCCCCTCCCGTTGAAGAGACTGGAAGAAATTATAAAAGAAGATTTATCCTGAGGTAAATCAATGGCAAAAGTTATAGTTTTTCCTCCCACCAGCATGATACTCTCTGACCTTGTGGACAGATCGGGCCATAAGGCGCTTGTGGTTCCGGAGGCGGTGCGAACTCTGGCAACGGCCAACGATATCCAGTCGCCCCCCCTGAACATCACCCCAGAAGAGCCGAAGAAAGGGCTGCGCTATGCAGCTGTGGATGTTCCCTCAGGAGTGCGGGGGCGGATGGCACTCATTGGACCGTTAATCGAAGAGGCGGAGGCGGCCATAATAGTAAAGGATCCGGGGTGGCTCACCGGATGTGCCGGTTGCTCCAGGACCAATGAGCTGGTGAAGCTGCTCATCCGGGCCAAGGGCATTCCTGTGCTGGACCTATCATATCCCAATAATGATGCCGAGGCCAGGGCATTTGTAAAGAAGATCAAAGCCTTTCTGGAGGGGTTGAAGTGATTCGAATTGCACAGCTCTCCTGCGGTTCGGAGTACAGCGGCATTCAAAAGGAGATCGAGAGGGCAGCCGAGACGGTGGGCGCCAAGATCATCTATCCGGAGGTCTCCCTTGAGGACATCCTGAATGTGGAGAGCAAATTCGGCATCTCTGTCTCATCCGGCGATCTGAATGTGGCCATGGCCCGGGCCGTGCGCATAGTAGAGAACCCGGACCTTGCGGATGCCGTGATAGTCATGACCTGCTTCCGCTGTGCCGAAGCGGCCATCATCCGCTCCGAGATCCGAAAGTTCATTCATGAACACTCCAGAATTCCGGTGCTCAGCTACTCCTTCACAGAGAGGACAACTGCCGAGACGCTTCTAACCAGGATGGAGGCCCTTGTCACCACAGTAAAGTACAGAGGGCTTCTGGCAAGAGAGAAGCAGAAGGGCCTGACCGCGGGAATCGATTCAGGCTCCACCACCACGAAATCAGTGGTGATGAGGGACAACCAGATCATCGGCACGGGATGGGTTCCCACCACAGATGTCTTGAAGAGTGCAGATGATGCATTCAACGCAGCCCTCGATATGGCAGGTGTAAAGAGAGAGCAGATCCAGGCAATCGGCGTCACAGGATACGGCCGCTTCCTGGTGGGAAAGCATGTCGATGCCAGGCTGATCCAGGAGGAGATAACAGTCAACTCCAAAGGGGCCGTCTTCCTGGCCGATGCACAGAAAGGGATGGCCACAGTCATCGATATCGGAGGAATGGACAACAAGGCCATCTCGGTGCAGGACGGCATCCCCGGAGGCTTCACCATGGGCGGAATATGCGCCGGTGCCTCAGGAAGGTTTCTGGAGATGACTGCAAAACGCCTCGGCGTTGACATAACTGAGCTGGGCAAGCTTGCCCTCAAGGGCGACTTCAGAAAAGTGGCCATGAACAGCTATTGCATAGTATTCGGAACTCAGAGCCTGGTCAACAGCCTGTCCCTGGGCAACAAGCCTGAGGACGTGGCCATGGCTGCCTGCCACTCGGTGGCCGAGCAGGTCTACGAGCAGCAATTGCAAGAGGTGGAGGTCAAAGAGCCGGTGATAATGGTGGGCGGAACCTCTCTCATCGAGGGGCTGCCAAAAGCCATGGAGGAGCTTTTACAGGCCAAGGTTACAGTTCCCAAGTATGCCCAGTACATCGGGGCGGTGGGCTCGGCGCTGCTGGTTTCAGGGATGCTGGAGGGCTGAGATGGACCCAATGGAGGTCTTCAAGGTAGAGGTCACTGGCAGCGAGGAGTACGGTGCCAGGAAGTACCGGGAGATCATCATGGACATCCTGCAGGATCTGGGCGTCATCCGCTCCATAGGCAGGCTCTATGTTTACATCGATATCTTAAAGCCGCTCTTTGCAGTCTACGGCCTGCTTCGCACCGGAATTCCTCCTCTGACTGTGAGGGACGTGGGCGATGTGATGCAGGTATCTGGCGGCTATCAGGTCAAGATCAATGATGAAGAGCATATGGCCGACCTGCTGCAGGCTCTCTGGATACACTACGGCCGGGAGAGGGTGGAGCAGCCCGCCAGGGATGTGGTCGTCATAGCCTCGGATAAATCGCCTGCGGAGATAGTGGTTACAGACCTTGAGGCCGAGTTCCTGCAGGACATGACAGACGCCCTGGTCAGAGTGGCTCCGGAGGGCTTTAGAAACCGGCGCAATGAGATGAAGAAGGACAGCTTCTTTTTCATAGCTGCAGAGGAGGGCCTCACGCCCGAGACCGTATCTGAGGTCAGGGCGAAGATCCGGGAGATGGAGAATGCTTGAGCCAGTGATGTTCACAGGGGGATTGTACAAGCACGACCTCGTCATCGAGCTGGTGGAGGACCTGGGCGGCTACGTCCTGCAAAAGAATGTGACGCAGACTGAGATCATCCTTTTGATACTGATCCCGTCGGAGGACATGCCGGTGCTACAGGCGCTGACATCTGAGCTGCGCGGAGAGCTGGTTCGAGCGCCGCTGGCCGGAACTGAGGTGGCGGTTGTGACGCCCACCCTGGCCATCCATCACCTGCCCCATACCGCATGCGACATAGCCGAGTACCTGAGAAGGCACGGCTCCAAGACAAATATGCTGGGCCTGGCCAGAGGCGTGGGCAGGGATATCGCCCAGATCAATGAGTATGAGACCGCCCTCATCAACGAGCACGATGCCGCAGTGTTCATATTCGGTAACTTCCAGGAGTGCATCAAGAGGAAGGAGAGCCTGTACAGGAACATCAGCGTCCCAGTGGTGGTCACAGGCGGACCGCAGATTGCAGCCGCAGACCTGCCATATGCCTTTGACTACGTGCCATCCATCGGCCGCGTTGCCCACCGGGCCAGGAAGGCCACTGAGATAGGCACACTGGACCGCATAGTCGAGTCCGTGGGGCGGGCGCTGGACAGGACCCGCGAGGCCATTGCCAAGGACCCGCTCACCACATCTCCCCCCAGGGTCATGGACGCCGTGCGCGAGCAGGTGCCTGATGTGGAGTACTCCTATTCGCCTCTGCCCGTAGCCCTCAATCTGAACGGAGTGCGGGTGAAGCTGCCCTACGATGCCTACAAAGAGGAGGTAGCGGCGGTGACATTCGATGAGGGTGTGAAGCTGGGAGAGATCGCCACCATCAGGCCATCCCGCATGAAGGATTATATACTGGTGAGGATACTGCCCGCCTCTGAGACAGGATTTGTCTTTTAAGAGGTATGATATGATGAGCTTTGAGGATGAGCTGGATGCCATCTTGGTCAAGGGAAAGGAGAAGGCTGCACAGGACATATTGAAGGCGGTAGAAGACGCTTACGGAGAGATTCCCTATGTCTTTCAGTTCATGAAGGACAACCCAGAGATATTCATCACCAAGGTGCTGCACAACAATGCCATACAGAGAAACTCCGGGCTGGATGCCAGGACCATCGAGCTGATATCTGTGGCAGTCTCCGCAGCCATGAGATGCAGCCACTGCCTCAAGCTGCACATTCGCATAGCATCCAATATGGGAATACCGGATAATCAGATTGCAGCCGCGGTATTTCTTGCCGCAAACCTGGTCAGCGCAAGCGTGCTGGCCACTGCCACCCGCAACATAGATGAGGAGAGAGATGTCTGCCGGGCCTGCGAGATCAACAGCCAGGCATGCGAGATTCACGGCGGAAGAAAAGGCAGCGAAAGATAGTTTTTTTTATGATAATTCGCATCATCGCCGTGGGCCGGCTGAGGGAGAGGCACTGGCAGGATGCGGCCGCCGATTTTGCCCGCAGGCTCCGCCCCTACACCCGGCTGGTGGTGGAGGAGGTGGCAGAGGCCCGCCTCAAGGAAACTGCCCGGGAGAAACAGGCACTGGAGGAGGAGGCACAGGCCATTTCAGAGAGGCTGGAGAAGCATAGCGGTCCGGTGGTGGTCCTGGAGAGGACGGGCAAAGCGCTGGACTCAGCAGAGCTGGCTGCCTGGATGAATGATGCCGCCATCTCAGGAGTCAGCGGGGCGGCGTTCGTCATCGGCGGGCCGCTGGGACTCTCCCCTGAGATAATCAAGAGGGCGGACCTGCTGCTCTCCTTTTCCAGGATGACATTTCCACATCAGATGATGAGGATCATGCTCCTGGAGCAGATCTACAGAAGCTACCGCATAATGCGGGGCGAGCCGTATCACAAATGAAATCAGCTGGACCGCCGGCCCGTGACGCCGCCGCTGTCCGCCAGATCACCGTCGATGTAGAGGCCGTAGCTGCCCTGCATATCGCCATCGACCACAGCCATCTCCAGCCGGAACTCCTTTTTCTGCTGGCTGAGCCTGACATCCAGGCTGACGGCTTCAGATGAGAGGGAGCCGGTGGCAGTGGCAGGAATGTCTGAAGCGCCCTGCTCAAGGGTTCCGTATCCCTGCAGCCGCTCGCCGGTCTGAATCAATATGAGATCAATGGCCCTGGAACCGTTCACCGCATTTAATGTGAGATGCCATCTCCCGTTCAGGTCAGGCACAACCTCTGCAGTCTCGTTTCCGGCTGCTGTGGAGTTTTGGGTGGAATTCTCCGGCTGGTTCACCCTCGCACTTCCGTCCGGATTTAATGTGGCGCTGCTTCCCGTGGAGGAGGCCACCGCCTCATCGAATATGGGGTCCTCAAGAAAATCTGTTTCAGCGTACCGGACCACCCATTTTCCACAGCCTGCCCAGGCGGGGCTCGAGAGTATGGCCAGGATCAGGATTATGCATATGAAATGAGCCTTCATCTTAGAGCACCTCAGGATGACAGCCTGCTGGCAGTGGCATTTCCCCTCTCAATGAGGTCGTCGCCGCTATACATCTCATAGCTGCCTGAGACCACCCTGTCCACCTTTACCAGCTCCAGGTCGATGCTCTTGTCGATCTGATTTCCAAATTCGCTGATCACAGTCCAGACATTGAGGCTCAGGGAATTGCCAGACACAGAGCCCTTTGCAGTGACGGCGAGCTTGCTGCTCTTCTCATTCAAGTTGCCGCTCCCCATAACGCTGGAACCTGTCTGGAAAAGGCTCAGATCCAGAGTCTCCCCGCGGCTGTCAAGCTTAACACTCCACTTCCCCTCCACATCCATGACCTCAGGCTCCTCCACCGCTGCCGCCTCCTGCACAGGCCGGGCTTCAGCATACTCTGTCGCAGTGCCAGCCAGGGGCTTTGGAGTTGGATCCGGCATATCCATATTGGGCCCGCTTTTCTCAGCCACTGTGGCCTTCCTTTCATCAGGCGCTACTCTAGGCTTATTGGCTATGGGCTCGGATGTCTTGGAACTGGGATGGCTATCGGAATTGGAAAAAGCTGTATCTGATGCTGCAGATGACGTTGTGCTCGACCCTTCCGAGCCGGCCATGGCAGAGACGGAATCTGCGGCTGGAGCAGATGGCGTCACATCCAGATCGGATGCAGATGAGGAGGAGCTGGCGTTTATGATATAGCTGCTCTCCAGGCTGTCTTCGTATTCGCTTGATCCGGCGCGCTTTACCCGCACCACGATAAGGCTCTCTCCTGCATCCTCAATGGTGGTGTTCCACGTCCAGGAGCTGGCCTCTATCCAGCCGGTCTTGTCGGCAAGCCTTCCCCCGGTCGAGGGACCGCTGAGCAGAAAGTCGTAATATATCTTTTCGTTGCCGGGATTGGATGCCACCGCAGTCCAGACCACAGAGGCCCCGGCATCCTGCGGGCTGGCCATGTCAGGGGTCAGGCTCTGTATGCTGGCATTCTTGCTCCGGGAAGCCGATCCCAGAGCCACGCCGGATTTGACGGCTGCGGAGCCGTCCGCCGCCATCGATCCGGATGTTGCCAAATTTTGATTCCTGCTCACATAAAATTCAGTGTCTCCCGATGTATCTCCCATCCAGTTGGTGCCGCATCCTACCCCCGCATATGCCGGCAAGCTGAGAAATACCGGAGCTGCAAGGCATAAGAGGAGAGCCAGGGAAAGGATCGGTCTCTTGTGCATCATCTAATCCAGAACCTCCACCATTCTCCCACACAATCGAACTTCAACGTTTTAAAGCTTGCCCCTGAAACGTCATTCAACGAATATATGGATCCGGCTGAGATGATGTGGCGAACTTCTTCCGGCCATCCTCTCGTTAGCTTTATCAATCATTAAAGATCTTGCGATAAGAACGGCCGGGATGGCCGAAGGTGATTGAGCATGAATGCGTGGGATCGCTTTATTTGGTAAAATACGTTTTCTAGACACCACATTGCGTGACGGTGAACAGACGCCGGGCGTCTCGCTCGGCATGGATGAGAAGCTGGCCATCGCCCAGGGGCTCGATTCACTGGGGGTGGATGTGATCGAGGCCGGCTCCGCCATGACCTCCGAGGGGGAACGCCTGTCCATAAAAGCAATTGCTGATTTTGGTCTTAAGGCGGAGATCTGCAGCTATGTCCGGGCCCTCAAACCGGACATCGATGCGGCCCTGGGCTGCGATGTGGACTCCGTGCATCTCGTGGTTCCGGTATCCGACCTTCATATCGAGAGGAAGCTGAAGTCCGACAGGAAGTCTGTGGTCGACCTGGCAGTACAGGTTACTGAATACGCCAAGGATCACGGACTTTTGGTGGAGCTCTCCGGAGAGGATGCCAGCCGCGCCGATCTGGACTATCTGATCGGCCTTTACATGGCCGGAATCGAGGCCGGAGCGGACAGGCTCGCATTCTGCGATACAGTGGGGGTGCTGGTCCCTGAGGTCACTGCGCATACATTCTCCAGGCTGTCTCAACTGGACGCGCCTGTCAGCATCCACTGCCACAACGACTTCGGAATGGCCACTGCCAACACAGTGGCTGCGCTTCGCTCCGGCGCCTGCCAGGCGCACGTGACCGTAAACGGCATAGGGGAGAGGGCTGGAAATGCAAGCCTCGAAGAGGTGGTCATGACCCTGGAATCCCTTTATAAGATCGATACGGGGATCAAATGCCAGGACATCTACCAGCTCTCCCGGACCGTCTCGCGCCTGACCGCCCTGCCCCTAGCTCCCAACAAGGCCATAGTGGGTGAGAATGCTTTTACCCATGAGGCGGGAATACATGTGCACGGCCTTCTGGCTGACACCAGCACATACGAGCCGATTCACCCGGAGAGTGTGGGCAGAAAGAGGCGCATAGTGCTGGGCAAGCACGCCGGCCGCTCCTCAGTGGAGCTGGCCCTGCGCGAGTTCGGCCTGACCGTCAGCGAGAATCAGCTCGCTCAGATCGTTGCCAGGGTCAAGGAGCTGGGAGACAAGGGCAAGCGTGTCTCGGATGCCGACCTGCAGACCATAGCCGATACGGTTCTCTCCATACAGATGGAGCCCAAGGTCAAGCTGCAGGAGGTGACTGTGGTGGCCGGCAATACCGTGACCCCCACAGCCTCTGTCAAGCTGCGCCTGAACGGAACGGAGAGGCTTGAGGCCGGAACGGGCGTCGGTCCGGTGGATGCGGCCATAAACGCAGTGAGGCGGGCCATATCCGGCGTGGCCGATGTAAGGCTTGATGAGTACCATGTGGACGCCATAACCGGCGGAACGAATGCAGTAGTTGAAGTATGGGTGACGATGGCAATGGCAGACAGAAAGATAACGGCTCGCGGAGCCGATGCCGACATAATCATAGCATCGGTAGAGGCTGTGCTGGAGGGCATCAACCGGCTGATGCGCCTGGAAGAGGAGGATAAAGCCAAATGTCGAGGATGACAGGAGCGCAGGCAGTACTGGAGAGCCTGAAGAGAGAGGGCGTGGATGTGGTATTCGGCCTGCCGGGTGGTGTGCTGCTGCCCCTCTACGATGCCATCCTCCAGTCGGACATTCGCCACATCCTGGTGCGCCATGAGCAGGGTGCGGCGCACATGGCTGACGGCTATGCAAGGGCCACTGGAAAGGTGGGCGTGTGCATCGCCACATCCGGGCCGGGAGCCACCAATCTGGTCACAGGCATCGCCAATGCCTACATGGACTCGGTGCCCATTGTGGCAATCACAGGACAGGTCAACACCTGGCTCATCGGAAAGGATGCATTTCAGGAGGCGGATATAACCGGTATCACCCTGCCCATAACCAAGCACAATTATCTTCTCCGCAGCGCCAGGGACATCAGCCGCGTCTTCAGGGAGGCGTTTTACATAGCCAGGACTGGCAGGCCCGGTCCTGTGCTGATCGACCTGCCCAGAGATGTGACTGTAGATGAGGTGGAGTTCTCGTGGCCTGAGGTGGACCTGCCAGGCTATCACCCCTCGGTGAAGCCTCACGAGATGCAGATCAAGAAGGCGGCAAAAGCACTGATGGAGGCTGACAGGCCTGTCATCTACGCGGGCGGAGGTGTGAAGTACTCAGGCGCGCACAGAGAGCTGTTCGACCTGGCTGTCAAGGTCAATGCGCCGGTCACCACAACCCTCATGGGCATAGGCTGCTTTCCAGAGGACCACCCCCTCTCCCTGGGCATGCTGGGCATGCACGGCACCAAATATGCAAACTATGCCGTACAGGAGTCCGATCTGATTGTGGCCATTGGAGCGCGCTTTGATGACAGGGTGACAGGCAAGACCTCCAGCTTTGCCCCCCGGGCCAGGATCGTGCATATCGACATCGACCCGGCTGAGGTGGGAAAGAATGTGCGTGTGGACATTCCCGTTGTGGGTGACGCCAAAAATGCCCTGCTGGGGCTTCTCAAGGAGGTCAGCCCCAGGCAGAGGAGCGTCTGGAATGAGAAGATCGATGGCTGGAAGAAGGACTACCCTCTGCGCTATATCCCGGACATGAACGTCATCAAGCCGCAGTACGTGATTGAGAAGATTTGCCAGATCGCGCCGGAGGCCGTCATCACCACAGAGGTCGGGCAGAATCAGATGTGGGCGGCGCAGTTCTTTGTTCACAGGGATCCCACCAAGTTCATATCTTCGGGGGGTCTCGGCACAATGGGCTATGGATTTCCTGCCGCCATCGGGGCCAAGATAGGCCGGCCGGAGTGCGATGTCATCGACATCGCCGGAGACGGCAGCTTCCTCATGAACAGCCAGGAGATGGCGACGGCGGTGGTCAACGACATTCCAGTGAAGGTGGCGGTGCTCAACAACGGCTGCCTTGGAATGGTCCGGCAGTGGCAGGAGCTGTTCTTCGAGAAGAGGTATTCAGCCACCATCCTGGGGCGCACGAGTCCCGATTTTGTCAAGCTGGCCGAGGCCTACGGCGCAGTTGGGCTGCGGGCTACAAAGCCCTCCGAGGTCGAACCGGTGATCAGGGCGGCTTTAGCCGTGGACAGGCCGGTGATCATGGACTTTATAGTGAGCCCCGCAGAGAAGGTCTCGCCCATGGTTCCAGCAGGAGCGGCGCTCTCCGAGATACTGGAGCTGGAGTGGTGCGATGAGGAGCAGGCCTGCCGGCTGGAGAGGATCTATGCCGAGGGAAAGAGAGAGGTTTTGGGGCAGGAGGGCTTTTAGATGAAGCACACAATTGCTGTGATTGTGGAGAACAAGTCTGGCGTCCTCACCCGCATCGCCGGGCTGTTCTCCCGGCGGTCCTTTAACATCGACAGCCTCTCTGTGGGCGCCACAGACAACCCCGACTACTCCCGCATGACTATAACCGTGCAGGGGGACAGGGATGTCTTGGAGCAGGTGATAAAGCAGCTCTCCAAGCTGATTAACGTCATCCGCGTAAGCGAATTGATTCCCGGGGAGTCGGTGGAGAGGGAGCTGGCCATCATCAAGGTCTCCGCGGACAGGGAGAGCAGAAGCGAGATCATGCAGGTCGCCAGCATCTTCCGGGCAAAGATCATAGACGTCTCGCAGAGGTCCGTGATCATCGAGGTTACTGGCGATGAGGAGAAGATCGACGCTATCATACAGCTGCTGCGCCAGTTCGGAATCAAGGAGCTGGCCCGCACCGGCAAGGTATCGATGGTGAGAGGGGCGAGGGTCATCAAGGCCTGATGGGCGTCTGCCTCTCATGTCTTTGTGGGCAGGGGAGCCCTCCTGAACCACAAAGACGCAGATGGATAATGATCATTTTATGGAGGAATGAAATTTGGCGAAGATATACCATGAAAAGGATGCAGACTTGAGGGTGCTGAGGGACAAGACCATAGCCATAGTGGGATGGGGCAATCAGGGCCACGCCCAGGGTGAGAACCTGAAGGAGTCGGGGCTGGATGTCATCGCCGCCGACCTGCCCGGATCGCGGGCCTGGAAAAGGGCTGAGGAGGATGGAGTGAAGGTGATGAGCGTCTCCGAGGCGGCTAAAGCCGCGGACTACATCCAGGTACTGCTGCCCGACGAGTACCAGGGCAAGATCTACAGGGAGCAGATCGCCCCCTACATGGAGGAGGGCAAGATACTGGGCTTCTCTCACGGCTTCAACATCCGCTACTTCCAGATTGTGCCCCCGGAGAACGTGGATGTGGTCATGGTGGCGCCAAAGGGGCCTGGGGATCTTGTTCGCCGCACATACCAGGAGGGAAAGGGTGTTCCGTGCCTGGTGGCTGTGCAGCAGGACGCCTCCAAGTCAGCCATGAAGCGGGCTCTGGCCTACGCCAAGGGCATAGGCGGCACGCGGGCTGGGGTCATAGAGACCACATTCACAGAGGAGACTGAGACAGACCTCTTCGGAGAGCAGGTGGACCTGTGCGGTGGCGTGACAGAGATGATCAAGGCCGCCTTCGAGACGCTTGTCGAAGCCGGCTACCAGCCGGAGATCGCCTACTTCGAGGCATGCCACGAGCTGAAGCTGATTGTGGACCTCATCTACGAGGGCGGATTCATGCGCATGTGGAACAATGTCTCCAACACGGCAGAGTACGGAGGCATGACCCGCGGCCAGAGGATCATCAACGAGGATTCCCGTGCCGAAATGCGGAATATCCTGGCGGAGATCAAGTCCGGAGTGTTCGCCCGGGAGTGGATTTTGGAGAGCCAGGCAGGCCTGCCTGTCAAGAAGTCCCTTGAGAAGATCGAGTCAGAGCACCTTATCGAGCAGGTGGGAGCTGAGCTGCGATCCATGATGCCCTGGTTGCAGAAGAAGTAAGCTTTATATCATGGGAGGTAGTAGCATGGTGTCTGACGGATGCGGCCGAAGGCGGCATCCGGGGTCGATGCCATGCAATAGGCGATTATAAAACCGAAGAACAAATACAACAACCGGAGGGAGGAGCAGTTCCAGAAGCGCGGCCCATTGAGGCCGCGTTTCGGGGGCTGTATGATTTTTATAAAATGACTCGCATTTGTTTGTTTTTTTCTCGCCTCCCCTAACTATTGCCGATAAACTGTAGCTTCGGGCGCGGCGGGAGAGATTGGCGGCCTCAAGCCATCCGTCTTTCACCCGAGATGAAGTACTCCAGCCAGGCGGTCAGATCCGCCTCGCTTCTGCCGAAGTAGTAGTTGTGATGGGGATGGACGGTCATAGCCTGCGGTAGCCCTGCAGTGTCTTTTGCATAATTTCACACGCCAGCCTTAAGCCCTCAGCGCCCCAAAACCCTCCCATGCCGCAAAGCCTCCGCATGACAATCGTCGTCGAGAACTCCGCCTCCAAGAGGGACATCCGCCTCTGGGCCCAGCACGGCCTGTCCATCTTTCTCGAAATCGAGATTGAAGGAGGCGAGAGAATGAACCTGCTATGGGATACTGGTGCCTCTTCTGAGGTGATGCTTCATAACGCCGCCGCCCTCAATATCGATCCGGATGCCCTCGACCTCATCTGTCTCAGCCACGGCCATTACGACCACACCGGAGGGCTGATGGGCCTGCTGCAGAAGAGGAAAGAGAGGGTGCCTGTGCTCTGCCACCCCGCGGTCTTTGCCCCAAAGCTCAAAGCCCGGCCGGCCCTCAAGTTCATAGGCCTGCCCTTCACCAGAGATCAGGCGGTGGGCGGGATCTGGCTGGAATGCAGTGGGCCTGTGCCGCTGGCCCCGGGCCTTTGGAGCACGGGTGAGATACCGCGCGTGGAGGCCTTCGAGGATGTGCAGGGCTTCTGGACCTTCCGGGAAGGCCGCTACTGCCCGGACGCAATCCCAGACGACCAGGCCCTGGCAGTCGACATTGCCGGAAAGGGGCTTGCAGTCGTCGCCGGATGCGCTCACTCAGGCATCATCAACACCATCAGGCACGCACTGGAGATAACAGGGGCCGAAAAGCTCTATGCGGTGATCGGCGGCTTTCACCTCACGGGGGCGGA
This sequence comes from Methanothrix sp., assembly GCA_018052825.1. Taxonomy (GTDB): domain Archaea; phylum Halobacteriota; class Methanosarcinia; order Methanotrichales; family Methanotrichaceae; genus Methanothrix. The sequence continues at coordinate 19,900 of JAGPMN010000038.1, forward strand.
CGAGTGCCGCATAGAAAGGACTGTGCAGGCCTTGAAAGAGCTGCATCCGGCCTCCGTCCGCCCCGGACACTGCACTGGAGAGAGGGCCGTCTGCCGGCTAGAGGAGGCCTTTGGCGATAGATGCAGTCCGCTGGCTGTGGGAGACTCGATTGAGCTGTAGATAAGCGGGAATGAATGTGGAGCTTCTGGCCGGCTACTACGAGGGGAGACTAGCCTCGACTCCACCGGCGAGCCAGCAAAGGAGCTGCTTGCAATTGCCGCCGTCCACCCCAGGGAGGAGGTGGCAAGAAATATTCCTCTCTTCCCTCTGAATAACTTGACTAATTCACATTTGATTACTACTACTAATTAATTATATTTAGGCTCCTCGCTGTTTTGTGTGGGTAAACTGGAATCCCGAGACACAATCCAAGTTATAGCTAAATTGCCGGGAGACCGCCAATCATCATAATATCAATGCCAACCGCCTCTCAAGTCGGAGTAATAAGTGAAGTTGCATCATGATACCAAAATAGATATCATGAGGTTACCCACAGGAAATAGCGAAGAGCCTATATTTATTATAACCCTCCTTTCTAAAACTACAAGGAGGGTTATCTTTGAATTCGGATTTCAAATTCTCAGAAGTTAAATTGAGAAAGTCCTTACTCAGATTAAAGGCATATGAGAAGATATATAC
>JAGPMN010000039.1 GCA_018052825.1 Methanothrix sp.
GGTATGGGAAGCACTTTAATTTCAAGGAGGTATGAAATTGGCTGATACAGCAAAGACGTCTGTCCTGCAGGAAGAAACCAGGATTTTCAATACGCCGCAATGGATTGTCGAGCACTCCAATGCATATCAGTGGATGAAGAAGAAAGGGTTCAAGACTGAAATGGAGATGCGCAAGTGGTGCTCGGATAATTATATTGATTTCTGGGACGAGATGGCCCAGACCTATGCCGACTGGTACAAGCCCTACACCCAGGTCCTCGATGACTCAGGCAAGCCCTACTTCAAGTGGTTCACCGGCGGCAAGATCAACGTAGCCTACAATGCAGTGGACAGGCATGCCATGTCCGAGAAGAGAAACAAGGTAGCCTACTATTTCGTCGGCGAGCCGCTGGGAGACACCAGGACCATCACCTACTACGAGCTGTACAGGGAGGTCAACAAGATGGCCAACGCCCTCAAGAGCATTGGCGTTGAGAAGGGAGACAGGGTCGTCGCCTACCTGCCCATGATCCCGGAGCTGCCCATCACCATGCTGGCCTGTGCCAAGATAGGTGCCATTCACACCATCGTCTTCTCAGGATTCTCCTCCGGCGGCCTGAACAGCCGTGTCAACGATGCCGAGGCCAAGGTTGTCGTCACAGCCGACGGCTTCTACAGGCGCGGCAAGCCCCTCCCCCTCAAGCCCAATGTGGACGAGGCCCTGAAGACAGCCCCCTCCGTAAAGAAGGTAGTCGTGGTCAAGAGGACCGGCGTCTCAGTACCCATGACCCCTGGAAGGGATGTCTACTACGATGAGTTCGTAGCCGGCCAGTCTGCCAAGTGCGAGACCGTCCAGCTTGACCCAGAGGACAGGCTCTTCATTCTGTACACCTCCGGCACAACCGGCAAGCCCAAGGGTATCGAGCACGCCCATGGCGGCTATGCCGTCTGCCCGGCCCAGACAACCTCGTGGGTGCTGGATGTTCATGATGATGATGTTTACTGGTGCACTGCAGACTGCGGATGGATCACCGGCCACTCCTACGTGGTCTATGGCCCTCTCTGCCTTGGTGCCTCCAGCATCCTGTACGAGGGCGCACCCGACTTTCCCGACTTCGGACGCTGGTGGTCCATCATTGAGCAGTACGGCGTCTCAGTATTCTACACCGCACCCACATCCATCAGGATGTTCATGAAGAACGGCGAGGAGTTCGTAAAGAAGTACGACCTGTCCACAATCAGAATCCTGGCATCGGTGGGCGAGCCGCTGAACCCCGAGGCCTACATATGGTTCAGAAAGAACATCGGCGCAGACCAGGCACCCATAATGGATACATGGTGGCAGACTGAGACCGGATGCCACGTCGTCGCCCCGCTGGCCATGACTCCAGAGAAGCCCGGATCCGTCACATTCCCGCTGCCCGGCATGAACACCGATATATACGACGAAGATGCCAACCCAGTTCCACTCGGCTACGGCGGCAACATAGTCCAGAAGACTCCCTGGCCGTCCATGCTCCGCGCCTTCTTCAGAGATGAAGTTCGGTACAAGAAGGAGTACTGGGATATGTACTGGCAGATGAAGCCCGGCACATACCTGGCTGGAGACAAGGCCACCCGCGACAAGGATGGCTACTGGTGGATCCAGGGCAGGATCGATGACGTGCTGAAGGTTGCCGGACACAGGATCTCCAACGCCGAGGTCGAGTCCGCCGCTGTCTCTCACCCCAAGGTCGCAGAGGCTGCCGTTGTCGGCCAGCCCGATGAGGTCAAGGGCGAGAAGATCGTGGCCTTCGTCATACTCAAGGAGGGCGTGGCTGAGTCCGAGGAGCTGAAGAAGGAGATCTCCACTCACGTGAGAAAGGTTCTGGGCCCCGTGGCATATCCGGACAAGGTCTACTTCGTCAAGGACGTCCCCAAGACCAGATCAGGCAAGATCATGCGCCGCGTCATAAAGGCCAAGGCCCTGGGCAAGGAGACCGGAGACCTGTCAGCTCTGGCCAACCCGGAGTCCGTAGAAAACATCCCGCGCATCGATCTGTAAGCGGGATATCACCCTCCTTTTTTTAAAAATCGCGCAGGAAACTGTTTTCCATAGAGAGCCGCTCTGAGGCGGCCGGAGCATGCCATGTAGATCCATCCTGTGTAGAGTCCATCCTGCAAAAGGTTTTAATGTTCCGAATTAGTGATTCTTATGGAAACGGAGGGAGAAGTGAGATGTGTTGTTGCGAGCATAAGATCTCAGGCAGCAGAGAGAAGCTCTGGATGCCATATTGCTTTGAAGGCCGGGAGAGAGGGCTCAAGCCCCATCCCTATTGCACCGAATGCGGCCTGATCAAAAGCCTCTCATCAGAGAAGCCGAGAAGCCTGGGCTACTTCATGAACCTGATTGCAGCTCTCGGCCGCCGCTACAAGATCGCCAAAGTTCAGGTCAGGCTCATCGCCCTGGAGATGGAAAGGATGCAGATGGACGATAAATTCGGCATGGACAGAAAGCAGCAGGAGGACCTCTTCGTGGAGATCACCACCCGGATACTAAATGTTCCGCGCAGGGCAGTCTTCGAGCTGCTGGCCTGAGAACCACTTAAGAGTATCCCTCAGCCCCCGATTCAGGTCGAATACGGGAGAGTACCCCATCCCCTTTGACCTGCTGATATCGGCCAGCGAGTGCCTTATGTCCCCGGGCCGGGCCGCCATGTACTGGGGACTGACATCCCTTCCCAGGACTTTACAGATGGCCCTCAGCAGGGCGTTCAGGCTGATGCTCCTGCCACATGCGATATTGTATATGCCGGGCTGCGCCCTCTCTGCCAGGATATTGGCCCTGACCACATCTGCCACATATACGAAGTCTCGGGTCTGCTCTCCATCTCCGTAAATGACAGGCCTCTCGCCAGCCAGAAGCGCTGAAATGAAGCGGGATATGACACCAGAATACTCTGATGAGGGGTCCTGCCTGGGACCGAAGACGTTGAAGTAGCGCAGAGAGACTGCCTTCAGCCCGTAGAGCTCGTGGAAGACAGTTGCATAATGCTCGGCTGCAAGCTTTGAGACTGCATAAGGGGATAGGGGCTCGGGAAGCATATCCTCCCTCTTTGGAAGGGAGGGGGAGCTGCCGTAGACTGCCGCAGACGATGCCTGCACAAGCCTGGGCACGCCAGCATCGCGGGCGGCGATCAGCACATTCAATGTTCCGTCGATGCCCACCTTGTTGGTCAGGGCCGGGTCCTCCACGCTCCTTCTGACAGAGGCTATGGCAGCCTGATGAAAGACGCATGATGCACCGCAAAATGCATCTTTGAGCAGATCCAGGTCATTGATGCTGCCCCGGATAAACTGCACATCCAGGCCGGAGAGATTGCCGGCCCTGCCGGCTGAGAGGTCATCTATGACCGCCACGTCGTTATCAGGGGAGAGGGCGGCTGCCAGGTTCGAGCCTATGAAGCCTGCACCTCCGGTTATTACCACTTTTTCTGACATCTCAGGACCGTCTTTTCCGGTTAAGTTTAAATAAGTTACATGGAAAGTCGAATAATTGGAAATGACAGGCTCCAGCTGGAAGGCTGCCGTCATCTGAATTGAGCAGTAGATGATAGGAGGAGGCGGCGGAGCAGCGGGAGCTTTTTTGGTTTTATACAGGAAGATGAATATGAAATCAGCAGCCATGCTATCTGCATTATTTTTAATAATATTATTATATCCCGTTTGCCTGGGAGAGGAGGCGGATTACTATGACTGGAAAGGCCTCAAGGCATATGACGCCAAAAATTACAGCGATTCCATTGCCTGGTTTGACAAATCCATAGAGATGGACCCCGGATACATCGATGCCCGCATTCACAAAGGAAGGGCTCAGAGGGCCCTCAAGGACTACAACGGCTCCATAGACACATACATGGCAGCCCTGCAGGTCGACAGTCTGAAGAGAGATGCCTGGTCCGGGCTGATAGAGTCATATTCCGCCCTGAATAACTATTCCCAGGCGGCGGAGGCTGCCCGCAGTTTGAGAGAGATCGAGCCCGCCCGAAAGGAGAACTGGCTTGCGGAAGGCAATATGCTGCAGATGGAGGGAGACTACCAGGAAGCCCTGGAGAGCTACGAAGGAGCCACTCGGATAGACCCGCAATATAAGGAGGCCCTATACCGCAAAGCCGTCTCGCTCCTGGCCCTGGGCAGGCCGGAAGAGGCAGAGGGCATACTCGATCAGATACTGAAGATCGATGCCAGGTACAAGCTTGCCATCAACGGCATGGGCCTGATCCATCTGGCGCAGGGAGAATACGGGGAGGCTTCAGAGCTGTTCGAGAATGCCTCACAGGTAGACCCGGCCTGGAGCCAGCCGAAGTGCAACATGGCTATAAGCCTAATAGAGCAGCAGAGAATGGATGAGGCTATGAAGATATACGCTGCAATTTGAGGAAGGAATGAGATCACTTTCTGCAATTCTGCCATTCATTTTCATCGGTGCCGTGGCAGGCGGCCTTTGCCTGGAGGCTTTGTGCAGCAGTGGAGCGGCCGCCTCCGGCTTTGGCCCGTCGCCGTGGCAGGAGGCTGCCAGGTATATGGACCGGCTGGGGGCAAAGCTCTCCTCGGCTGGAGAGCATGCAGCAGCCCTGGAGTGCTTCAACGAGTCCCTCGAGCAGAACTCATCCTATGCCGATGCGTGGGTGCACAGGGCCGGCTCAGAGAAGGCTCTCAAGAACTATAATGCATCCAGGGCATCGCTACAAAAGGCTGTGGAAGCGGATCGCAGAAACGCCGCCGCCTGGTCGGCTCTGGCCGACGCCCTCTCTATGGAGGGGGACTATGAGAATGCCTCGGCTGCTGCAGCCGAGCTTGTGAGGATCGATGCAAAGAACAAGGCCTGCTGGCTCAAAAAGGGAAACATCGAGCAGATGAGGGGGAACTTTCCGGCGGCAGAAGCAGACTATAACAGAGCCATTGATATCGATCCCAAATACAAAGATGCCCTTTACAGAAAGGCGCTGTGCGCCCTTCATGACAACGACACAGACCAGGCCCTGGAGCTGCTGGACCTGGTTTTAACCCTGGACCCCAAATACAAGCAGGCATCCACGGCAAAAGGGCTGGCTTTGCAGGCGCAGGGCGAGTATGAGGGGGCAGTTAAATCATTCGATAAAGCCCTGGAGACAGACGCGAGATGGACGCCGGCTCTGGCCGGCAAGATGAATGCCCTGCTGGCGCTGGGAAGGGATAGAGAGGCTGCAGACATACTCATAAGGCTGTGATTTTTGATGAACTTAAAAAGATGCTTCAAAGCCGCAGCAGCCGCATTGATGTCATTGATAATATTTTCCGGCTGTTCCACCGGCCAGGATGGGGATCTCTCAAGAGGGAAGGAGGCAGGCGCGGCTGATGATCTGGTTATAAACTTAAGCCACGAGGATGCCAGAGTAAGGGCAGCGGCTGCCTGGAATTTGGGAAAGAGCGGAGAGGAGGAGGCAGTGCAGCCGCTGATCGGTGCACTGAGGGATGAAGATGCAAATGTCCGGGAATGGGCTGTCCTGGGGCTGGTCAGGATTGGGCGGCCTGCCGTCCCTGCCCTCTGCTCCGCCCTCAATGAGGGCAATGAGAGCGCTGCCTGGCAGGCGGCAGCAGCCCTGGGGCTGATAGGAGACGCCAATGCCAGCCGGCCGCTGCGGGAGGCGCTGCAGAGCGGGAGCAGCAATGTGCGCTACTGGGCGGCGCAGGCGCTGGGAGGCCTTGATGACAACAGCTCCAAAGAGAGCCTCATCTTCGCCCTGGGGGATGAAAATGCCAGCGTGCGGTACGAGGCAGGGCTCGCCCTGAGAGCCACAGAGGGGGCAGGCGCGGCCGACATATTCATCGGGCTGCTTCAGGATGAGAACGGCAGCAGGCGTGCGGGCGCAGCCTGTGCCCTGGGGAATGCGGACGGGAGCGGGGCTGCTCCTGCACTTGTGTCCGCCCTGCAGGATGAGCAGGCCGGGGTGCGTCTTGAGGCGGCCAGGGCGCTGGGCCGGCTGGGGGATGGAAGCGCTGCCGAGCCGCTGACCGGCCTTCTATCCGATGAGAACGGGCAGGTGAGAGGCCAGGCGATTGCCTCGCTGCAGGCCATCGGCGAGCCGGCTGTCCGGCCCCTGCTCTCTGTCCTGCAGGGGGCGAACAGCAGCCCGGAGGATGCTGCCGAGGGTGCGGCCATCGCCCTGGGTGGCATAGGAGAGGAGGGCAGCCTTGATGCCCTGGAGGAGGCATTCATCCGGGGCGGAGAGAGGGTCAGGATCGCCGCAGCCCGAGCCATGATGAAGATCAATGCCAGCCGCGCGGGCATGTACATGATCACGCAGATGGGCAGCGCTCAGGCTCCGGCAGATGTTCGGGCCGATGCAGCCCGGGCTCTGGGGGAGATGGGAGACAAATCCGCCAGGGGGGCCCTCATTCAGGCCATGGCTTCAGATTCTGATGAAGATGTGCGGCTGAATGCAGCCCGGGCGCTGAAGAGCATCGGGGGCGGAGAGGTGCCTGAATATAAGATTTAATTTTTTTAGTTAAGACAGACATATTTGGAGGAATTGCAATGAGAATATTCGGCATACTGGCATGTATCTTTCTGCTAACTGCGATCTGCATGGCAGAAGAGACGGAATACTTCGACTGGAAGGGGAGCAATCTTTACGCATCCAAGAACTACACAGGTTCAATAGTCTACTTTGAAATGGCCCTGGCCCAGGACCCGGGCTACATCGATGCCTGGATTCACAAGGGAGACGCCCAGAGGGCACTCAAGGACTACAACGGATCTCTGCAGTCCTACAGCGCTGCATTGCAGATCGACGGCAAGAAGGCCGCCGCATGGTCCGGGATCACCGAAGCCTACACGGCTTTAAAGGACTATGCCAATGCTTCCGCGGCAGCAGCCAAAGCAACTGAGTTTGACGGCAGCAAGGGAAACCTGCTCAGGGAAGGAAATCTGCTGCAGATGCAGGGCAAGTATCAGGAGGCGATTGCCAAGTTCGACGCGGCCATTGCCCTGGACCCGCTCTACAAGGATGCAATCTACAAGAAGGGGGTCATGCTGATGGTACTGGGAAGCTTCAACGAAGCAATCACTCTCTTCGACCAGGTTGTTGAAATAGATCCGAAGTACAAGCAGGCCTATGTTGCCAGGGGCGTGGCCCTGCAGGCCAATGGAAAGAACGTGGAGGCACAGCAGGCTTATGATAAGGCCCTGGAGATCGATCCCGCATATACGCATGCATTGGTCAACAAGATGCAGGCTCTCCTGGCCCTGAAGAAGACAGACGAGGCCATGCAGATATTCGTGAAGCTCTGAGCAGCAGGGCTTTACGCTTTTTATTATAATAAAATCTCTATTAAATAATCATTAATACCTGATGAATGAGGATAACTAAATGATGAAAGCACTGGTCACAGGCGGAGCCGGCTTTATCGGCTCAAATCTGGTTGAATCGCTGGTTGACAGGTACGATGTCACCGTCCTGGACAACTTTCACACCGGCAGCATGAGCAATCTGGACCGGGTCAGAAGGGACATCACTGTTATCAAGGGCTCCTGCAACGATGCCCTGGCCTTTGGACTGTTCCCGGATGTGATCTTCCACCTGGGCATACCGTCGTCCTCTCCCATGTACAAGAGCAATCCCCTGCTGGTTGGGGAGGCAGTGAACGGCACTATCGCCATCATGGAGCTGGCTAAAAGGAGCGGCACAAAGAAGGTGGTCATAGCCTCCTCATCATCGCTGTACAACAGCCTGCCCACGCCGCACAGGGAGGATGCAGCCATTCTGGTGACGGACTACTACACAGAGGCCAGGCTGGCCATAGAGAGGATTGCAGAGCTGTACCGCAGGCTCTACGGCACCGACTACGCGGCGCTGCGCTTCTTCTCGGTTTACGGGCCGCATGAGCTGGCCAAGGGCTCCTATGCCAATATGATCTCCCAGTTCATGTGGGATATGCAGGCAGGCAAGGCTCCTGTGATCTACGGGGACGGGGAGCAGACGAGGGACTTCATATTCGTGAGGGATGTGACCGACGGCATGATCCTGGCAGCCGAGAGGGGCACTGGCGTGTATAACCTGGGTACGGGAAGGTCCTACAGCTTCAATTATGTGGTGGATCTGCTCAACAGGAAGCTGGGGACGGACTACAAGCCCACCTACAGGGACAATCCCATCAAGAACTATGTGAGGGAGACCCAGGCGGATACGAGCAAGATGAAGGCCCTGGGCTTCACTGCCAGGTGGCCTCTGGAAGAGGGGATCGATGAGATACTGAAGCTGGCATAGAAGAGCGCCAGAGCGAGACCGGGATCTTTTGATGCTGAATCAAATTTTAACTCAGAGGAGAGAAGAGGGCGCAGCGGGAAGTCTCCACCCTCCAGGGTGGGGATGAGAACGAAGCCGCGCCCTTCAGGACGCGGCAGTTCACTTTTAGAAATTACCCAAACATCGCCCCCATGCCAGCCTCTGCCGCCTCCGCCTCGTCCCGGAAGGCACGGAGCAGCTTCTCCCCCTCCTCGCCCAGAAGCTCCCTTGCCGCCGTCCCGGCCAGCAGCTTTTTGGCCTCCTCAGCCAGCTCGTCCCGGGCCTTGATGTACAGGCACATGCCATCCCTGTTCAGGCCCATGGCCCTGCACTCCCGCACTGTGGGGCCGAGGCGCTTCCAGAACTCCTCGTCCAGCATCTTCGTCATGTCCTTGCTGCTTTCCATGGCATACGTGTAAACCAGTTCCATCTTCTTTATCTCTCCTCTTTTTGAAGGTCTCTCACAGCCTTCTTCAGCATCTCAGTGCATCTGTCCATGAGGGCAGCCGCCTCATTGATGTCCCGGGCAGCTTTCTCGCTCACTTTAGCAATCTGCTGCGCTCGCTCTCGAAACGAGTCGCTATGGCTCTCGTTGTGCTCAATCCAGTGGTGCAGGAGATGACTTGCAGACTCTTTATTGATCTCAGAACTCATCTCAATAGCCTCGAAAAATGGAAGGCCCCATTGGAAGAAAAGGCTTTCTGCCCCAGAGCGACTCCAGTGCTCAGGACATCCCCAGGCGTTCCTTTATCGCCTTGACATCTGACTGCATTTGTCTAAAATTCATGGCATATCCCGGGTGGATGTCCTCTCTCATGCCCTTTACCTCTTCAAGCGTCGCATCGGAGGTTTTTCGAACCGCTTTGATGTCCTCGCTTATTTGAGGGATCGTATCGGTACTAGACCGGATTGCCTTTATGTCACCTTTCATCTCTTTTATGTCACCTTTCATCTCTTTTATGTCACCTTTCATCTCTTTTATGTCACCTTTCATCTCTTTTATGTCACCCTTCATCTCTTTTATGTCACCTTTCATCTCTTTTATGTCGCCCTTCATCTCTCTCAAATCGGTCTTCAAATCTAGCAGAGCAGGAATGGCTTTGTTCATCTGGAAGGTAGTGCAGAGCTGGGCGTATTCTCCGATCTTCATCACCTTTCGATCGTACTCGTCAATTGTGATATGGGATACCTGAGCATGTTCAGGACGGCTGCATTCAACCTTTTCCCAGAAGTCCTTAACGGCCTCTTCTTCGCCATCTACAAAAGCCTGGACGACCTGATCCTCTTTGATTGATGTATTATAGGCTTCAAACATCCTGATTCTGCTGGCCATTGCCATGCTCATCAGAAAATATCTATAGCCGACATCATGCACCTTAGGACCGGTAATGGTAATCTTTTTTTTCATTCAAGGCCTCTATCATCTATATTCGCCCATGCATGAAAAAGATTTTGGTAAGATAATCCTGCTCAGTATCTCCTCATGATCATGAAGTCGGCCAGGTCGAGCAGCATCTCCCTGGCATCCGATTCTGGCAGGACTTCCAAAGCCCTCTTGCCCCGGTCCACCATCTCCTCCGCCTTGGAGCGTGCATACTCAATCGAGCCGCTCTCCTGCAGGGCTGCAATCGCCTCCTGAATCTGGGAGGCTGTCGCATCCTTCCTTCCGAAGACGTCAACCGGGACGCCATGTGCGAAGGCGTGAATCATGATCAATGTCTTCTTGGCCTCCACCAGGTCCCCTCCCTGCCTCTTTCCAGAAACGGATTCGGGAGTTACAAGGTCTATTACGTCATCCTGCAGCTGGAAGCCCATGCCAGTGAGCTTGCCGAACTCATAGAGGGCGGCCACCGCATGGGACGGCGCACCCGAGAGAAGCGCCCCAATGCCTGCCGAGGCTCCGAAGAGGACACCTGTCTTCTTCTCAATCATCTCCATGTATTCGCCCTCAGGCACACGCTCCCTGGCCTCAAACTCCATGTCCAGCCACTGGCCTTCGCAGATGGCAGTGCAGGCTTCGGAGAGCATGTTCATGGCCCCCAAAACCAGCTCCGCCCGCGCCGAGGTCGTACCCAGCAACTGAAAGGCCTTGGAGTAGAGGGTGTCTCCAGCCAGGATGGCTCCGGACAACCCCCAGATCTTGTGCACCGCAGGCCGGCCCCGCCGCACATCGGCATTGTCCATGATGTCGTCGTGAACGAGTGTGAAGTTATGGATCAGTTCGATGGAGACGGCAGCAGGAGCCAGATGCCTGGCCAGGCCCCCACAGGCCTCCCCGGCCAGGAGTAGCATCGCGGGCCGCAGCCTCTTTCCGCCTGCATCCACCAGATGCCGCCCGGCCTCATAGAGCGGACGGGGATGCACCACGGGAAGCATCTTTTCAATAGCCTCAGCTACCAGGGCCGACCTATTCTCCAGCTCTGCATTAAGACCAAGCTTTACTGTCACGTCGCATCACCTCAATCCCGGTCTATTGTATCCATCTTTAATCGATGAGAAGCTCCTGGCCGTTTCTCACAAGGTGGATGTTGGAGCCCAGAGAGTAGCCAGTCTCCTCGGCCATCATCAAGTAGCTTCCATGCGTGACCAGATTTCCGTGGCTGGGGATGACATGCTCCGGCTGAATCATTCGCAAGAGCTCCCAGTGATCTTCTCTGCAGGCATGGCCGGAGACATGCACATTATCGTAAATCCTTCCGCCCCGCATCTTGAGCTTGGTCACCACCGTATGCCGGTTGGACTCGTTGAGCGGCTGAGGAATTATGCCCGCCGAGAATATGACCCGGTCCCCTGACTCGACCTGATAGTCAGTCTCGCCTCCAGCTACGCGGCTCAGGATGGCACCCGGCTCGCCCTGATGGCCTGTCATGATGGGCAGGTATTTGTCCTTGCCCTCAGACATGATCTTCTTCAGGGCCTTGTCCACAGACTTCCTCCGGCCGAAGACGGCAACGTCCCCCTGGCCGGCATAGCCGGTCCTGACTGCTGTGCTCCAGTACTTCTCCATGGACCGGCCCAATAGCACCGGCTTTCTGTTCATTTTATGGGACGCCTCAATGATAGCCCGGATGCGGGCAATGTGGGAGGAGAATGTGGTGACCATGACCCCGGACCTGGACTCCTCGGTGCCGATGAGCACATCCCACACCAGGTCCTTGGCGATCTTTTCGGAAGGAGTCTTTCCCCAGACAGCGGCATTGGTGGTCTCGGTGATTAGGGCCAGCACGCCCTGCTTGCCTATGGCTCTGAGCCGGGCGAAGTCTGGCGGCTCACCCAGAGTTGGAGACCTGTCTATCTTGAAGTCATTGGCGTAGAGTATGATGCCCTTGGGAGTGTGAATGGCGGCGAAGACGCAGTCCACAATGCTGTGCTGCACGCGGATAAACTCCAGCTCGATGTCCTCTGTGATCTGGAACCTCTCTCCGGCATTCATGACATGCAGCGGATTTTTCACTCCAAAGATCTTCTCGGACTTGATCTCCTGATTTATGAGGTCCGCTGTAAACGGCGAAGCGATGATAGGGGCATGATACTTGTGAGCCAGCTTGGAGATGGCTCCGATATGATCTAGGTGCCCGTGCGTGCAGGCAATGGCCCTCACCTTTCCATCAACATTCTGCATGATGCTGTCATCGGGTATGGCACCCATGTTGATCAGGTCAGCGGACTGCATCGATTCCACGTCTGTATCCTCGTGAATCTGCACACGGTCCAGCCTGATGCCCATATCCATCACCACGATGTCCTTTCCTATCCTTATCGCCGTCATATTGCGGCCAATCTCATTGTAGCCGCCCACGGCGATGATTGCAATATCCTTCATCTTGCCAACTCTCTGTAAGCAGAAAATGCCTTTATGTCATATCCACGCGAGGCCAGCCACTCTCCGGTCCTTCCTAGAACCACGAGAGGGACTGCTGCCAGCTCTGTGATGCTCTTGCAGCCGGTGAGGAACATGGATATCCTCAGCGCCCGCAGATATGAATTCATAACCCTTATCACATGATCACTGTCCATTGTGGCCGGACGGAGGAGGGGCAGAGCCGCCCCGGCGATGCTGGCCCCAAGGGCCAGGCTCTTTGCGGCATCCAGGCCGCTTCGCACTCCTCCTGAGGATATTACAAAAGCCCCCGCCGTCCGGCACTCGACGATGCTCACCGGTGTGGGAATGCCCCATTCTGCAAATAGCCTTCCCATCTGGGCCAGCTCTTCATCCTCCGCCTCCTCCGCCCGGGAGGCCTCAACCGCAGCCCACGATAGGCCACCCGCTCCGGAGACGTCTATGATCTTTATGCCGGCATGCATCAGATCCCGAGCAGTCTCCCGAGAGATGCCCGCACCCGTCTCCTTGACGATGATGGGCAGCCGTCCCGCTGCAGCGGACCTCAGGGCATCCAGCACGCCGCAGGCGTCACGGTCTCCCTCCGGCTGTATGCTCTCCTGAAGGAAGTTGAGGTGCACGGCAATGGCATCGGCGTCTATCATATCGGCGAGCCGCTCGATGATCTCCGGGCCGGACCTCTTCAGTTGCACAGCCCCGATGTTGCCGATTATTGGGACGTCGGGGGCCGCGTCCCGCACAACAGAGAAGGTCTTCTCCAGGCTGCAGTCCTCCAGTGCCGCCCTCTGCGAGCCCACGCCTATAGCTATGCCCAGCTCCGACGCAGCCTGGCCGAGGTGCAGGTTGATGGACGCGACATCCGGGTGTCCTCCTGTCATGGCGCAGATCATCAGGGGCGCTCTCAGCTTCCTGCCCAGGAACCAGCAGGATGTATCGATCTCATCCTCATCGATCTCCGGCAGCGCCCGGTGCACAAGGGATATGTCGTCGAAGTGCCTGCTCTGCCCTTCAACCGGCCGGTCCAGGCAGATCCTGATGTGATCTAGCTTGCGGCTGGATGTGATGCCCGTCAGGCCGATCCCTCCACGCGCGTTCCCACATTTTCGCCTAGAAGCGCCCGCCGGATGTTTCCTTCCTTTCCGGCATCAAATATAACCGAGGAGATGCCGCTGTCCGCCAGATCAAGCAGCTCCAGAAGCTTTCCCCTCATGCCGCCGGTGACATCCACTCCGGCGCTGCCCCCCAGGGCGCTCCCTATGGCTGAGAGGTCGCGCCGCCGCACCTCTTGCAACGGCCGGCCGCAGAGCATGACTCCCTCCACGTCGCAGCCTACAGCAACCACTTCCGCAGAAAGGGCCTTGCCGAGGTATGATACCAGCTGGTCTCCGGAGACTATGCCCGCCCCTCGAGTGCAATCCATGGCCACATCTCCGTGCAGGACTGCAAGGATGCCTCTCTTCAGCATCTCCTTGATGGGATGGAGGAAGAAGCTGTCGATCCGGCCATCCCGCAGCGTCACGCATGAGAGGGGCTGGATGGGCAGGCATGCCACACCTGCATCCCCAAGAGCCCGGACCACCATCTCATTGAGCCTGACAACTGACATATGAGTCGCCACCAATCCCTGCGGGCTGAACTTCTCGGGAAGCCCGAAGCGCCTCGCAGGGATATGTCCGAAGGAGCCGGCTCCGTGCACCAGCACCAGATCCTGGGGGCAGGAGGCTATCTCCTTCGCAGTCCGCACAATCTCATCCTGCCTGGCCGTCAGATCACGGCTCTTGTCGGTGATGATGCTGCCCCCAATCTTCAGAACTCTGCTCAAGGATCTGCCTCCATGCGAACGCCCTGGCAGCCAACCATGGCCGCAAAGGCTCTGCCCCCTGCCTGCTCGATGACGGCTGTAAGGATTTTTATATTGCCGGTGCCGGGAAGGGCAATCATGCAGCCACCACCTCCAGCCCCCGTGATCTTGGCCCCCCAGGCCCCAGCCTTCCGGGCTGCATAGACCAGATCGGACAGCTGCTGGCTGCCGACGCCGAGTGCCTCCAGCAGGCCGTGATTGGCATTCATGAGCGCCCCCAGCTCCGGCAGATTCTGTTCCTGAATGAGGCTGACGGCCTTCTCAGATATGGCTCCTATGGCCTGAAATATGGGGCTCACCACATCAGGATAGCGCTCTTTGAGCGCCTGCACCCGGGCGACCTCATTTCTGGTGTCGTGAGGAGCTCCTGTGTCGCCCACCACTATCCTCAGGGGCGGCAGGGTGAGGGGCTCGACCTGCCCGGATACCCGAAGGTAGCCGCCGAAGGTTGCCAGGGCGGTATCCATGGAGCTTCCCAGCCCCTCCTGGACGGACTTTTCTATGCGGTGGGAGAGGGCTGCCACATCCTTTGCAGTCAGATCCTGGCCCAGGTGACGGCTCAAGGCGGCCACAGTGGCCACGGTTATGGCTGCCGACGATCCCAGGCCTGAGGCAGGCGGGATGGATGATTCGATCCTTACTGAGAGGTTCGAGGCATCAAGCTCCCTGAGCACCGCAGAGACATAGCGTGTGGCATGGGAGGCTTGCTGGCAGAGGATCTGACCTGAGAGAAGGTCGAGGGAGAATCCGCTCACAAAAAGGCCCTCCGTTTCGATGAGCAGTTTGCCGGGACAATCCGTTACTATCACCTTAGCCCTCAGGTCTAAGGCACCTCCCAGAGCCGGGATGCCGGAGACGACGGCATGCTCTCCGAAGAGTATAACCTTGCCGGGAGCCGAAGCCGCAGTCAGTGACAGGCCTCCTCAGGTGAAGACAACAGCTCCGTACCCGACTACCTGGCCGTAGTCTCCGCTCACATCTCCGCTGGTGGCATAGCAGAGCAATTTGCCGGTCTGCGCCCCCAGGGCGGCGGCAGCGGTGATTGTGGCTGCAATCGGACCGTAGCCGCAGGCAGAGGCATTGTAGCGGTATACTCTATTGTACAGCTCAGAGACATCCATGTTCAAAATAGCTTCCAGAAGCCGACTGTCCACCTTTCGGGCGATCTCCTGCGGCTCGTAATGGGTGAAGTCGCTGCTGGCGATCACAACCACTTTGCGACTATGCTTTTTGGCCGCGGCTGAGATCTCCTGGCCGACCTCCACTGCCGTCTCCATATCCTGCAGTCCCATGCAGACTGGCAGGATTTTAAAATCTGCAAAGCGCCTCTGCAGAAATGGGATCTGGACCTCCACTGAGTGCTCAGGCCGGTGGGCCGTTTCATCATGATCTATGATTCCTCCGGCCAGGGCGTCGGCCAGCTCCTGGTCGGTCTCCACGACACCGAGTGGCGTCTTCCAGGAGTCGCGGGAGAGGGCCACAGGTGAGCCGAGGCCGTGGTGATTGGGGCCTATGAGCACATAGGTCTCCGCTTTGGGTAGGCGAGAGTAGACTTCGGCTGCTACCTGACCTGAATAGATGTATCCGGCATGAGGGGCCACAGCCCCCTTAACAGGCAGCTCCGCTACATCATGCAGCATGCCATCCACTTGATGGGCGAGCTGCTGGCTGCTGCCAGGATAGAACTGACCTGCTACCGCCGGATGCCGCATGGCTCAAAACTCCATCTCGAAGTCTGAGACGGTGTATTTGAACCGGTCCTCTTCGCCCCTCTCCCGCAGGACCTGGCGGGCAAGGAGCCAGTAGATAAGAGTTAGAGCCTTCCTGCCTTTGTTGTTGGTGGGTATGACCAGGTCCACATTGGAGGTCATGTTGTTGGTATCACAGAGGGCGATCACCGGAATGCCAACATCCACAGCTTCGCTCACAGCCTGGGCGTCGCCGCTGGGGTCAGTGGCCAGCAGAACATCGGGCTCGATAAATCCGCGAAAGGCTGGATTGGTCAGCGTATTGGGCACAAAGCGGCCCACGTTGGCCCTTGCGCCTATGGCTTTGGCGAGCATGGTGGCCGGCCTCTGGCCGTACTGCCTGGCCGATACAACAAGGATGTTGGCCGGATCGTACCTGGCCAGGAACTTGGCTGCCAGCCGGATGCGCTTGTCAGTGGACTGGACGTCCAGGACATAAAGGCCGTCGCTTCTTACCCTGTAAATATAGGGCATCATATCATTTGTCTTCTGCTGAGTACCGATGTGCACTCCTGCCGCCAGGTACTCATCAATTGGTATGAGAGTCTCATATTCTCCCGATACCGTCATCACCTCATCTTCTTCCAACTAATTCACCTACCTGCGTTTTACGGTTATGGGAATTGCGCCCAGCTTCATCTCTTCTAATGCTATTTCGAGAGGGTCGGTTTTGCCGGTTTCGATCAGCACTGGAGCGCCCATGAAGATCTGCAAAGCACGTGCTCCTACAATGCGCGCACGTTCATATCTGGTATATTTCTCGCCCTTCAAATAGCCACCTCTAAAAGGAAGAGTATGATGGGGTTGCTGAGATTCGAACTCAGGTCACAGCGTCCCGAACGCTGTAGGATGGACCAGGCTACCCTACAACCCCTCCCGTTTACTGGTACCGCCTCAGCGTGTCCACTATCTCCACGTGAGAGAGAAGCATGCGCCTGCAGCAGTATTTTTCTATCCCCAGGTCATCCAGGACTTTGCCGGGAGGCTCGGTCTTGATGCGCTCCCGGTATTCCTCCCAGACATGAGAGATCACTTTGCCACAGGAAAAGCACCTGACTGGAATCAAGCAGTTTCACCTGTAGGACTTCTGGTACTTAGACCTGGCACCAAGTCCGCCGAACTTCTTCTTCTCCTTCTGGCGGTGATCGCTGACGAGGAGATTTCTGTCATACTCTGAGAATGCCTCTTTGAGGGCCGTGTCCCCAGTCCACTCCACAATGCCCTTGGCAATTGCCGTTCTAGCGGCATCGGTCTGCCCCATGATGCCGCCACCTGCGACGACCACATCGATGTTCATTCCCTTGATGGCATCGCCTGCAATCCGAATGGGTTCCTGAATCTTGAGTCTGGCCAGGCGAGGCTCATAGACGTCCAGCGGCACCCTGTTGATGCGCACTACGCCATTTCCTTCCTTCAAAGTGGCCCTTGCGGTTGCCGTCTTCTTCTTACCTGAGGTATTGATTATCTTCATAAACAAGCCCTTCAGAAGTTTGCGCCGAGCCTGCGGCTCAAGGCCCCCAGCTCGATGTACTTGTTATTGCTCTCGTTTCTCATCTTGGTGCCGGCAGGCTGCTGCATCTCCATGCCCTTTAGCTCCCTTGGTACTCCCACATAGACCCGCAGGCGGGAGAAGGCATCTCTTCCTCTTCTCATCTTGTAGGGTAGCATGCCGCGCACTGTCCTCTTGAGGATCATCTCAGGGCGGCGGGGGAAGTAGGGACCTCTCTCCTTGTGGCCGCGCTCCCTGGTGTGACCGTAATCCGCGAATATGAAGTTCCTCTCGCCGGTGATGATGGCCTTTTCTGCATTGACGATCCTGATTTCTTCGCCAGAGAGAAGGCTCTTGGCTGTGAAGCTCGCCAGGCGGCCCATTACCAAGCCAGTTGCATCTACTACTATCATCGCCTCACCTCAAAATCTTTATGCCGGACCCCTTGGGGTGCTGCTCCATCAGCTTTTCAATGGCCATGCATGCACCGCCCTTCGCCAGGATCTTGGACTTTGCCTGGCTGCTAAAATTGAGCGCCGCCACAGTCACGCTGTGCTCGATATCTCCGGCGGCAAGAACCTTGCCGGCCACCAGAACAGTATCATTGGGCTCGGTGTGTCTGTTGATCTTGCTGAGGTTTACAGCAGCGTAGCTTCTGGCGGGCTTCTCAAGCCTCCTGGCTATATCGCGCCAGAGCGGTGCGCCGCTTTCGCGAGATGCCGCCTTAAGGTCGCCGATGAGGCGAACTAACCTTGGATTCGTCTTCTCAAATGCCATTTCAATCCTCCGCATGGCCCCCTGCGGGCCGACTCACGCGCGATGTGCGCGCGTTCGAACCATGCCGGTTCATGCGCCCAGGGCATAACCCCGTGCGGAATATGTAGCTCGTTTGTGGCCTGGTATTTAAGGGTTTTCCAGAGTAGAGAGGATGAAGCGGGATGCAATCTGGACGGCCATAGTTCTCGCATAATATCGTCTGTGGCTGTGCGGCGCTCGACAGCCCAGGCGTCAGAGCCCGTGCCGCTCTTCCGGAAGAAGGAAATACTGAATGGAGGGATAGCATATGATTGTAAATAATCATGAATTCTGATCATTGAGAAAGAGGGAAACAGATTTGCTTCCGGATGCTAAAAAATTTGCTGAAGAATGGATTGAATCGTGGAATTCCCACGACCTGGACCGCATATTGAGCCATTATTCAGAGGATGTCGAGGTAACCACACCCATGATAAAGGTCGCCATGGGAGTCGATAGCGGGACGCTCCGGGGCAAAGATCTGGCTCGCCAGTACTGGCAGGCAGCCCTGGAGAGGGCTCCGGACCTGCATTTCGAGCTTGTGGAGCTCACCCAGAGCATCGAGTCCATTGCCCTCTATTACAGGTCCGTCCAGGGAAAGATGGCCATCGAGGTCATGTTCTTCGATGAAAACGGGAAGGTATCCAGGGTGATAGCCCACTACAACTGATAAAGAGACTCTACGACTCGATTGTGCCCTCTAGAGGCCTTCTCGGCGTATGCTTGCCCTCATTGGCGGCATAGCCCAGCCGGAAGGTCTGCTGTACCTCGGACATATTCCCTGAGCCGGAGGGAAGAAGCCCGAACAGCTTCTCTTTTGTCTCCTGCACCTCCAGAGCTTGGCTCATGGGCTGCAGGCTCAACCCCCGGGCAGTGGCTGCCAGCCAGAAGCGCTCAAAGGTTCTGCCGGCGATGACTGCTGAAATCCTGGTGGCATAAGCGCTCGAGTTGGCGTTCTCGCCTATCCTTTCCGTGCAGACAAAGCCGATATAAGGCGTGCTGTTTATCAGCTCAGCATCCTTCGCAGTCTCTTGCGGTCCCATGTCCAGGAAGACCAATTCAAGTTGAGCCGCTTTGGCCTGCAGGCCAGTCGGCCCGAGGCTTCCCTGGCCCAGCCAGCGACCGAGCTCCGCCTTGTAGTCGGCATCGGAGTAATGGATGTCGTCCGCCTGAACCACGAGCCTCCGGAAGCTTTCTATGATTGCAGAGTCGTTTGAGAGGAATACAGCCGCTGCGGGGAGTGTGGCATTGAAAAGAGACTCCCGGTGCCGGGAGCTCTTATGCCCGGCTGTCGAATATAGCTCATGCATATCGGCATCGGTAATGCTGCGAGCCTGGTAGGGATTGCGATTGGTCTGGCGTGATTTTATAGCAGAAAATAAAATGGAATTAGCATCCGATTCAGGAATGGCTGCTGATTGCAGCTCCACCTCAGCCACCAGATCCTTCTCCCCTGGAAAGTAAGTTATATTGCTGCTGTAGCCGAAGTGCTCGGCCGCTATCACCAGATTTTCCAGTGCGCAGCCGAGGCTGATGTGCATCTCCCTCTGATCAGGATCGGCTACAGAGAGCCCTCTTTTTTCATCGGCATAGATGAGGATGCGATCCTCTGAGACATTGAACTTCCAGGGCTGGCTGTTATGGCTCGATGGAGCCAGAATGGCATACCGGATAAGAAAGGCGAGCCTATCCTCCTGGCTGGAGTTGGCTGGAAAGTCGGACTCGCGCACATCCCAGGCTTGCAGGGATGCTTCCGGCTGCATTATCACTCCGGCGAGAAGCATTCCACCAATCAGGAATATGCTTATGATAACAACCCTGGCGGCTGAGACTGGCATTGAGGCGCTCCTGGCTGCAACACCGATTGCGATGCAGTATATTCAGCGATAGTGCCGTTTTCCTTAAAAGAATTATCCCTCTCGGCTTTCAACAGGCAGTGTGCCGAATTTGCTGTAATTTCGTAGCGGCCCTGTATCCTAATATCATTACTCCTCGTCCATCGTTAAATACTTTTTACCCGTGATCCACTCGAGGATTCCTAATTACTTCAGGTCTCCTATCAGATATACGGCTCGGCCAACGATTCAACCATTTTTCCGCTCTTCAGACGCCAAATTTCCTTGATGGCTCCTCGCTGTTTTGTGTGGGTAAACTGGAATCCCGAGACACAATCCAAGTTATAGCTAAATTGCCGGGAGACCGCCAATCATCATAATATCAATGCCAACCGCCTCTCAAGTCGGAGTAATAAGTGAAGTTGCATCATGATACCAAAATAGATATCATGAGGTTACCCACAGGAAATAGCGAAGAGCCTCCTTGATTAACCATCTTTTTCGGTTATTCTTCGACAGCTACCGCTCATCTTAGATGATATTCGCTTTTTTCAGTGTGCAGAGCTGATATAGGTTAAAAGTGAATGCAGCGGCCATCATTTTGACAC
>JAGPMN010000040.1 GCA_018052825.1 Methanothrix sp.
TCTCAAGTTCTGCTATTACCGATATCTTGAATGCACGGTCGTAGCGCTGCCTCGTCCTTTTCATATATTTCCCTCCATGAGTTGAAGTTGCTTAACTCATTGTCCACTCGGAGGGGTTCACTCCACAATATAGGTAGACTATCCGATTTCGCTTAATATGCAGGCTGAAGATGGAATACTGCAATGCTTGCCAGGCCTGCTACCAGAATCGAGAACTATATCTTGGAGAAGGAGAATGATGCGAATTTGACTTGAGGCGAGTACATCATTGAGAAGGTGAACGAGATCACAAGGGGAGTTGAATCAGCGGACGGCCGGATGGATGAGGTTGCGATCTCTATGCATGGTCTGACTAAAAGGTTCGGCGAGACGACTGCTGTGGATCACATAGATCTCGAAATATATAAAGGAGAGCTATTCGGTCTCCTGGGAGCCAATGGCGCTGGCAAAAGCACTATCATAAAGATGCTTACCACCATGCTCACACCATCAGATGGGAAGGCCCAGGTATGGGGCCATGATGTGATCCGAGAAAGAAATGCAGTTCGATCCTCCATCGGCGTCGTATTCCAGGATCCGGCCTGGGATGGCATGCTTACTGGCAGGGAGAACCTGGACTTTCATGGCAGGATGTACGGAATGAATGGCCGCCTGCGCCAGGAGAGGATTGATGAGGTTCTAAAGCTGGTGGATCTGGTAGACAAGGCCGATATAAAAATGGAGGACTACTCCGGCGGCATGCAGCGGAGGCTTGAGATTGCAAGAGGCCTGATGCATTATCCCCATGTGCTCTTCATGGACGAGCCCACCCTTGGCCTGGATGCCCAGACAAGGCGGTATATATGGGAGTACATTCGCAATATGAACAAAGAGAAGGGGGTTACAATTATCCTCACCACACATTATATGGAGGAGGCAGATGCCCTATGCGATCGTGTGGCTATCATCGATAAGGGCAAGGTCGTGGCCCTGGACACACCATCAAACCTCAAAGATATGATCGGATCTGATACTATCAGCCTTGAGGTTCAGATGGGCACAGAGGCGTTGTTGCCATGCCTGCAATCGTTCCCCTGGATCAAGTCCGTCGCCGTGATTAATGGAACTCTCGAGCTGATGGTGGATCATGCTCAATCCAGGATTCCGGAGATCATTCAGGAGGCAAACAAATGCGGCACGGTGATCACCTCCGTAGGGCTCCATAAGCCCTCCCTGGAAGATGTTTTTCTCAAGTACACCGGCAGGAAGATAAGGGACACCGGGAACAACTCAACGGCGCACAGGAGGAGACGATGAGAGAGGACCTCAATGCCATTTACAGCATCTGGCTTCGGGAGATGCTGCGCTTCTTCCGCCTTAAGAGCCGTCTCATAGGGTCCATAGCCTCGCCCTTCTTTTTCCTCGCCTTCCTTGGAATAGGATTTGGCGGTACGATGCCGGGCATACCGTCTGGTTTAAGCTATGTCAGCTTTCTGACTCCTGGGATCATAGGTATGACATTGCTCTTCTCAGCCACATTTGCAGGTCTTTCCGTCTTATGGGATAGGGAATTCGGTTTCTTAAAGGAGATCATGGTCGCACCTGTAAGCAGAATTGCCATCGTCTTGGGGAGAACGGCTGGAGGCCTGACCACCGGCATTCTTCAGGCAATTATAATACTCATCTCGGGGATACTGCTGGGAATGAAGATGCCAAGCCTTGCAGGATTACTATTGTCCCTGGTATATATGGTCCTGGTAGCCGCGACATTCATTGGACTGGGACTGGCCTTCGCCTCAAAGATGGAAGACATGTCCGGATACAGCCTGATCATGAACATCCTCATATTTCCATTGTTCTTCCTCTCCGGCGCGCTCTTTCCCATCGAGAGATTTCCGGAATTGATAAGGGATCTCGCATACCTCAATCCCCTCACTTACGGCGTGGACGGCCTGAGATACGGATTGATCGGCACAGGCGCATTTTCCCCTTTAGTTGACCTGGGAGCTTCGGCTATTTGCTGCGTTTCCATGCTCCTTTTGGGCGCATATCTCTTTGAGAGCACAGAGGTTAAATGAGGCTCTCTAAGAGGAAAAACAGGATATACTAAATAGCATTTTCTCAGGTGTCGGTGCCAACCATCAGCGAGCATATCATCAACATCTACAGCGACCATGAGCAGAGCCAAGAGGCAACAATCCGGAAATTCCGGATAGTTCAAACCGATGGCATCCGCCAGGCAGAGCGATTGATAGACTTCTACAATCTGGATATGATACTGGCCGTCGGCTACCGGGTCCGCAGCCACCGGGGCGTCCAGGCTACCGAATGCCTGCGGGTGTATATGGTCAAGGCTTTGTTCTGGATGACCAGAGGCTGAAGGGCGAGCAGGCCTTCGGAGCCGACTACTTCGCGAGCTGCTGGAGCGCATCCTTGACATCCGGGCATCAGAGAAGCGCTTCTACCAGAAGATCCGCGATATCTATACACTCTCCATCGGCTGCTATCCCCAGCTCGAGAGCACCCAGGAGTTCATCAAGATGGTTCAAAACAAGCTCCACTGGGCCATAACCGGCCATACAGCAGCCGAGATCATAACAGAACGGACCGATGCCACCAGGCCCAACATGGGGCTCACTTCCTGGAAGGGTGCCCGCGGTCCGGCAGCCGGACACCATTGTTGCCAAGAACCACCTCCTTGCAGAGGAAATAGGAGAGCTCAACCAGCGGGCCATTCTTGAGCACGGCGGCGAGATCTCGATGGAGGAGCCAAAGCGTCTGGCCCTGGAGCAGTACCAGGCGTTCTGCCAGAGTCGGATTGAAGAGGATGACGCCCTGGCCGGCAAGGAGTTTGAGCACAAAAGGATGCTGCCCGAATGGCGGGCAGAGGTGGCTGAGAAGTGAATGTCATATCGAAGTATATTTCAATCAGACTGCCTTTGTATCATTTGAGAGCAAAATAAATAATTTATGGTGAATTTCTAATGGAGTATGTTCTTACCCCCAGGTCAGAGATCGAGCGCAGGATAAAGGCATTGCAGTCCCGCATGGAGGGGATGGAGGATGAGTCAGACGGAAGCCACGGCGGCATGGACGGTGCACTGCTCTTTCATGCTGTAGACATCTGCTACTTCTGCGGCACTGCTCAGGACGGCCTGGTCTACATCCCCAGGGATGGCGAGCCGGTCGTCATGATGAAGAGGAGCCTGGAGAGGGCCAGGCAGGAGTCGCCACTGGAGGTTTTGCCCCTCAAGAACATGAGAAACCTCAAGTCGGACCTGGGCATCCCCTCCGGGGCTACGATCGGGCTGGAGATGGATGTGCTGCCCTGCAGCTTCTATTTAAAGGTCAACAAGGCCCTGGAGAATGCCAGGCTCGTCGATGTGGCTGAGGGGATCAGGCACATCAGGTCCGTCAAGTCTGAGTTCGAGCTGGGCCTGATTTCTGAGGCGGCGCGCATTCTGGAGGCAGGCTTCAATTCTGTGCCGAACTATCTGGAGGAGGGCATGAGGGAGGTGGACCTGATCTGCAGGATCGAGTCTGTTATGCGCTCCATGGGCCATCAGGGCTCCCTGCGCTTCCGCCGCTTCAACAGCATCGTCCCCCTGGGCCATGTCATGGCCGGGCCGGAGGCGGCATATCCCAGCTTCCTGGCCTCGCCCAGCGGAGGGCGGGGCACGTCCCTCATCTTCC
Source organism: Methanothrix sp. (assembly GCA_018052825.1). GTDB lineage: Archaea > Halobacteriota > Methanosarcinia > Methanotrichales > Methanotrichaceae > Methanothrix. Next base: position 3,673 of record JAGPMN010000040.1, read on the forward strand.
CCCAGGGGGCGGGATTTGCGCGTATCAAGAGAAACCAGCCGGTGTTCGTGGACTGCGTGGGGATCTACAACGGCTATATCGTCGATGCCACCCGCATCTTTTCCATCGGCAGGCTGGAGCCTGCTCTTGAGGATGCCTATCAGGCAGCCCGGCTGATAGAGGAGACGGTGGCCGGGCAGATGGTCAGCGGCCGGACGGGCAGAGCGCTTTTCGAGCTGTCAGAGGCTGAGGGGGCGAGGCTGGGGTACGGAGATAGCCTGGGCGGAAGCAACGGCAACAAATGCGGCTTTGTCGGCCACGGGGTGGGCCTGGAGCTGGACGAGTATCCGGTAATAGGGCCGCTGGACCATATACTGCAGAGCAATATGACGATCGCAATCGAGCCCAAGATATTCTATCCGAACAAAGGCGTGGTGGGAATCGAGGATACGTTCCTGACCACACCCGGCGGGGCTGTGAGCCTGACACAAATGCCCCGGGATATCTGGCAGGTGTAGATGCGAAGGAAAAATGCCAATAGCAGCGATCGGCCTCAGCTTATCCTGGCCACCGCCACCACCTCGTCCCCCGCCTTGACATTCATGATGCGCACACCCTGGGTGGCCCGGCCTTGCACCCGGATCTCGCTGGCCGGAATCCTGATCACCACGCCCTCCTTGGTTGTCACCAGCAGCTCGTCCTCATCGGAGACGGCTGTGGTGCAGCAGACGAAGCCCTTCCTGGCGTCGATGTTCTTGACGCCCATGCCGCCCCGCTTCTGCAGCGGGTACTCGCTCATCTCCGTCCTCTTGCCGTAGCCCCGATTTGTGATGGTGAGCAGTGTGTATCCTGCCCCCACCCGGATCACATCCATGCTTATCAGCTCGTCTCCCGGGCTCAGGCTGATGGCCTTGACCCCCATTGTGCCGCGATTGGAGGCCCGCACCTCCTCCTCCTTGAAGCGAATGGCCTTGCCGAACTTTGTGGCGATGAGCAGCTCCCGGCTGCCGTCAGTGAGCTTTGCCGAGACCAGGCTGTCGCCCTTCAGGTTCACTGCCTTGATGCCGCCCTTTCTGGGATTGGAGAATGCCTGCAGTGGCATCTTGACTATGCTGCCGCTGCGCGTGACCAGGACGATGAATCCCGAGTCAAAGCTCTTCACAGGAATGGCGCCGGTGATCCTCTCGTCTGGCTCCAGTTGCAGCAGGTTGACAATGGACTTGCCACGCGCCGCCCGGCCCAGGGATGGGACCTCGTAGACCTTCAGCCAGTGGGCCTTGCCTTTGTCCGTGAAGAAGAGCAGGTAGTCCCTGGTGGAGGCGGTGAAGACATCTGTCACGAACTCCTCGCTCTTCGTCTCGGCTCCTATTACCCCCTTGCCGCCCCGCCGCTGGCTGCGATATGTGGTGAGAGGCTGCCTCTTGATGTAGCCGGAGGAGGTGATGGTCACAGCCACATCCTCCTCCTGAATCAGGTCCTCGTGGGAGACCTCGCCGTTGGCCTCGATGATGGCGGTCCGCCTCTCGTCACCGTAATTTTCAGCCAGCTCCGCCAGCTCCTGCTTGATGATGGCCAGAATCTCCTGGTTGCTTGAAAGGATCTGCCGCAGCCTGGCGATGAGCTTCTCCAGCTCAGCCGCCTCTGAGACTATCTTCTCCTGCTCTAGGCCCGTGAGCCTCTGCAGCCTCATATCCAGTATGGCCCTGCCCTGCTCCTCGGATAGGGAGAAGGTCTGCATCAGGGAATCCCTGGCCTCATTGGGCGAGGGAGCGGCCTTTATTATCCTTATGACCTCATCTATATTGCGGAGAGCGATGAGCAGGCCGGCCAGGATATGGGCCCTCTTCTCTGCAGCATCCAGGTCGAAGCGGGTGCGCCTCTCTATAACGGTAGAGCGATAGTAGATATACTGCTCCAGCATCTCCTTGAGGGAGACGGTTTTGGGCAGGCCGTCCACCAGTACCATGTTGTTGATGCCATAGCTGCTCTGCAGAGCCGTGTGCTTGTGAAGCTGATTGAGGACCACACTGGCATTGAAGCCTGCCTTGACCTCCACCACCAGGCGGATGCCGTCCTTGTCCGACTCGTCCCGCAGGTCGGATATGCCCTCCAGCCGGCCACCCTTGACCAGCTCCGCCATATCCTCGATTAGCTTGGCCTTGTTGACCTGATATGGCAGCTCGGTGAAGACGATCTTTGTGCTCCTCGGCCCCTCTTCAATCTCCGATTTGGCCTGGAGGATTATGCTGCCCCGGCCGCTGCTGTAGGCGGCCTCAATCCCCGCCCGGCCAACTATGTAGCCGCCCGTTGGAAAGTCCGGCCCGGGCAGCATCTGCATCAGCTCGCCCAAGGTGGCTGAAGGCTGGTCTATAAGATGGATAATCGCCGCGGACAGCTCCCTCAGGTTATGGGGAGGGATGTTTGTGGCCATGCCCACGGCAATTCCTGTGGAGCCGTTGAGCAGGAGGTTGGGAATCTTGCCTGGCAGAACAAGAGGCTCCTTTAGAGTGCCGTCGTAGTTGGGAACGAAGTCTACGGTATTCTTTTCGATGTCCGCAAGCAGCTCTTCTGCAATACTGGTCAGCCGCACCTCGGTGTAGCGCATGGCCGCAGCCGGATCGCCGTCAATCGATCCGAAGTTGCCCTGGCCGTCGATGAGAGGATAGCGCATGGAGAAGGTCTGGGCCATGCGCACCATGGTCTCGTATATGGCCGCATCCCCGTGGGGATGGTACTTGCCCATGACATCTCCCACCACACGCGCCGATTTTTTGTATGGCTGGTCGTGGGTCATGCCCTGCTCATACATGGCATAAAGGATGCGCCGGTGAACCGGCTTGAGGCCGTCCCTCACATCTGGCAGAGCCCTGCCCACGATGACGCTCATGGCATAATCGATGTAAGAGGACTTCATCTCCTCAGTTAGATTAACCTGAACTTCCGTCAAAGCCACCTCGTATCCGCTTCAAATGTCAAGGTTCTTCACATATTTGGCGTGCTTCTCTATGAACTCGCGCCGCGGCTCCACCTGATCTCCCATGAGTATTGTGAAGATGCGGTCTGCCTCCACTGCGTCCTCCAGCGTCACCTTTAGCATGGTCCTCTTCTCAGGGTTCATGGTGGTCTCCCATAGCTGCTCCGGGTTCATCTCTCCCAGGCCCTTGTACCTCTGTATCGCAGGCTTGGCCATGGACCTGACCAGCTCGTTGAGCTCTTCATCTGTGTAGGCATAGCTGACCTGCTTTCCCTTCTTGACCATGTAGAGGGGCGGCTGGGCTATGAAGACATAGCCCGCCTCGATCAGGGGCCTCATGTAGCGGTAGATGAATGTGAGGAGCAGTGTGCGAATGTGCGAGCCGTCCACATCTGCATCTGTCATTATGACCACCTTGTGGTAGCGGGCCTTGGTGATGTCGAAGTCGTCGCCTATGCCCGTTCCGAAAGCCACGATCATATTGCGTATCTCGGCGTTCTTGAGGATCTTGTCCAGCCTGGCCCTCTCCACATTGAGGATCTTGCCACGCAGGGGGAGGATGGCCTGGAAGTGGCGGTTGCGACCCTGTTTCGCGCTTCCGCCGGCAGACTCGCCCTCCACTATGTAGATCTCGCATTTGGACGGGTCGCTATCAGAGCAGTCGGCCAGCTTGCCCGGCAGCCCTCCCGAGCCCAGGGCATTCTTCCTGCGGGTCAGCTCCTTTGCCTTTCTGGCAGCCTCGCGAGCGCGCATGGCTTCGCCCGCCTTCTCCACAATGGTGGTGGCAACTGTCGGATTCTCTTCGAAGTACTCGGCCAGGCCCTCCGAGACCATGGACTCTATCAGACCCCGGATGGAGCTGTTGCCGAGGCGGGTCTTGGTCTGGCCCTCGAACTGGGGATCTGGCAGCTTGACGCTGATCACCGCTACCAGCCCCTCTCGCAGGTCCTCGCCGCCCAGCTTCAAATCGGTCTTAAAGATTTTATTGGACTTCGCATACTCGTTGACGGTCTTGGTGAGGGCAGCTCTAAATCCCATGAGATGTGTTCCGCCCTCGCGGGTGTTGATGTTGTTTGCGAAGGAGAAGACATTCTCATTGTAGGAGTTGTTGTACTGCAGGGCTACCTCCACCTGCGTTCCGTTCTTGCTGCGCGAGAAATAGAGAGGGGGCTTGTGCAGAACCTCCTTATTGGCATTGAGGTACTCGACGAAGGAGATGATGCCACCCTCATAGCAGAAATGGTTCTCCCTGCCAGAGCGCTCGTCTTTTATGCTGATGGCCAGGCCCCGGTTTAGGAATGCCAGCTCCCGCAGCCTGGCAGAGAGAGTGTCGAAGCTGAATTCGGTTTCCTCGAAGATGGAGCTATCTGGCTGGAAGGTGACTGTAGTTCCGGTGTGCTCGCTCTTGCCCACCACCTCCACAGGTGAGGCGATTCTGCCCCGCTCGTAGCGCTGCCGGTAGACCTGACCGTTCCGTCTCACCTCCACCTCCATCCAGAGGGAGAGGGCATTGACCACGGATACGCCCACTCCGTGCAGGCCGCCGGATACGCTATAGGATGCATGATCGAACTTGCCTCCGGCATGAAGCACAGTCATCACTATCTCCAGCGCAGGGCGACTGTATTGGGGATGGCTGTCCACTGGAATGCCGCGGCCGTCATCTGACACTGAGGCGCTGCCGTCCTGACGGAGGATGACATCGATTCTCTTCGCGTAACCCCCCAGGGCCTCGTCCACGCTGTTGTCCACTACCTCGTAGACCAGATGGTGCAGGCCCAGGGCGTCTGTGCTGCCTATGTACATGGCAGGCCTGCGCCTGACCGCCTCAAGGCCCTCCAGAACCTGAATCTGGCTGGCATCGTAGCCTGTCACTTCGCTCAAAACTGATTAAGCCTCCTGAATAATTAGGACTGTAACTAAATAACTTGAGACAATATAAGCTTTTCCCTAAAATATTTACAAAATTTTATTAAAGTATAAAACGCATGAATAATCGTTTTTTTGGAATGGTCGATTGGGGGCAGAGGCCCGGAGAAAGCTGAGATGACAGTTGCGAAATATTTGCCGGAAAATTGTAAGCCAAGGTCCGGATTCGAACCGGAGTGGTAATGCTCTGCAGGCATTTGCGTAGCCGCTCCGCCACCTTGGCGCTTCATTGGCCGTCCCCCAACTGCGCTGATCTGATTTAAACCCTTAACGGTCGAGAGTTCGTGCCTTACGGCCGCTCATCTGCGCGGGTATCAGCGCTGCCGCAGGCTTGCTGGTATTTTCTTCCCTATAAAGATTGCCTTCGTGATCATGTATACGGCTGGGGGCCTGTGAGAAAATAAGATCCGGCAAGAAAAGTTGCGTGCCATAACCGGCACAGCAACCTTCCGGATAATACACGGCCGGGGCATGGCTCGGCAAAAGATTCTTTTCTAAATCCCGCCATCTAGTTAAACCCGTGATCCCTCTTATCCGGCGGAGATAGGCTTCATGGCTGCAAGAAAAGCACCTTCGGCTGTTACAATTGCATTGATTCAAACCCAGATCTCGGAGGATATCGATCTCAACCTAAAGCGAGCCCTGGAGCTGGTCAGGGAGGCTGCAGACAGAGGCGCTCAAATCGTCTGCCTGCCCGAGCTCTATCGTACCCGCTATTTTCCCCAGCGAGATCGAGACGCACAAAATGCATCCATGGCATTTGAGCTGGCCGAGAGAATCCCCGGCCCCTCCACCGAGGCGTTCTCTGCCCTCGCCCGGGAGCTGCAGATAGTGATAATCGTGCCGATATTCGAAAAGGACGTCTCCGGATATTACAACTCCGCTGCAGTGATCGACGCAGACGGCAGCCTGCTGCCCACATACAGAAAGGTGCACATTCCACACGACCCCCACTTCTACGAGAGGAGCTATTTCGATCCAGGAGAGGAGATACGGGTCTACAACACCCGCTATGCCAGATTTGCCACACTCATCTGCTTTGACCAGTGGTTTCCTGAGGCCGCCCGCGTTGCCGCACTGGACGGAGCCCAGATAATCTTCTATCCCACGGCCATAGGCTGGATCAGGGGAGAGGAGAGGCCGGAGGAGGGGGACTGGCACGACGCCTGGCAGACGGTGCAGCGAGGCCATGCCATCGCCAATAGCGTCTGCGTGGCTGCGGCCAACAGGGTGGGCCGGGAGGACGACCTGATCTTCTGGGGGGGTTCCTTCGTCTCCGACTCATTCGGGAGGATCATCGCCGAGGCCAGCGGCAGCTCCCAGGAGGTGCTGGTGGTGACACTCGACCTGGCCAGGAACGAGGCAGTGCGGGAGGGCTGGGGCTTCTTCAGGAGCCGCCGCCCTGACGTCTACTGGCCGGTCATCGAAATGGTAAGAGAGGAGGAGAGCCAAAAGACGCGAGCCGTGGCAGCCGGGAGGGGCCGGGCCGCGGAGCGGAAATTGTGTCTGCAGGACACCCCTCGTTCCCTGGGCTACCATATGCCTGCGGAATGGGAGAGGCATGAGGCCATATGGCTCTCCTGGCCTTACGACCTGGACAGCTTTCCCGATATCGAGGCCGTGGAGAGGGCATACCTTTCCATCATCAGGGCCATTCACAAATCTGAGAAGGTCAACCTGCTGGTCAAAGACGATATCATGCTCAGTTCCGTGGTCGACGCTCTGCGCCGGGAGAAGGTCGACCTGCAGCGCATTCGCTTTCACATCATCAGCTACGCCGACGTTTGGTTCAGGGACTACGGCCCAACCTTTGTGGTCAATCGAGATGTCAGGCCCGGCAGGGGGCGGGTGGCGGCAGTCAACTGGATCTTCAACGCCTGGGGGGAGAAGTATCCGGAGCTGATGGGCGATGCCAGGATCGCCTGTCAGATCAACGACGACCTGAAGATGGAGTGCTTCAAGCCCGGCATAGTCTTGGAGGGCGGATCGATCGACGTCAACGGCTGCGGAACTCTCCTTACCACAGAGCAGTGCCTGCTCAATCCCAATCGCAATCCTGCGCTCAGCAAAGATGAGATCGAGGTCTATCTGCGGGAGTATTTGGGCGTGGACAAGATCATCTGGCTGCCGGAGGGCATAGCAGGAGACGACACTGACGGCCATGTGGACGACATAGCAAGGTTCGTCGCTCCCGATACGGTTCTCTGCGCCTTTGAGGAGGACACTGAGGATGAGAATTATCTCCCACTGAAGAGATGCTACGAGCGGCTTCTCTCCGAGACGGACCAGGACGGCAGGCCACTGCACGTGATCAAGCTGCCCATGCCCGGCCGGGTGGGCGAGGAGCGGAGGCTGCCGGCCAGCTATGCCAACTTCTATATCGGCAATGATGTGGTGCTGGTGCCGGTATTCGGCCATGAGAACGACGAAAAGGCCCTGCAGATCATCGGCCAGGCATTTCCGGAGAGGAGGGTGGTGGGCATCAACTGCCGGGAGATGGTGCAGGGGCTTGGCACAGTGCACTGCATCAGCCAGCAGCAGCCGGAGTAGCCTTGTGGCATTGAACTTCGAGGAGATCAGGAGCGCCGCCGACCTGCAAAGGGCTTCGGAGGAGGCGGTCTGGCAGAACTTCGAGAGGCTGGCGGCCTTCATATTCCAGGAGAACGGCTTTGATGTCCAGCGGGTCCGGGTTATAACATCCGGCAAGAGACGGAGGCAGTATGATGTCATTGCCAGAAAGGACGAGCGGGTATTTCTTGCCGAGTGCAAGAAGTGGTCGGGCAGCCGCCACAGGCTCTCAGCGCTCCTCAAGGCAGTGAAGCAGCACAGAGAGAGGTGCGAATTCTACAGAGCTGCGACCGGCGAGAATGATGTGGTGCCGCTGATAGTAACACTGATTGAAGAGGATGTGCTGTTTTACGAAGGGATTCCCATTGTTCCCATACTCAAGCTCGACTCCTTCCTGCGGGAGGAGGAGTGCTTGCCTCTGTATCTGGAGGCGCAGAAGAGCGCATAGGCATCTGAAATGGTTCTCCGGTTGACATTTGCTGCAATATCCGGCAGCGGGTTCCGCCGGGGGACAGAGGCGCATGAGGAGTGCTGGACACGCATGGTGTGCGCGCGAGGGCGGCATGGGATACTAACTTCTAATTTCTGTGATATTTTCCAGGCGGCCGGGATCTCTTTCCCCTCACCCGGACGGCAGATAGCAAGGCTACAAGTGCCGAGTCTGAATCCATCAGTGAAGATGCGCTCCACAGAGATCTCTCTTTTTGAAAGCAAAGCCATCGCAGAGGCAATCCTTTTATCTTCACGCGTCCCAGCCGTCGGCATGTTCAAGATCGGCTTTGTCAAGCTCGGAAACATAGCCACATCCATGGCTATCGACCTCTCCTTAGACGAGATTGCGGAGAGAACCGACATCGAATTCAAGATCATCAGCTTCGGCCCCAAGATGACCAGAAAGGAGGGCGAGGCTGCAGCGGAGCTCCTGGCCTGGCAGCCGCAGCTGGTGGTCATCTCCAGCCCCAACGCAGCCACACCAGGACCCGCAGCCGCACGGGAGCTGTTCAGGGGCACGCCAACCATAGTCATATCCGACGGCCCCTCCAAGAAGGAGGCCCGCGACGCCCTGGCAGCAGAGGGCTTCGGCTATATCATCCTGCCCATGGACCCGCTCATCGGAGCCAAGCGCGAGTTCCTCGACCCTGCTGAGATGGCCCTCTTCAACTCGGACGCACTGAAGGTCCTGGCAGCCTGCGGAGCCATACGCCTGGTGCAGGAGGAGCTGGACTCGGCGATGGCCAGCATCGCCTCAGGTGCGCCCAGTCTCCCCACCATCCTGGCCACACCTGAGAAGTGCGCCGAACGCATGAACTTCACAAATCCCTACGCCCGGGCCAAGGCAGTGGGCGCCCTCTACATGGCCCAGGCAGTGGCCGGCATCGATGCAGCCGCATGCTTCCGCCTCAAAGAGCTTCCTGCCATTGCCCTCGCTGCGGCAGCAGGCCACGAGGTCATGCGCGCTGCGGCACGCCTGGCAGACGAGTCCCGCGAGATGGAGAAGGCCAATGATTCCGTCTCCAGAAGGGCGCATGCCAGGAGCGGAGAGCTGCTAAGCAAGAAGGGACTGCTCGACAAGCCCGAGAAACAATAATCTGATGACATTCAGGGTGTCTTGTCAATGATCTGAGTACACGACCTATTTTTGCTCATAGAAAAATACTATATTTGTATGTGTTTAGGTGCTTGAGAGTAGGTCGGTAGATGCTGATTCAGTCCGGGCGTGATTAATATAAATTGACATGCATCTAATAAGCAAACGATATCGTTAGACTATGCCCACCAAAAAAGACTCTAAATGAGAAGGCAGCAGAGAATGGCACGAAATGGGCCGATAGATGCTGAATTCATGGACCTATACACATACCTATATTTTATGCATCCCCGCATTGCTCTTCGTATCTATATCCCTTCCTTCCGTCATGTGCCGGAGAGAGCCATGCTGCGGTACAGGTTCCAGGTGCCAGCGGCCACGAAGTTCACAGCCACCGCCCCCAGTATCAGCCCCATGATCCTGGTCATGACCATGATTCCGGTGATTCCCAGGGCCTGATCGATGTACTCTGAGAACTTGAGTATGAAGAAGGTGGCCAGGAAGGTGAGAGCAATGGCCAGCAGCACCAGCGCCTTCTCGCCCACAGTCTCTGCGGCTCCCATCAGCACAACCACAGTCGTGATGGCCCCAGGTCCTGTGAGCAGGGGTATGGCCAGGGGAAATATGGATACGTCATCCCTTTCATTGGCGTCCATCAGCTCTGCCTCGGTCACCTTCTTCTGCTGGCGCACTCCGCGCAGCATGTCTATGGCCACCAGAAATAGCAGTATGCCGCCGGCCACGCGCAGGCTGTCGACGGTTATGCCGAAGATGTCCAGAATGGCATCCCCGCCCAGGGCGAAGAGAATGGCTATGGCGAAGGCCACGGTGGTGGTGCGCCTGTTGATGCGGCTCTTCTCCGCTGCGCTGCAGGAGGCGGTGAGGGTGACATAGACCAGCGTGGCCTCAACCGGATTGACGATGACGAATATGGTGGTGAAGGCGTAGACGAAGTAGAGGAAAAGCCCGTTTGGATCCATTGATATTCCCTTTGGAGAATAGATGGGCCCTCCTTCTTTATATACTCCTCTGGATGATGGGGATCTTATGTCTCCTATGCATCCCCTGCCGGACAGACTCATCAAAATCTCAACTGCAATCATGGCGCTTCTGATAGCCGCCTGCCTCACCGCGGCAGGCGCGAGTGCAGCCATCTCAGTGCGGCCTGGAGAGAGCATCCAGGCGGCCATAGACTCAGCACCGGAGGGGGAGACTGTGCAGATTTCCGGGGGGGAGTACCGGGAGAGCCTGATCCTGGACAGGCCGGTAACGCTCAGAGGCATCACCTCTGAGGGCAGCCTGCCCCACATTCAGACTGAGAGCGGACCTGCCATCACCATCGCTGCGGACGGGGTGGTTGTGGAGGGCTTATGGGCAACCAGCGCCAGCGGCTGGACTGCAGACGCTGGATTTCTCGTCCAGTCGGATGACAATATCATCCGGGGGTGCATGGCCAGCGGCTGCGGAAACGTTGGGATTCTCATCATGGAGGCAGCCAACAACACCATCTCCGGAGATGTGATCCAGGGAAACGGCAAAGAGGGAGTGCTGCTTAAAAACTGCAGCGGTTGTCTCATTGCCGGCAACGATGTGAGGGACAACCGCTATGGTTGCAAGCTGCAGGGCAGCGACAGAAACCGGATCTACAAAAACACCTTTCTGGCCAGCCGGTTCGATGCCATATGCCTGCTGGATAGCGATGGCAACCTCATAGAGGGCAATTATGCTACGGGCGGTGAAAGCGGGTTATATCTGGACGGCTGCAGGGACAATATCGTCACCGGAAATGATTTCATAGGAAATGAGAAGGGCATCTATATCTCATTCCTGGAAGCTGCCCAGAAGACAAAGTCCCGGGAAAAGGGAGTGGTCATCTCTTACAATGCCATGCCTTCCGAGAAGGCTGTATCCACCAACAACACAATCTACAGCAACAATCTCTCCAACGAGGAGAATGCCTATGACGACGGCCAGAACAACTGGGATGACGGCAGAACTGGCAACAACTACAGCGATTTCAACGATCCGGAGGAGGGCTGCGAGGGCATCCGGATCTGCGACAGCGAGCATGCCATCCCAGGAGGCTCCAGCGTGGACAGGTATCCTCGGGCCAGCCCCCGCAGGATTGAAGGAAAGGCGGAGGGGAGCGGCGGGGCTGCAATGCAGCTCTTCGGCAAGAGCTACCTTCCCGGCAGCAGGATGGACATAAACTTCACAGCTCCCGTCTTTTCTGTCTGGGCGGTGCTGACAGAGGGGCCATCCAGCGGTGGAGTTGAGCTGAACAGCATCTATCTGGGCATAAACACATCCGGAGATGCAGTACTTGCAGCACCAGAGAAAGAGGGCTCCTATGAGCTGTCCATGCAGGATGCAAATGGATCGAGGATTCTATCCCTGCCCTTCAATGTAACTGTGCCTCTCCTGAAGGCTTCACCCGATTCCGTTCTGACGTGCGAGAAGATCACAGTCAGCTTCAGTGGGGCCTTCGGAGGAAAGAGCGACTGGATCGGCATGTATAAGGACAACTCCTCCCAGGCTGTGGAGCGGCAGCCTCTCTCCGGAAGGGAGTCGGGATCTGTCACATTTGCGCCATCCCAGCCGGGAAGCTATATCTTCAAGCTCTTTCTTACCGGGGCATCAGCCCCCGCCGCCCAGAGCAATGCCGTGCTGGTTAAGGCCACCTCCGGCCACAAGGTGATCGCCGAGCCCTCCCGCGTCTCTCCGGGGGGAGTTGTCACAGTCACCTTCTGGGGAGCTCCTCTCTCCGGAACGGGTGTGATAGGGATGTATGGCATGACACGGCCGGACAAGTTCGACCTTGGAAAGAAGGCCATCGGAGCGCGGAGCTGCGGCAGCATGACCTGGCAGCTTCCCTCCACACCGGGTCAGTACGACTTCCGCATGTTCCAAGACGACATCAACCGGCCCCTCCTGGCCCAGAGCAATGTGGTGACAGTGGCCTAGGGCTGAACCCCTGGCGCAGGGATCACAGATTTATGGCAGTAGAGCATAGATTTCGTCATGGATCTTGAGACCAAGGCGCTGCTGCTCTCCATAGGAACTGTGCAGGCGGATGCCTCTCTCCCTGAGGGGCCGGTTTCCACAGCCGGGCCGGGTGCTGGAGAGGGATCTATATTCTTTCAGTCGGGACCGCGAATTGTGCGCCTCTCCCTGGCGGACAGATCGCCCCTGAAGCTGGTGCGGCTTTCTGGCGGCGATAAAGTTGCACTAATGCTGGATGGCAGGGATGTGGCGGAGGGACGGCTGGTCCCGCCGCTCCTGCACTGCCCTGAGCAGGCATACGTCACTGTCTCTGAGAGGTGCATCTTCGACTGCAAGTTCTGTGCAGTCCCTCGACTGCATGGAGGGATAAAGACGGATGAGGCTGTGCGGCAGATGGTGGCGGGAGCGGCTGAAACCGGCCGCCTCAAGGTCATCACACTGACCAGCGGGGTGGAGGTCTCGCCCCGCCATGAGGCTGAGAGGGTGGCCCGCATTGTGAGAGGCCTCAGGGGCTTCGGCGTGCCGGTGGGCATATCGATCAGCCCCTTTCCCGGCGTCAACAGGATCCTCAAGGATGCCGGGGCTGATGAGGTCAAGTACAACCTGGAGTGTGCTGACAGGGAGATTTTTGCCAGGGTCTGCCCCGGCATATCCTACGACGAGATAATGGACGCGCTGGTGGAGGCGGTGGAGGTCTTCGGCAGGGGCAGGGTCTTCACCAATATTCTCGTGGGTCTCGGAGAGTCGGACATCTCCCTTAAGGAGTGCATCTGCCATCTCACTGAGAGGGGCGTCATGCCTGTGCTGCGTGCCGTCTATCCCCACCCCCTTCGTGCCGGGGAGGCGCAGATGCAAAGGCCCTCTCAGGAGCGGCTGCTGGAGCTTGCATGGTATCTGAAGGCTGCGCTGGAGAGGTCCGGACTGGAGGGCAGTGCGGCCTTAACCGGCTGCTATCGCTGCACCGGCTGCGATCTTGCGCCTGGCAGAGACCTCTGAAATGCAGCCGAATGCGCTCAGAACTCAATATCCTCAAATGCAATTTTACTTGACGCAACACTACGTAACAATAATCTTTCCTTTGACAGATGGATTTAGCGCGTCCATATATCCCTCCTTCCGCACTTTAACTTTCTAAACTGAGTATTTTTCCCGCTAACGATTTCTTAAATATAATCATAATTTGCAATATTTATATACATTAATAATTTATTTGCTTGCCATATCGCGTCAATTGAGAGGACCTTTTTGCCATCTTATCCCTCAAGAGAAAATCGATCCAAACCAACATAGTGTAAAATTATCTAGCAAGAAAATCCTAATTAATTAAAATATTTTCATTTAATTAACTAAATCGATAGCGGCAAAAATACTAAATCCAGAACTCAAAGTGCGGAATGCAGGATATATTCATAGGTTCCAGCTTTATCGAATGTATAGCTGAATGTATCCCCGCGAATCAAATTCTCCGACTCAAATTTGTCACCTTTGATCTTATGGAAATCGCGGTCAGCATTGAGCCAGGTTACAGTGGTCCCCGTCTCTACAGTCAGATTGTTGGGTGTGAATACCTGGAATTCTATGAGGATTGAAGCATTCTTTGCGATCGGCGTTGAACTTGCTTCTTCAGCCAGGCCAGGCAGTAAAAACACAAATAGAGTCACCATTACCGTAGCCATTATATATACCAAACCCTTTTCAGACATATCTTACACCTTCTTTATTTTTTTCTTTTTTGCTTCGGTGCCCATCCTGGAATATGTATTAGACATATAACCGCGTGTATAGTCCCGAAACCTTTGACTTTATATACCCTTCAATGGGGCATGGGGAAGAGAAATAAGGTCGTAAAGCTAACAGAGAGGAAGATCCAATACATCATTCGGGCCAAAAAGAGAGGCGAGAGCACCAAAAGAATCGCTGTAGACATGAAACTCAGCGAATCAACGGTGAAGCGAGTATGGATGCACTGGTTGCGAACCAAGATGCCCCTAAACATTAGAAAATTCGGAAGAAAGAAAAAGGAGTTGGACCGCGATTCCGTGCAGCTGATACTTGAAGTCAACAAAGAGCAAAATCTTGGCGCAAGGCGTCTGGAAAAGATCATCGAATTCAAGTACGGAAAGCATATACCTCATAATGCCATCCATAGAGTTCTATTGGCTCATGGTCGAGCCAATGTGAACCGCAACAAGGCGAAGCGCAGAAAGCCCTGGGTCAGATGGGAACGAGATCACAGCTTGACCCTGGTGCATCTGGATTGGCATGACAGTGACATCAATGGGAAGAAGGTTTGCGCCGTCCTCGACGACAGCTCACGGCGCATCCTTGCAGGCGGTGAATTCGATGAAGAGACCTCGGATAACAGCATCCGTCTCCTCCAGGAGGCTCTCGATAATTTCGAGTGGCTGACGTCCATCAGCCAGGTAATGACAGATCACGGGACTCAGTTCTATGCCAACAAGAGAGACAAAAATGGTAACGCCGATTGCGGATTTGAGAACTTCCTCAAAAGAAATAAAATTAAGCACATATTAGCTCCAGCCAAACGCCAGCAAGTGGCAGTGTAGCTAATTGTCTGTAATTTGATACTAAGAAAGATATAGGCCCTGTATCCATCCTGTATTTGGTATAGAAATGGAGGACACAGGACCATGATACCCATAGAACTGGTGGAAGATTATCTTATCGATCAAGATGATGGAATAAAGAAGCTTCTGACCTGGTTCTTGAACCTGGTAATGCAGCTTGAAGCGATACAGCAGGCAGATGCGGAACCGTATCAAAGAATCGATTCCCGAAAAGCCCACAGGAACGGCTACAAAGAGCGATCTCTGAAGACGCGAGTAGGAGACATCAGACTCAAGAAACCTCAATTTCGTGAAATCCCGTTCGAGACCAGAGTATTTGACAGATATTCGCGTGTGGAGAAGGCTCTGATCAACGCCGTGCTCGAATCATACCTTCAAGGGGTTTCAACCAGACGAATTCAAGATATAGTCTCCCAACTCGGGATTGAGAGCTTATCTGCGTCTAGCGTTTCCAGAATGGCCAAAGAGCTTGACGAGAAGGTAGAAGAATTCCTCAAGAGACCAATCGAGCATCCTATCCATTATCTTTTCGTCGATGCTAGCTACTTCAAAGTGCGAACTGATTCAAGATATGTAACCAAAGCTTTCATGATCGTTACAGGAATCCGAGATGACGGCTATCGCGAGATTCTAGGCGCCAGGATAGCCGATGGCGAAGATGAGCTCTTCTGGTCAGGGCTATTCCAGGATCTCGAAGATCGAGGATTATCTGGAGTAAAGCTGGTAGTATCAGATGGCCATAAAGGAATCCAGAAAGCGGTCGAGAGATCCTTCCTGGGCGCTTCATGGCAGATGTGCCATGTTCACCTGATGCGGGCGGTCTTGAGAAACATCGCCAAGAAGTATCATAAGGAGGTTGCAGATAAACTAAAGATAGCTCTGGAAGATGAAAATGAGATGCTGCAACTGATTCAGGAGCTGGAAGGAAGAGGCTACTCCAAGTCCGCGGAAACTGCTGAGCGCTTTCGATTCAGCCTGTGGAACTACAAGGCGTTTCCCAGGGAGCACTGGCGGAGGATTAGGACAACCAACGGCATGGAGAGAATCAACAAAGAGCTGAAAAGGAGATCAAGAGTGGTAGGCGCATTTCCGAGCGACCAATCGTTTATTAGGTTAGGCGTGTCTATACTGATCGACATAAACGAAGAGTGGATGACGACTAGAAAGTATTTATCTATGGATATGGAATGAAAGGTGGGATAGCAGGGCCGTGCAAATTACAGCAAATTCGGCACACTGCCCCGCAAGTCAATGGCAAATTTGAAAAATGGAATGATACTTACGAGAAAAACAGAATTAGGTTTGATAATTTTGACGAATTCATGAATTGGTACAACACGGTCAGGTTCCATGAATCACTCGATACGAAATGGTATCTGCAGACGCCAGATATGGCATTTTGGGCAAGGCTGCCTGAAGGGTGTAAGCTGGGAATGTTCTTGAAATACATGGAGACTGAATTAAATGGTGGAAACTGAATATAACTTCCGGTCCGGAGTATATAAAGTCAAGACATTCGGGACTACACATAGACATATAACCGCGCAAAATACTTAAATATTGTGGATCAGGTGAACTGCTGTAGAGTCCCGAATGTTCGGCATTTATATACCCCGCGATATCCTTTTAATTTATCCTGTTGCATTTAAATCTCTCTCCACTCTTGGGCAGTCTCCCCATTTCATGTTGTTCGTTCAGGAACTGCTACCAACATCATAAGTTCCTTTATTGTCCAAATATGATCGGTTAATCCAGCAGCCATAGGAGGAGGCCCGGGCACCCATTTGCATTTTAGAGGCGGCGTGCCTTTCGCAGTTCGACCGTACCGTACTATGTTTCCCTCATACATTTTGCCGTAGCCTGGACAGCTTTCGTTTCAGCAAAACGACCCTGCTAATGCCAGTTGATCCGCCTTCATTGCATTTCCCAGATTATGTTATGAGGGTTGTGCACTTGCTTGACTGAATAATTTATATATTAGCATCTCCAATTGCGATTGGGGTACAGCAATGGAGGAAGAGCTGGATTTATCAAAATTCTGGTGTTGGCAGGAGGACTGCCCCGATCGA
>JAGPMN010000041.1 GCA_018052825.1 Methanothrix sp.
ATCAGCTCGTTTCAAATACTGCCAAAAGACTCAGATCAATGCCGCTCTTTGTGACTGATGGATTAAGACTATATGCAGCAGCTCTTCGAAAGCAATATGGAAAACTACAGCCGTTCGCACCAACAGGGTAGTGTCTCGATATTGATGTAAAATAGGCTCCTCGCTGTTTTGTGTGGGTAAACTGGAATCCCGAGACACAATCCAAGTTATAGCTAAATTGCCGGGAGACCGCCAATCATCATAATATCAATGCCAACCGCCTCTCAAGTCGGAGTAATAAGTGAAGTTGCATCATGATACCAAAATAGATATCATGAGGTTACCCACAGGAAATAGCGAAGAGCCGTAAAATATTAGTAGTTGTAGAGCAAAACTATAAAGAAGCTTGCACTCATCAACCGGCTGTAGGAAAATTGGGGAGATATTGTGATGTATGAATATTTTACATCTTATCGATGCACATTTGCCCTTGCACTCCTTGTTTCTATTTTCCTCTTCTCTGCGTGTGGCCTGGCGACGGCTGCAGAAGCAGGAGCGCCCATTCCCCCCGAGAAATTCTCAGATGACTACTACAAGGTCTACGGCACACCAAACTTGACCATCTCCCTGGACAGCTCGCGCGTCTACCAGGGGGAGCCCTCTTCGCTCTTCCTGACCGTCACCAATAAGGGGCGCATAACCTCATTTCAGGTCAACGAGGAGCCGGCAGCTAACAATAGAGAGGAGATAATAGCCGCAGAAAGGGAGCAAGAGCTCGAGAAGCTGAGGACGGTGGCCCAGGATGTCTCAGTCCGGCTCAGAGCCGAGAACGAGAGCGCCTTCGACATAACCAGGACCGTTGCCTACCCCGGCAGCATCCGCGAGGGCCAGAGCTCGGCTGTGCTGGAGTTTCCTCTGGAGGCCTACAAGAACACTGTGCCGGGGCAGTACCGCCTGTATGCCGACCTCAATTACACCTATCAGAAGGATGTATCTGTAGAGGGAGATGAGGATCGCCCGGAGAACCCTGATGTCTTTTACTGGTATGAGCCACTTACCCAGACCCTTCCCATCACTCTGGCCGTGGATAGAAGAAGCCTGGCCGAGTTCGCGGTCCTGAGACTGTCGCCACAGGCGCTGCCAGCCGGATCTGAGGACAATGTGGTCAGGATCACCATAAAGAACGTGGGCAGTGTGGCGGCCAAAGACCTGGTGGCCAGGCTGCGCCCGGAGAGCGGCATCTATGTGTCCACAGATGAATCGCCCATACCGATCCTGGAGCCGGGGGAGGATGCGGAGCTGGTCTACAGGCTGGACGTATCCGAGGATGCCGTGCCCGGCAAGAGATATCAGCTCCGCATCCTCTTTGAGTTCTCCGATCCCTTCCGCGACGATCTCACCGACTGGGAGAACGCCTATCTGAGCGTGGAAGAGGAGAGCGCAGTCCGGTCAACTTTTACTATTGCTTTCCTTATAGCATCTGCCGTCATTCTTGTAGCCATAAAAAATAGAGATCGGATCCGGGGCAGAATCAGCGGCAAAATTAATGGCTGAGGGGGGAGTGAGAGCAGATTGGCAGACGAAGGCAAAGGGCCGGCTATTTCAGCTCGCGGCATTAGCAAAAGCTTTGGCAGGCAGAAAGCGCTGGACTGCCTCTCCATGGAGATCCCCTCTGGCATCACTTACTGCCTGCTGGGGCCGAACGGCTCTGGCAAGACAACCTTCATCAGGTCTGCGGTAGGGCTGCTGCGCCTGGACGGAGGAGATCTGGAGGTGCTGGGCCGACCGGTTGGCGAGGTCAGACGCATCTACTCTCAGATCGGTTACATGACACAGCACAAAGCCCTTTACCCTGACCTCACAGTGCAGGAGAACCTGGAGTTTTACGCCGGTCTGTACGGCCTGTCCAAAAGGGAGCAGGAGGAGAGGATGGCCGAGCTGCTGCAAATGGTCGACCTCTTGGGGCACCGCCACCGGCTGGCCGGAGCCCTCTCCGGAGGAATGTACCAGAGGCTTTCTCTGGCCTGCACCCTCATCCACCACCCCAGGCTGCTCCTGCTGGATGAGCCTACAGTGGGGATCGATCCGCAGCTGCGCCAGAGCTTCTGGGAGTACTTTAACCGGCTGGCAGGCGAGGGCAAGACGGTTCTTATCACCACCCATCTCATGGATGAAGCTGAGAAGTGCCAGCGAGTGGGATACATGCGGGCTGGAAGGATGGCGGCGGAGGGCAGCCCGGAGGAGATCCTCCGCCAGGCCGGGCTTCATCCCATCCTCAAGCTCTGGCTGGCCGATCCGGAGAGGGATGCCGCCCTCCTGGCCAGGCAGGGCTATCCTGCCACATTGAAAGAGGGAGTGGTTCTGGTGGATTTGAAGAGCCGGGCTCTCGTCAAAGAGATCCTCGAGAGGCTAGAGCCCCTGGACATGAGGCTGGTCGAGCCCAGGCTGGAGGAGGCCTTTCTACTCCTGGCGGAGGGTCAGTGATCCCTGCCATTCGCAGGGTGGAGGTGGTGGCCCTGCGGGTGATCCGCCAGCTCAAGAGGGACCGTCTCACCATTGCACTGATCACAATCTCCCCGATCCTGCTCATGATCATCTCCGGCTACGCCCTCTCCGGAGATATGACCGGCATCAGCCTGGGGCTGGTGGATGGGGAAGGACATGGCCTCCTGCGAGCCCATCTCCAGTCCATGTCGGACTTCGATATACTCTACCTGGGGTCTGAGTCAGATGCGGAGAGGCTTGTCTCTGAGAGGAGGCTGGACGGGGCAGTGGTGCTGGAAGCAGAGGAGGTGCGTGTCCTGCTGGATGCCAGCAACCTGCAGATATCGAACGTGATAAGCGCCGCGGTGCAGGCCGGGGTGAGCATGGAGACTGCGGCGAGGACCGGACAGGATATGGGCAGCATGATAACAACGCGATATATCTTTGGATACGACCTGGAGATGATGAACACAGTAGGGCCGGCAATACTGGGACTGGTGGTCTTCTTCTTTACATTCATCAATGCCGCCATTGCTTTCACCAGGGAGAGAGCGCAGGGGAGCCTGGAAAAGTTCATGGTTTCGCCCTTAAGCCGCCTGGAGATAATATCCGGATACGTGCTGGGCTTCTCCCTCTTCACCCTCCTGCAGTCGGCAACAATCCTGTTTGTGGTAACTGCGTTCTTCGGCGTGCCACTGCGTGGCAGCCCGCTCATAGCCATGGCAGTGATGCTGCTGCTGGGCGCGGAGGCGCTGGTGCTGGGCTGCTTCTTTTCAAACTTCGCCCGGAGCGAGTTTCAGGTGGTGCAGTTCATCCCCCTCATAGTCACCCCGCAGATAATCCTGTGCGGCATCTGGTGGCCTCTTGAGGCCGTTCCGGAGTTCATCCGCCCCTTATCCTACGTCCTGCCCCTCACATACGCAGCTGACGCCCTGGGAGCGGTGATGCTTAAAGGTGCGGGCCTGGCCGACATCCTCTATCCGGACCTTTTTGCCCTGGGGCTGTTCTTCCTGTTATTCTTTGCAGCGGCAATAGCGATGCTCAGGAGAGAGGTGGGATGATAGACTTTTGATGTAGAAACGAGGCAGGTGAGCCGGATCTACGCCGCAAATGAGCGGAACCGCTAAGGAAGAGATGCCGCAGATGGGAGACGCAATTCTTCCGCAGGCCTGGATAATGGATGGCATATGATGTGTTATCGCATCCGAAAAAGCGCATCTGTGCTCTTCCGCGCCGGCCAGCCGGAAGTCTTTCGTACGCAAGCCTTATAAGCTAGAATAAAGTCAGGGTGTATATCCCGAGTGCAGCGGGGTAGGGTAGTCAGGATATCCCGACGGGCTCATAACCCGTAGATCAGTAGTTCAAATCTACTCCCCGCTATATATTTATATGAATTTTTATTTTGTTTTGAACAATTTGCGATTATATAATTTACATAAAGACTCTTAATTCAGTAAAATCACCACACAGCTCCCTTTCTTGTATTTTGGCTTCTCTGTACTCGTGTTTACGCCATACAGAGTGCCATCATTGAAGACCATACATTCCGCACGTCGGGTCTCAATAATTTCTATTTTTTTTGAGTTTACAAATTGAGATTTTGAATTCGATTATTCACTCTTATTCACGCTTATATGATTAAAATAAATAAAATAATTAAAAATCCACTAAACATGTCGACACATCTTTAGAGAAATCGACACTCTAATGCACTTTCAGCATTTGTGCTCTGGATTTGATACTTTTTGTTTCTACTGATTTATTTAATTAAATGAAAATATTTTAATTAATTAAGATTTTCTCGCCAGCCCATTTTACACTATGTTGATTTGAATCGAATTTCCCTTGAGAAATAAGATGACAAAAAGGTCCTCTCAATTGGCGCAATATGGCAAGCAAACGAATTATTAATGTAGATGAATATTATGAGTTATAATTATATTCGGAGAATTGTTAGCGTGAAAAATATTCGGTTTAGGAAGTTAAAGTGCGGAAGGTGGGATAAAGTATAAAGAAATCGCTGACTGATTAAAAATGCTGTATGTGTTTAGGCCCATGAATTCAGCATCTATCGGCCCATTTCGTGCCATTCTCTGCTGCCTTCTCATTTGGAGTCTTTTTTGGTGGGCATAGTCTACAGATATCGTTTGCTTATTAGATGCACGTCAATTTATATTAATCACGCCCGGACTGAATCAGCATCTACCGACCTACTCACAAGCACCTAAACACATACCAAAATACTCTTCCTTATTAGTGATAAATCCATCCATTCCGGCATTTCTCCCGTCCTTCATCTCTTTCCCATCTCCCCGCCCCCTCATCCGATAAATTGATAATGCTCCCCGCCGAGCATTATCCCGAGATTACCAGAGGTGTTCCTGAATTGAAGATAATCGGGCTCTCCGATCCTGAAGTACAGGCGGAACTGCGCGCCGCGGGCATAGGCATGTCCGTCCCTGAAGCGCGCTCTATCGCAGAGGTGCTGGGCCGCGACCCCACTCTCACCGAATTATTCTGCTATGATGCCATGTGGTCAGAGCACTGCTCCTATAAGAGCTCTCGCGCCACCCTCAAAGAATTCCTTCCCTCAGACGGCCCCAATGTGGTTATGGGCCCTGTTGAAGACTCCGGAATCGTGGCCATCGACGACAAATGGTGCGTTGTCATCTCCCACGAGAGCCACAACCACCCCAGCCAAATCCTGCCCAACGAAGGGGCGGCAACAGGCATCGGCGGCATCGTCCGCGATGTCAACTGCATGGGAGCCACTGTCGTGGCCACCGCCGACCCACTGCGCTTCGGCGACCCCTACGGCCCCAAGGCGAGCCGGGTGCGCTGGGTTGCGGAGGGTGTGGTGGACGGGATCTGGCAGTACGGAAACGCCCTGGGCGTTCCCAATATAGGCGGAGATATCGTCTTCAATGAGAGCTTCGACGACAACTGCCTGGTCAATGTGGTATCCCTCGGAATCGTGCGCCGAGACCAGATCATCCGCTCCAGAGCTCCGCCCCTGGCAGGCGAGATGGGCTACGACGTCATACTGATAGGCAAGCCCACCGACTCCTCCGGCCTCGGCGGGGTCACATTCGCCTCCGAGGCCCTGCGGGAGGAGGATGAGGAAACCAACAGGGGCGCAGTGCAGATCCCAGATCCCTTCCTCAAGAATGTGCTCTTCAAGGCCAACGGCGATCTATTCCGGCTTGTTCGGGAGGAGGGCGTTGAGATCGGCTTCAAGGACCTCGGGGGTGGCGGCTTTACCTGTGCCGCATCTGAGATGGGCTCTGCCGGTGGCTTTGGTATGGAGATCAACCTGGATGACATGCACAAGGCCGCCGACCTTCCCCCGGAGGTTCTCAGCATCGCTGAGACCCAGGAGCGCTTCCTGATAATCTCACCGCCGCATCTGAGGGAGAGGATTCTCAAGATCTACAACGATGACTGGGATCTGCCCAATGTCTACGAGGGCGCCCGGGCGAGCGTTGTGGGCAGGATCAATTCCGGGGATAGGTTTACAGTCACATACAAGGGCGAGACCGTCTGCGATGTGCCCATCCAGCACCTGACCGGAGGCATCCGCTACAGCCGCATGGAGGCCCCCCCCATCATCAGCCTCGCTGAGCCCCAGGTGGACGAGCCAGCCGACTTTAACGAGGTTCTGCTCAAGATCCTGCGCTCCCCCAATATAGCCTCCAGAGAGCACGTCTACCGCTACTACGATACCGAGGTCATGGGCAATGCCGCGATACGGCCTGGTGAGGCCGACGCCGGGCTCATAGCTCCGGTGCGTGGAGAGAGGTTCGGAGTGGCCCTCGCCACCGACAGCAATCCATTCTACGGCCGCATCAGCCCCTTCTGGGGCGGGGCGACTGCAGTGGCTGAGGCCATGAGGAACGTGGCAGCCATCGGAGCCGTCCCATCAACGCTCACCGACTGCCTCAACTACGGCAACCCGGAGAAGCCGGAGGCCTTCTGGGAGTTCCGGGAGGGCGTCAAGGGAGTAGCCGAGGCCTGCCGGAACCTGTACCTTAAGGGCTACCAGGACCAGCAGCAGGCAGTGCCCATAGTCTCCGGCAATGTCAGCTTCTATAATGAGTCGCCTGCGGGCTCAGTCGACCCGTCTCCCGTGATTGCCTGCGTGGGAATCATGAAGGACGCGGCCAGGGCCGTCACAATGCACCTCAAAGCCGCAGGCGACAGGCTCTACCTAATCGGCCCGCGCTACGACGAGCTGGGCGGCAGCGAATACTATAGAACCATCTTCGGGGTCACTGGGGCCAATGTCCCCATAGTGCGCTATGAGCTGGAGAGGAATATGATCTACGCGGTAATCGATGCCATTGATGATGGGCTGCTGGCGGCAGCCCACGACATCTCCAACGGCGGCCTGGCTGCAAGCCTGGCCGAGATGGCGCTGACGCGGCCCGCCAGATTCGGCCTGGAGGTCGACCTGAATCTGGTGCATGGCGGAGAAGGGGATGCCTGCATGAGAAGCGATAGGCTCCTGTTCTCAGAGTCCTCCGGATTTGTCCTGGAGGCTCTGCCAGGTAAGGAGGAGCGGCTGGAGAGGATCCTGAAAGGCTACGGCATTGATCCCATGCCCATAGGCAGGGTTACAGCCAGGAGAAGGATTGTGATAAAGAGAGCTGATAAGACCTTAGCCGACCTGGACCTGGACGAGGCCGGGAGTGCATGGGCTGCGGGCCTTCCGGAGGCGATGAGATGAAGATAGCAGTCCTGCAGTTTCCAGGCACCAACTGCGAATTTGAGACGTTGGTGGCGGTGCAGTCCGTCGGCATGGAGGGGGAGATCTTCCGCTGGAACCGTCAGGCGGGGGAGCTTTCCGCGTTCGACGGATTTGTGATCGCAGGCGGCTTCTCCTACCAGGACCGGGTGCGGGCCGGGGCCATCGCAGCCAAGGAGCCGGTGATGAAAGCCATCGCCGAAGAGGCGGAGAAAGGAAAGCCGATACTCGGAATATGCAACGGATTTCAGATACTGGTGGAGGCTGGCCTTCTGCCAGGATCTGCCAGTGTAGCTTCCGGAAGCAAACCGGGCATCTCTGGCCACGACGTCATGCTGGATAGCGCAGACAAATGCAGCCCCAGGATCGACATGGCTTTAGCCCAGAATGTCATGATCTCTCGAGGGAAGATAGTGCGCAGGGGCTACTACTGCGACTGGGTGAACCTGCGCCACGAGGCACCCATCAGAAGGTGCAGCGGCTCATTCGTCATCGAAAGGGGAGC
The DNA here is from genome assembly GCA_018052825.1 of Methanothrix sp. GTDB lineage: Archaea > Halobacteriota > Methanosarcinia > Methanotrichales > Methanotrichaceae > Methanothrix. The sequence continues at coordinate 7,713 of JAGPMN010000041.1, forward strand.
GCTGCTAAGGCTCCCCATTGCCCACGGCGAGGGAAATCTTGTCACAACCACACCTGGCCTGATCGGCCAGCTCAATGATAGGGAGCAGGTGGTCTTCCGATACTGTGACCGGAACGGCAGGATCATAAATGAGTTCCCCTACAATGTAAACGGGAGCCTCGAGTGCATCGCAGCCATCTGCAACGAGCAGGGGAATGTCCTCGGCATGATGCCCCACCCTGAAAGGGCCTTTTTCGCCTGGCAGCTTCCTGCCTTCGATCCCAGAAAGCAGAGGCCGGATGAGCCCGGTCCGGGGAGGAAGGTCTTCGAGTCAGTGAAGCGCTACATCGAGGTGAACGCATGAGCCTGATAAACCTGCGGGTCTGGCTGAAGATCCCTGATGCCGAGGCGGCCACTGTCAAGAACACTCTGGTGAGGAGGATGGGCTACGGCGACATCCTGGCAGACGTCAAGAAGGAGCGGCTGCTCTCCATTGAGGTGGATTCCGGCGATCCCGAGGAGCTGGCCCGTGCATTTGCCAGGGAGCTCGTAAACGAGAACAAGGAGAGCCATAAGGTTATGATCGACAGCCTGCAGTTCGAGGAGGGCTACGTGCCTGTCAAGGTGGCCCTGCACATCGAAGACGGCGAGGCCATAGCCACGCGGGAAAGGCTGAGATCTCGCCTGGGATTTCAGAATGTGGTGGATGTCAAGAGGGCCACCATCTGGAAGCTGTACTTCAAGACCCTCAAGCCCGAGGCAGAGATCTCCGCCCGGGAGATAGCAGAGCGTCTGCTCATCAATCGCCACAAGGACTGCTTCGAGGTTCCGAGCCAGATCTGAGGCGTGACGGAGACGGCTACAGGCCTCGAAAATCTTTATTCCGGAAGCCAGGCTCATCAAATGACATGCCAACTCTTTTATATGAGGAGCATAGCCTCACTTTGGCTCATTGGATTGAATCGCCCCACAACGTGATGAGCGGGCGGCGCCGGGCTGTGCCCGGGGCTGATCCAGGAATAAATTCCCTGGAGGACTAACTTGGCTAAACCAAATGCAGGAAAGGAAAAGCCCAAGAAGGCTGAAGAGAAGGCTAAGAAGAGCGCTGATGAAGAGCTCAGGCATATAGTTCGCATTTTGAATACAGATCTGGCGGGCAAAAAACAGGTCCACATGGCCCTGACGGGCATCAAAGGGGTGGGCCGCAGATGCGCCAGCGTCTTTACCGCCAAAGCTGGCGTGGATCCCCACGCTACGCTGGGACTTCTTCCCGAAGCGGATATCGAGAAGCTAAAGAGGGTCATTGAGGAGGACGCAGCCAAAGTCCTGCCCGTATGGATGCTCAACCGCCGCAAGGATATCGAGACGGGCTCTGACAAGCATGTCATGGGGACGGACCTCTCTATGACACTTCGCGAGGATCTCGACCTCATGAAGAAGATGAGAAGCTACAAGGGCATCCGGCACGAGCGCGGACTGCGCGTGCGAGGCCAGAGGACCAGGTCCACTGGCAGAACTGGAGCCATCGTGGGTGTCAGCCGCAAGAGGGAAGGTGCACCGGCAGCAGCGCCAGCGCCGGCCAAGGAGTAGGTGGTAGAAGATGGGATATCCGGGAAAGAGCCGCAAGATGTACGCGCGGCCCCGCACGCCCTGGCAGACTGAGAGGATCGCCGGGGAGGTAGAGGTCATCAAGGCCTATGGCCTGAGAAATAAGAGAGAGCTCTGGAAGGCGCAGGCAGTTCTCAGGAAGTACCGGCAGGCCAGCAGGAAGATGCTCGCCGCCGTCTCCGTCGGCCAGGCACCGCCGGAGGCAGAGGCAATTTTGACCCGTCTCAAGAAGCTGGGAATGCTCAAAGAAGACGGAGACCTCGATGCGATCCTTTCCATGAAGGTCTCCGACGTTCTGGAGAGAAGGCTGCAGACCCAGGTCTACAGGCAGGGGCTTGCCAATTCCCTAAAGCAGGCCAGGCAGTTCATCGTTCACGGCCATATCCAGATCTCCGGGCGCAGGGTTGATGTTCCGGGCTATCTGGTCAAGCGCGGCGAGGAAATGAGCATTGACTATTACATGGGATCTCCCATGGCCGAGGAAGGCCATCCTGAGAGGGCATCCAGAACTCCCAGGGTGGAAGCATAGGTGGGAGGGGTGGAATAAATGGCAGAAGGAAAGTGGGGCATCGCCCATATCTTCTCGTCCTTCAACAACACGATCATCACCATCACCGATCTGACCGGAGCGGAGACTCTGGCCAAGATCTCAGGCGGAATGGTGGTGAAGGCGGCCAGAGACGAGAGTTCTCCTTACACAGCCATGCAGATGGCCATGCAGGTCGCTGAAGCTGTGAAGGACAAGGGGATAGTCGGAGTTCACGTCAAGGTGCGCGCTCCGGGAGGCAACCGGCAGAGGTCGCCCGGGCCGGGTGCTCAGGCGGCCATCAGGGCGCTCGCTCGAGCGGGCCTGCGCATCGGCAGGATTGAGGATGCAACCCCCATACCCCATGACGGCACAAAGCCCGCAGGCGGCAAGAGGGGCAGAAGGGTTTAGGCGAACGTAAATTGGTCGAAGGGCGTTAATCGAAGGGTGTGTAGCATGAAGCTAGAATTGCTGCGGCTTGAGGAGGACCGCATAGGGTTCCTTCTCAGCGGCGTGACTGCCGCATTTGCCAACGGTATCCGCAGAGCCTGCATGAGCGAGGTACCCGTGCTGGCGATCGATGAGATAAGCCTCTACGACAACACATCGGTGCTCTTCGACGAGCAGATTGCCCTGCGTCTGGGCGAGGTGCCCATCAAGGCGGAGAGCCTTGACGTCTTCTCCCTGCCGGAGGAGTGTGCCTGCGGCGGGACGGGCTGTCCAGGCTGCCGGGTGGACTTTATGCTCTCGGCAGAGGGGCCGGGTACGGTCTACTCGAGGGACATTCAGTTCACCGACCCGGGGGTTAGGCCCGCATTCGACAAGATTCCCCTGGTGGTTTTGGGGGAGGGTGAGAAGGTGGTCATAGAGGGCTATGCCGCCAAGCATGTGGGCAAGGAGCACTCCAAGTGGCAGGCTGGAACTCTGTGCGGCTACAAGAACCTGCCGGCAATCGAGGTCTCCGAAGCCTGCGACGGCTGCAGCAGGTGCGTCGAGGCCTGCCCCAGGAGCATCCTGGCCATCGAGGGCGGCAGAGCGAAAGCTACAAATACGCTGGAATGCTCTCTGTGCAAGCTCTGCATCGATGCCTGCGAGCCGGGTGCTATAAGTGTCACGCCCATCAAGGACAGCTTCGTGCTCTCCATTGAAAGCGCCGGAAACCTGCCAGCCAGGGAGCTGGTGGCCAGAGCCGCAGAGGAGATCATTAAGAGGGCGAAGGAGCTGGACACAAAGCTGGCAGAGCTGGCGTAGAGCGGCTGATAGCCTGTTCAAGTCCTCGAGCGGGGGTTTCCAAGCCAGGTCAAAGGAGCAGGGTTGAGGGCCCTGTCACGTAGGTGTTCGCGGGTTCGAATCCCGTCCCCCGCACTAATTTACGAGTAAAGCATAAATACCATGAGGCGTATTATTTTTGATTTGGTGAGCCCTCATGGTAATGCCTGATAAATCCAGATATGTCTATCTATACCTCCCTTCTGCCGAAGATAAAGCCCGTTGGGATAGCCTGGCCAAAGAGGCCGGAGTACCATTATCCAAGTTTGTCATAGAGGTCGTGGAGAGCGCTCTGGCTGAGAATACTGACTTCAAGCCTCGTGGAGAGCTCGTCAAGGAGATCGGTAAGCTCCGAACTGAGAACAAGGAGCTCAGAGATGACCTGAAACAGAAGAAGATAGTCTTAGAGAAGTACGAGACTGAGCTGAAGAGATATCGCAGCGAGGCGTTCCTCGATGACCGCTTCAAGGGAGTCAGGAAATATAGCACCCAAATCATCAATATCCTGAAACGGGGCGTCACAGTTGACAGCTATAAGCTCCTCGAAGAGCTTGGCATCGATCCCAAGAATTCCGATCTTGTAAGTGCAGTTTCTAAACAGCTTGAGGAGATGGAGGCTTACGGCCTGGTCACCAACACCTCTCGTGGCTGGAGGTGGATAGGATGATCGAGGCTGCCGAGGCAGAAGTTATGAATTCGTCATCATTGGACTTCATAGACCAGTTCAGGGATGACTGTGATGTTCGGGGAATGTCGCCCGAGTCCGCCAGACGCTACTATTCATCATTGAGGATCTATGCTCAATACTTATCGAGCATAAATCAAGACATACTTCTAGTGGATAAAAATACAATCAAGGGCTTTCTAGATTACCTCAGAAGAGAGCGGCGCGTGGGCCAGAAGACAGTCGAGAACTACTTTTGCGCCCTGTCGAGCTTCTACGAGTTCCTGGAGTATGAGGAATACGTAGATAGAAACCCCATAAACTCCGTTAGGAAGAGGTACCTGCGCAGGTACAAAGACAATGACGACGGCCAGGTCAGAAAGCTCATCTCCGTAGAAGAAATGGCCAGGCTGATCAATTCCGTCCTCGATATAAGGGACAAGGCGATAATTGCTCTACTGGCCAAGACTGGTATCAGACGCAATGAACTCATCAAACTCGATGCTGACGATGTTGACCTAATCGAGGGCAGCATCAGGCTCAAGCCGACGCCCAAGAGAACGAACAGGACAGTCTTCTTCGATGATGAGACCGCCCTTATACTGCATCGCTGGCTGAGGGCGAGAGCATCACGCAATCCTAAAAATAGCAAGGCACTATTCATCAATAACGAAGGTGGCCGCCTCAATCGCAACGGCGTATACACAGCAGTCACAAAGGCCGCTGAGAGGATAGGCTTGCATAATCCCGGCTCTGAAAGAACCGAAGACCATTTCAGTCCTCACTGCTGTCGTCACTGGTTCACTACACACCTCAGGCGAGCAGGCATGTCCAGGGAGTTCATCCAGGAGCTAAGGGGTGACGTCAGGCGGGAAGCCATAGACATTTACGATCACATCGACAAGAAGGAGCTGCGTGAGAGCTACCTGGCACATATACCACAGCTGGGAATCTAGCCCTTGAACGCGATCTATTTTCTGGCTTTGGCGCAGCTCCTGCAAACATCTCTGCCATCTGAATCTTGAATCAAATCAGACTTCGATGTCGGATTGCCACATAAGCAACATCTACTGATGCCTGCTGCCTCCAGGATCTTCCTATCTTCATCGGTCTCACTGCGGAGCGTTATCCCCATGCTGTATGTGGCTTCTGACCTGAGCCTATGCGGTGCCTGGTCAGACCATGCCTGATAAAACTCCGGGTTCAATGAGCAGGCATACAAAGGCGGTCTTCCAGCCCGGCCGCTCCGAGCCTGTTCCTGCTCTAGGATGACTCTGTCAACAGCTCCTTCCCTTGAGAGCTTATCCACGTAGCGCCTCACATTGTGGATGGACAGACCGGTTCTTCTTGCAATTTCTGGCTCAGTAAAGGACGGCAGTCCTTTGCTGTGGCCTTGGTGGATCAGCTGCAGGATCTTGAGCATTTCCTCTCTTTCCGCATGGGTCTTCATACCAGCCAGCTTCAGCATACAATATGCTTCAAAGTGCTCATCGCGATCAAGCCGCTTCTGGCTTCGCTCAAACCTCTCCAGAATATCCTTCAATTGGTATGTCTCGGCCATCTCGTGGGGTCCTTATTGCTGCAGATACTTAAATCATTTGATGCACATAAAATTGTTTTCTGCAACTAATTAAATATAAATAGATTAATGAAATACATGAAATTCATGTTTATAGTGAAAAGACAGGTTATCAGAGGACATGAGTTCCTCACCATTCCTCGTCCACTGGCTGACAAGCTGAACGGCCGGTTCATGAAGGTCAAGATAGTAAGAAATCGACTGATCTACGAGCCAATTCTTGAGAGTGGTGATTCCAGTGAGTAGCTCACCCATCTGGATGGAGGTGTGGATGGAATCCCTGGGGAAGCTTCATGAGGTCTCCAGAACGGACGACGGCTTTTTTGTGGCGGCCATCGGGCCAGTTACAGTTTTTGTTCCTGATGAATTGGCCAGGAAACTGGAGCCTCATATCGGGGAGAAGATAGGCATCCTTCGAACAGATCACGACTATAGGTTCAGGATATTTGGGCCGGAAAGAGATGAAGGGCCGATCAAATCCAATCAAGTGATCGGATGCTCAAGAGAGCAAACGATCTCCTCTGGAATGAACAAACCTTTGATTGTGATCGCCTGAGAGGAGGAATTGTCATTGACCCTGGTTGACGCCCACAAGAGCAGGCTGGCCCTGAAATACGGCATAGATCCAGAGCATCCTCAGGTAAAGAGCCTGGTGGAGTCCGGGCATCTCAAGAGCATCGGCTCCACCGAGGAGCTCCAGGCCCTATTATTCAGGCAGGACGTCACAGGGACGGGAATCTATATCGGTTATCCAAATGACGGCGGATGCTTCACAGTCAGGCTGGACGAGCCTCTGCATAGAGATGGAAAGGAGCAAAAATACCTGCACAAATCCGAGGAGCTAAACCATCTCTTCGTGCCATCAGGTTTGGATTTAGACGCAACTAACGAGCTGATAATCACAGAAGGCGAGCTGAAGAGCCTTTGCGGCTTCCTCAAGGGCCTGCCAGTCGTCGCCTTAAGCGGCATTTGGAACTGGAGGACACAAGGAGCTGAGGCGGAGCTGCTCGCTGGTGGCGATAAGCTATCTGATTCCCAGGCCCTCATATCGGAGCTAGATCGAGACTGGAGCGGCAGACGCATAACTCTTCTCTACGACAGTGACATCACCACAGACCATCCTGGTTATCCTGCTTTTCAGAGGCTGGCGGAACAGCTCTACAGGTTAGGAGCAGAAGAGGTCAGGATAGTCACTCTTCCGTCGATCGGAAAAAAGGGCAAGACTGGACTGGACGATTTTCTCCTGGCCAAGGGAGAGGATGGGACAAAAGATCTTCAGAAGATCATAGATCGCACTAAGCCCTATTTGCCCTTGGGCGATGGTACCGAGAGCTATGCAGAGCGGCTTATCTTGGCTGATGAACTGGATAGTAGGCTTGATGCTACTGTCGCCTACCTGGGGAATAAGGGCGAGTACATCTGCAAAGATTGGCTGAAGAGGCACATTCCCCTATCCGATGACCGAAAATCGTTATTGAGAGATGCCAAAGCAAGGTTAGCTGAGATGCCCAGAAGAAGGCTGAGTCCAAAGAGGGCAATAGGATCACGAAGATCCGATCTTGGAGCTCTCTACGATCAGTCCTTCACTCTGCTGCAGGATACCAGGTACACCATCGATGAACGAGGCAATCTCTGCAAGATGGAGATGAAGAAGATCGAAGGTCAGGAGACCATTTACTTCAAGCCACTGTGCAACTTCGTGCCTTATCCCATTAGACAGATCTCAAAGGACAATGGCGTAGAGATAGAGAGATTCCTGGAGGTATCGGCCATCGGCCCTAATGGATGCCAGTTCAAGCCCACCATGGTGCCTCTGAAAAGCTTTGCAGCCATGGATTGGATAGCTCCGAGCTGGGGTGCCCAGGCGTCACTGGAAGTGGGATGGCTGATCAAGGACGAGGTACGCCACTGCATTCAGTCCATGGCCACCAGAGGCTCTATGCCTGATGAGGCCGTTTTCACTCATCTAGGATGGCGAAAGATTGGAGATCAGTGGGCATATCTGCATGCAGGCGGCAGCGTAGGTCCTCAGGCTCAAGTGGAGGCACCTAAGAGGCTCTCCAACTATGTTCTTCCTGCAAATGCCGATCATCTGAAGGAAGCACTAACTTTGAGCATAAACCTGCTGGATATCGGACCCAGGGATATAACCATACCACTTCTGGCGCTGGTGTATTTATCGCCATTATGTGAGCCCCTGCGAGCGGCTGGCATAGAACCAGGATTCTTGATGTGGCTGTTTGGATCGACCGGCTCCATGAAGAGCACCCTGGCTGCTCTGTTTCTGTCTCACTTCGGGCGGTTCGACGGCAAATCGCTTCCAGCCTCTTTTCGAGATACTGCGGCCTCGTTAGAGTCGGTCAATTTCGGTGCAAAGGATTCGCTGGTGGTCATAGACGATTTCTATCCGGGTTATAGCTCCAGAGAAAGAGATATGCTGGAGGGAGTAGCCCAGAAGCTCACTAGGGCTTATGGAGATCGAACAGGGAGGGGCAGGATGAATGCAAACATGACCTCAAGGGCAAGCTACCCACCCAGAGGCATGGCCCTGGCCACAGGCGAGGATCTGCCTCATGGAGAGAGCTCTTTAGCTAGACACTTCATCCTAGAGCTGTCACCTGGTTTGCTGGATAAGAACAGGCTCACAGAGGCTCAGAGAAATAAGGCTCTGCTGGCTGAAGCCATGAGAGGTTACCTGGAATGGCTGGCTCCACAGATCGATTCGATGCCTTCGGAGCTCAGACGGCAATTTGAAGAGCTGCGAGAGAAGGCGCAGGCGGAGAGCAGGCACCCCAGGCTGTCGGAAGCAGTTGCTCATCTGTTCCTGGGCTTCAACTGCATACTGGATTTCTGTATATCTAAAGAAGTCTTATCTGAAGAGCAGGGCCAAAAGCTGGCCGAGGAAGCCTGGAACATTCTTAACCGAGTGTCGGATAAGCAGTCTGAGACCTTGAAGGACCAGCAACCAGCCCTGAAGTTTTTGAAGATTTTGCAGGAGCTCATCTGTCAGAAGAAGGTGTACCTGGCGGACCTTAAGAACGAGGTTCCAGCAGGCGCAGAGCATCTGCCTGTCGAAAAGCGCGTGGGCTGGCAGGGAGATGGAGTGGCATACCTGCACATGGGCAATGCCTTCAAGGAGGTCTATCAGTACTGCAAGGAAGAGGGCGAATTCTATCCGGTTCAGAAGAACACTCTGATAAAGCATATCGGACAGTTGGACTTCTTTGCCGGAAGCAAAGAGAATGGAATTTCTATCCAGAAGAGGTTTGGGGAGGAGAAGGCTTGGGTCGTGCCCGTCCGAGCCGACCTTCTGGAGGTGGATTAGATGCCTTCATTTCGATTCAGTCCTGTTGCCGACAGGACAGAGATATTTAAACGTGACAGAAATATAAATATCGATCGACCTCATGTACCGTCTGTCCTGTCAGTCCTGCCATTTCCACCCACCATAGACATGGATCATGAGGAAGAGGGATGTGTTAGATCCGGCCAGTTCAAGATAGAAGATACTATGGAGAACTTACAGGACAAGCAGGACAGACAGGACATAGCTCCTATTGATAATTTTATTCTTGTCCTGTTGATTAATTTTGATACAGGACAGACAGTACAATTTCTAGATAAAATTATAGGAGGTTATTGAATGAGACTGCTCTATACGCCATCAGCATCGGAATCTGAATCAAGAACAGATTCTCCTAAGATTGCATCCAATCCGATGCCAGCCTTCCACGAGCCCAAAATTGAGGCTAGGGTCACAGAGGCCGAATCAGAAATCATCATAATCAAAGATGCAGCAGGCTGGGTTGCTGCACTCAAGGAGATCCGTGATTTTGGCCTCTGCGGCCTGGATCTGGAGACTACAGGTCTTGATCCGCTGGTGGATCGGGTGCGCCTGATCCAGCTGGCCATAAAGGGAAAGGTGTTTGTGGCAGATATTATGTCGCTTGGGCCCTCGATCATGAATGACCTGGCAGATCTGATGGAGGATGGCCAAGTGATGAAGGTGATCCATAACGCCAAGTTCGAGCTGTCTATGATCCAGGCCAGCCAATCCAGAAGGCTGAGGCCGAAGAGCATCTTCTGCACCATGCTGGCCTCTCAGGTCTGCTGGAGCGGCTACTACGTACTGATCCCGGCACCCAAGGCCGTCAAGTTTCCCTGGAAGCGCAGCCGTACAGATCACAGTCTCAAGGCCCTGGTGAAGAGGCATCTGGGACTGGAGCTCGACAAATCCTGCCAGACATCCGATTGGGGCTCAGAGCACCTTTCCAGAGAGCAGGTGGAGTATGCTGCCAAAGATGCAGAGGTCCTGCTGCCCCTATACGAGATCCTAAGAGAGCTTCTTCGGAGAAACAGGCTGGAAGACGTGGCAGAGCTGGAGTTCAAGACTCTGGCACCAGTGGTGGAGATAGAGCTGTCCGGTCTGCCCATCGAGGGCAAGGCAACTCTGGCCATGATGGACGCCAAGACTGCCCATTTGAAAGAGCTTCAGCATGAGCTGCAGGACGAGGCTAAGAAGAACGGATTCAAGCCCAGGTCCAAGAAGGGCAAGAAATACAGTGACCTCATAAATCCGGGCAGCCGCATGGATGTGCTGGAATACCTGAGTTTCCTAGGCTATCAGGCAGTCTCCACAAAGGAAGAGGATCTGAAGGCCCTGGGATGCACTTGGGCTGACAAGCTTCTTAGATATCGACGGGTATCTCGTCAGAAGAAGTTTCTGGAGGACTGGCTTATTCGGACCTCACCTGTCGATGGGAGACTTCATGCTCAGTACTTTCAGATGGCTACAGTTTCGGGCAGGTTCAGCAGCCGAAAGCCCAATGCCCAGCAGATTCCCAAGAGGGGCGAGGATGGACTGGCCATGAGGAGACTTTTCAAAACCACGCCTGGCAGGATGATAGTGAAAGCTGACTTTTCGGGGATCGAGCTTCGCATAATGGCCAGGCTCTCTGGCGACAAGACCATGATCGAGGCTTTCAAAGCTGGCCAGGACCTTCATAAGCTTACAGCCAGCAAGCTGGCAGGAGTGCCTTTGGAACAGGTTACGAAGGATCAGAGGCAGGCAGCGAAGAGCGCCAACTTCGGGCTCATCTATGGAGCTTCAGCCAGTCGGTTTCAGGCTGCTGCTAAAGAGGAGTATGGCGTGAATATGACGCTGGAGGATGCCGAACGCATTCGCCAGACCTTCTTTTCCACCTATCATGGCGTGAAGATCTGGCATGATGGTCAGAAGATCTCTAAGTATCGACCTAAGAAGCACTACTTCCACGATATCGAGCACGGCTATTTCAGCCGCCCATTGATATGCTCCACGACTATACTCGGGAGGAAGAGGGTTTGGGGATGGTTCAAGCAGAACACGCTGGCCAAGGAGACTGAGCTATTCAATTCGCCTTCTCAAGGAACTGGAGCGGATCTTATCAAGTCGGTTATGGTGGAGCTTTATGAGATCCTTTCATCAGGAGGGCGCGAGGAGATAAGGATGATCGGCTCCATACATGACGAGCTTCTCCTGGAGGGGCCGGAGACTATGGCCCATGAGATGGCGCAGATTCTGAAGGATGTCATGAAAAAGGTGGGCTGCAAGCTTCTTGATCCTGTGCCTGTGGATGCGGAGGTAGTCATCTCGACCAGTTGGGGCGGCGATTGATGCCAATTGAGGGCGGGCTTGCCTCTTCTTTGCATGGCCTAAGATGCGATCCAGGCTGCCTCTCGGGATAGTGGGGTGTCGTGAGTCCATTAGCCTCCAGGGGAATGACATTTGGGATCTACATTTCCGTTTATTATTTTCATATTTATTTCATATAAATTGACGCTTATCGCTTTTGTCAATCCGGTCATGCTGATCTATTTCTCAAGAATTCTGCTGACTGAGTTTTTTCACCTTATTTGTTCCCTAGGACCCCCATGGAACTCCTCAATCTACCTCCACGAAATGCCATAGGACCGACTTATTGAAATTGCTTTATGGCCTCTTCAGGTGTCAGAACTTTGAGCTTAAACTCTTCTGATATTCGATATTCGTTAAGGACTCTATCGCTTGTTATAAAATAGTCCACTTCATATGCCAGGGCGTATCCTAAATGAACAAGGTCTGTAGGCTTCATGCGGTCATCTCGCCAGGCATCGCTGTATAAACTGCAGCATATGGCAGTGTGCCGAATTTGCTGTAATTTTGTAGCGGCCCTGTATCCTAATATCATTACTCCTTGTCCATCGTTAAATACTTTTTACCCGTGATCCACTCTTTGTGGAGTCCTGAAATTACTTGACTAATTCACATTTGATTACTAATACTAATTAATTATATTTATTATAACCCTCCTTTCTAAAACTACAAGGAGGGTTATCTTTGAATTCGGATTTCAAATTCTCAGAAGTTAAATTGAGAAAGTCCTTACTCAGATTAAAGGCATATGAG
>JAGPMN010000042.1 GCA_018052825.1 Methanothrix sp.
CTTTGTCATCCTTTTCGTGGCGCAGTCTGGCTCTGATCTCCTTAGGCCTTGATAATTCAATATTTTCCCCCTTCATGTGGGCAATATTGAACAAGATATTATATTAAGTTTTGCAGTAGACTATAATTAGTATTAGTAATCAAATGTGAATTAGTCAAGTTAGATGATCGGCGAAATAATTTCAGGACTCCACAGAAGACTATGCTCACCAAAAAGGCTCTAAATGAAAAGGCAACAGAGGATGGCATGAAATGGGCCGATAGATGCTGAATTCATGGACCTAAACACATACTATTTTTTTAAAGTGAATCCGGCATGAATTCGATTGAAGTCACTTGTATCCCAGTTCTTTTGCCTTTCTCATAGCGTATTCAGCATCTACTTCCCTATCCTCCCCCAGCTTCAGTGCATTGGCTTTATTGGCCCAAGCCTGCATGCACTGCGGATCGATCTTGATGGCCTGATCAAAGCTCTTCAGAGCGGCATCGTAGTCCTCCCCTCCGAGGATCAGGGCAATTCCCCGGTTGTTCCATGGATCGATGTAGCTGGAATTCGCTTCAATGGCCCGGTCATAGGCCTCTACTGCCTCACCATAGCTCTCCAGCCCGGCCAGGGCCAGCCCGAGGCTATTCCAGCAAACGGCACAATCCGGCTGAATTTCCACCGTCTTTCTCAAAACCGCTGCCCCCTCGCTGTAGTTGCCCATTTCCTGCAGGACAACAGCCTTATTGTATAGAAATCCTGCTGCATTGGGATCGATCTCAATCGCTTTATCAAATAGCGGGAGCGACTCGTTATACTTTTTCAATTGCACATAGGCCACGGCCTTGCCATTCCAGGCAGTTGCATCTGCAGGATCAAGTTCTATGCTCCGGTTGTAGGCCTCTATCGCCTCATCGTACCTGCCGCTAATCCGCAGGGCAGCAGCTTTGCCGATCCAGGCACCGGCATTTATCGGATTGCATGCAACCACCCTGTCAAATGCATAAATGGCTCCGCTTTCATCTCCCCGGTCCATGAGATCGAGCCCCAGGCCGAGCCATGCATCCTCATTCTCAGGGTCCAGCTCCACAGTTTTCATTAGAGCCTCCTGGGACTCATCATCCCTGCCCATTTCCGCCAGGACCAGGGCTTTGCTGTACCAGGCACCGGCAATCCCGCCGTCCAGGTTTGTGGCTTTATCCAGGGACTGAAGCGATTCCTCAAATCTTCCAGCACTGGCCTGGGCGAGCCCTTTGCTGTACCAGGATAGGGCCGCGCGGGGGTGAATATCGATGGCCTTATCAAAGGCCTGGATCGACTCAATGTACCTTCCGAGATGGGCCATTGCCAGCCCCTTGCTATACCATGCCTCAGCCAGATGAGAATCCAGGCTGATCGATTCATTGTATGCCGATAGAGCATCTTCATACCTGTTAAGGCCGCTATAGGCCTGGCCCTTTTTCATCCAGACCGAGGCATTTGTTCCGTCCAGCTCCAGCGATTTGTTGTAGCACTCCAGGGATATCCAGAAGGACTGCCTCTGGAAAAACTCATCACCCCTCTGCACCCAGTAGTCGGATGTATAATCCTTGCCCACGGCACCGATGGCGGAGGTGAGGATCAGCAAGGAGAAGGATACAGCGAAGAGAATTTTGGATTCGGCAGGCATCCCATTCCTCAGTTAATCATCTTTCGGCTCTTCATTTCCGACTATAGCCCTTTTCCAAGGGATGTGGTGGTCAGTTTTGCATTTTTCACTCCCTTCAAGGCCATCATTCTTTCTGTAGCCCGCCTTACATCCTTCCCCCCGCCTCTGAGAACCACGGCCTCAAGACACGTCTCTTCATCCAGATGAACATGCAGGCTGGACTGAATTATACTGCCAAATTCGTGCTGGATCTCGGTGAGATTGTCTTCCACTCCCCTTTGTGAATGATCGTACATGATGGTGATGACCCCTACGCGTTCTCCGTCTCCGTCGCTCATCCATTCAAAATCGATAATATAGCTCCTGATGGCATCCCTGACACCCTCGGAGCGGGAAGAATAGCCCCGCTGCTGGATTATATCGTCAAACTTACCGAGGAGATTTTCAGGCAATGATATGCCAATTCTCATAAGATCTTGTTCCATACATTATCTCAATTCTGCAATTAATATTACTTGGTATTAAGTCTTTTGATAATAGCTTCTGAAATCACACTGTTATTAGATAGAAATAAATTTCTTATAATCATTTATAAAATTAGTAGCAAAAAGGAGATGCTTCATGAGATACAATTCATGCATAGCCGCCTCACTGCTGCTCATTTGCATCCTCATGGCGGGCGTGCCCGGCACGGGGGCAGAGGAGTCTAGTAAAGACCGGCTCGCCCGATGTGGTGAAGTCTGCCAGCATCCTGGGAGACAGCAGCATGGGCTATTTTGCCCATCTGTCCAATCCGACTCTGATGAAGATGACAGCTGATGGAACCCTGGAGGGACTTACAGCCGGGAGCTATGAGGTCTCAGACAATGGAAAGACATGGAAGTTTTTCATCAATGACGACCTCGTATGTGTTTAGGTGCTCGAGAGTGGGTCAGTAGATGCTGATTCAGTCCGGCTGTGCTTAATATAAATTGGAATGCATCTAATAAGCAAACGATATTGGTAGTCTATGCCCACCAAAAAGGCTCTAAATGAAAAGGCAAGAAAGAATAGCACGAAATGGGCCGATAGATGCTGAATTCATGGACCTAAACACATACACGACCTCTACTGGAGCGACGGGGAAAAGCTTACTCCAGTGGATTGAGCGGTGGTATTCAGCCTGAATAAACCCTATTCCCGGCTGAATTTGGAGTTGTCCCATCAGCCGGAGGTCACCGGCTTCATGACCCATGATACGGCAATTCTCAAGGATGGATTGATTTTTAAAGAGAGCCATAGCCTTCTGCAAAAAGGATATGGAGTCGACCTCCTATGAGCTTTCATACAGGCATGCAACCTCCAATAACGGTTGACCGCTCTGGCACAGGGGCATGCCTGAAACGCAAAGATGGAGTGGGGAGGTCGACCCTACAGAGGTGTTGATGGCATCATAATATATAAATTTTTCGTAATACAAAATTTTAATCCTTTTTCTGATTGTAACCATAATGCAAGCGGCCACAGCATGTGGCTGGAATCGATGGACCGGATGAAACTGATAAATTTCTATTTCCAAAGGCATAATTAGTATTACTAAATACTTAAGTATTACTACTTATTACAGGATGTAGAGCCCCTGAAAGCCTGGCAGTTATCCACGTCTACTCATTCAACTCTTATTAAAATTAATATCTTATAGTAATAAATATATCGAATATATTACTACTAAGTTATCAACAAAAATGATTTATACTTAATAAGATCATAATCTATTCAATATAGAGAAGGAATAGATATGAAAAAACATCAATTTTCAGCGCTGGTAATCACCGGCCTGGCATTTGTGCTGCTATGCATAGCCGCATGCGCCGTGGAATATCCCCTGACCATCACCGACTCAGCAGGCAGAGGGGTGACATTCACCATGCCTGTGGAAAGGGTAATTGTAACCAGCACGGACGCCGCCGAGGCCGTGGTCGTGCTTGGAGCGGCGGACAAGGTAGTCGGCGTCTCGGATACAGTACAAAAGAAAGGCTACTACTTTCCGCAGCTTAAGGACAAGCAGAGCACAGGCAAGTGGAATGCCCTGGACTATGAAATGATAGGAGAGATTGCCAGGGACGGCGGGGAGGACATCACCCCGGATATAGTGGTCATCGGATACAGCTATCCCGACAAGCCCTACGGCATTTATGGCGTGGAAAAGGGCCTGGCCCCCTTCGAAAACATCAAGGCGGTGGCCCTGGAGTTCACCAAGCCGGAGAACATAACTCGCGAAATTGAGATCCTGGGCCAGATACTGGGAAAGGAAAAAGAGGCATCCGATTACATCAAATGGTACGTGGAGAAGTCGGCATCTGTAGTGCAGGCGACTGGGGGCCAGAGCATGCCCAAGGTCTATGCGGAGTGGAGTTCCACCTCAGATCTTTCCGCACTCGGTCCAGGCTCAGGATTTGACTCTGTCCTGAGCGTGGCTAAAGGCTACAACGTGGCCAGAGATCTTGGAGCCGCCTTTCCCAAGGTGGCCTGGGAGTGGGTTGTCGCTCAGAATCCGGATGTTATCATAAAGAGGCAGACCCAATTCTCAGACCAGACCCAGATTGGATGGCAGTCTGAGCCATCTTCGGATACAGCAAGGCTGCAATCCGTCAGAGATGAGCTGCTGGCCAGAGCCGGTGCAAGCGGCATTTCCGCAGTGAAGTCCGGTAGGGTCTATGTCATGGACTGGGATGTGCTCAACGGCCTGGATCAGGTGGTTGGCATAACATACATTGCCAAACTGCTCCATCCTGATGCAGACCTGGACCCGGAGGCAGTTCACAAAGAGTACCTGGAACGGCTGGGCCTGCAGTATCCCGAAGATAGGACGTTCGTCTATCCAGAGCTATCCAGCCTGGAATGATCTCTTTGGGTTTGGGAGAGAAGATTTCTATTGGAGAGAAGCCTCAAGCCCAAAGGCAGCATACTCCTGGACGGGCGGGAGATGGAAAGCATGAGCCGCCAGGATGTGGCGAGGCGGACCGGATATGTGCCCCAGTCCAATCCCTGGCTGACCACAGTCTTTGATTATGAGCCTCCCAGGGAGGAAGCATAGATGTCATGCCCTCCCAGGAGGCGAGCCAGTATGCCCTGGTATGGGGGAGAAATATGGCCAGAAAGCTGTTGAGCATAGAGACGAAAAGCAGCTTAACGACACTCCCGGGCGGAAAATGCAAGCACACTTCCTTTTCATGCTGCTCTGCTGCCCTACCGAAAAGTATATTTCTCCATAGGTTATTATTATCAATAATCGGAATAAAGAAGACTGTACCAGATCCAATAATGGTTGAAATATTCTGATTTATGACTATGAAATGTAAAAATATATGGTGTGATGATTTCAGCACAAACTCCAGGTAGATCACATTGCAGGAAAACTCCTCCAGGTTCCGGGAGCTCCTGGCCAGGGCCAGGCAGCGCGTCGATGACGTAAAGAGGCTTCAGGCGGCGGGACTGATATGCCATGACGGCGATTTTGTCCCCTCCGTCCATTATCCGCCCATCACCCGCTATCCCCCCATGACTGAAGAAGAGCTCTTCGCAGGCTACAGCATGCCGCAGGACGGACTGCTTGATGTTTACGTACACTTTCCCTTCTGCGAGAGGCGCTGCACATTCTGCCACTATCCTGGAAAGCTGGGCGAGCAGACGGAGGAGAAGAACCGCTACCTTTCCGCTCTGGAAAAGGAGATGGACATATACATGAGGAGGCTGGGCATCGACAGGATTCATGCGAGGTCCATTCTCATCGGCGGCGGAACTCCCACATTTCTCACACCCGCGCAGCTGGAGAGGTTCCTGCAATTCTTCAGTGATGGGGTGAGGCTGTCCGAAGGCTGCCAGTTCAATTACGATGTCGACCCCGGCTCCCTTGTGGGGCCGGTTGGAGAGGAGCGGCTGCGCATCATGAAGCAGTACGGAGTGAACAGGCTGACCATAGGCGTGCAATCGCTCGATGACGATGTCCTCAGGATCATGAACCGTCCCCACGACGCCCAGATGGCCATAGATTCGATCCAAGCTGCCAGGGCCCTCGGCTATCAGCTCAATATTGAATTCATATTCGGCCACCCGGGCGAGACCCTGGGGAACTGGGCGTCGGTCATGGAAAAGGCAGCGGCACTGCCTGTGGACGAGATCCAGCTCTACCGGCTCAAGGTTCAGGCCTACGGAGACCTGCAGGGCAATATCATCAAATTCCGGGAGAGGGATCCGGCCAGCATTCCATCATTCGAGGAGACTATGATGATGAAGCAGATAGCCATAGACATCCTGGCCGAGCACGGATTTCATGAGAATCTGCGCCGGGTATATTCCAGGAAAAGGGAGCACTACTCCCACTATGCCTATAACCAGTGCTGCATGCTCTACGACCAGATCGGACTCGGGCTGACAGCATTCAGCAGCCTCCGGGATAGGTTCGCCCTCAATACCCAGTACTTCGAAGAGTACTATGCAGCCATCGATGATGGGAGGCTTCCCATGAACCGGGGCTGCATCAGGGACAGGGAGGCTCAGGTGCGCTGGGCTACAGTCCTGCCCCTCAAGAACTCCGATATCAAGAAGCCCTATTTTGAGAGGGTGACCGGCATGCCCTTCGACGGGCTCTTCAGGAAGAAGGTGAACAGGCTCAAGCAGTTCGGGCTGATCGAGGATACGGGCGATCTCATCCGGCTCACCGACATCGGCGCATTTGTGGCAGATGAGGTGGTGGAGCAGTTCAATGCCAATGAGTTCATGCCATTTCCGGAGAGCTCCTACGCGCCCGGGCCGCTACATCCTTATGCCGATAACGCCACCCGTGATGCTCTGGGAGAATAAGAGCATGTCTGACCAGGATCTCATGTCCGGCCGGCAGCTCAATTCAGCCAGCGATGCCCTGTCTGATGCCGATCTCATTTCCTTCATGGCTTCATCGGGATCACAGGAAGAGGGCATGAGGCGCGAGCAGATCCGCAGGCTGCTGACCTGCAGAGGAGAGCTTCAGGAGCAGCTCTTCCGCCAGGCAGCAGAGACAAGACGCAGGCATCTTGGGGATGAGATCAAGCTGCGGGGCGTGATCGAGATCTCCAACTTCTGCCAGAAGGGATGCGACTACTGTGCCATGAGAAGCAAGAACAGCGCCCTGAGCAGGTTCCGGCTGGATGCGCAGACCGTCCTGTCAGCGGCTGGCAGCATTGCCGATGTCGGCATCACCACCATCTTCCTGCAGAGCGGCCAGGATCCGCGCTGCGACCCCCTGCTGGAGGAGGTCATACCTGCCATATCAGATCTGGGGGCAGAGGTGCTGCTCAATGTGGGAGAGAGAAGCCCTGAGACATACCGGCACTTTGCGAGGCTCGGGGCCAGGTCATTCATATTGAAGTTCGAGACATCAGATGAGGCGCAGTATGAGAGGATCGCCCACGGGCCTCTGCATAGGAGGATAGACTGCATGAGATGGATCCGCGAGGCAGGAATGAAGATCGGCACTGGAAACATCATCGGCCTGCCAGATCAGAGCATAGACAGCCTGGTTTCGGATATCTGCCTCTCCCTGGACTTTCGCCCTGACTTCGCCAGCTGTGCCCCCTTCATACCCAATCAGGGAACACCCCTTCAGGAGCTGCCCTGCGGGGATCTGATGCTCACACTCAATACCATGGCCATACTTCGACTGGGCCTGCCTGAGGCGCTCATCCCGGCAGTGAGCGCCCTCGAATACATTCATGAAAGGGGGCAGATGATGGGCCTTCTCGCCGGTGCCAATGTCATGACCGTCAACTTCACCCCCAGGTACTACAGAAAGCATTATAATATCTATGCGAATGACCGCTTCATAGTGACCCTGAACCATGCCATAAATACGGCCAGGGCGGCAGGGCTGAGGATCAATGCCGATGTGATGGATAGGATGGCCGGGGCACTTGAGCGGTCGGCAAAACAAA
Organism: Methanothrix sp.; assembly: GCA_018052825.1. Classification (GTDB taxonomy): domain Archaea; phylum Halobacteriota; class Methanosarcinia; order Methanotrichales; family Methanotrichaceae; genus Methanothrix. The sequence continues at coordinate 7,579 of JAGPMN010000042.1, forward strand.
TCCGGTGAATTGGAGAGAAATATCAATGGCGAATCTGTCTCTGGAAAACAATCTTGGTGGCAAAGAGGAGGGCACAAGGCCTGCCGACGCTCTCCCTGTCCTGACAGTCAGCTCCAGGGCATCCCTGATACATATCGGGAGCCTGGACTCCTTTGACATCACAGCTGGTGGAAAGGAAGCCGCACGAAAGATGCTGGATTACATTGACACAGGAGATAAAAACCCCCTTAAGAAAGCGATAGACATATACGATAAGATAATTCCCAATGAAAACTTCGGTGGAGAGTATACAGCACTGCAGTGGCTCTGCCGGCTGTTTCTGGCTCCGAAAAAGGAGAGGAAGGACTTTCTCGCCCACCCCACAGTGAGGGACTGGTTTGAGCTTTTAGCCAGGGACAACTACGCAAACCTGAGAGAGTATCTGCAGATGAAGTACCACTTCGTGGAGATCGGAAAGGATGATCCCGATGCCAAAACCAGCCTGCGCTTCCTTGAGGACTTCATACTCTTCAACAATCCGGACAGGGAGAGATGGGACAAGATAGCCGAGAACATCTACAAGCTGGGAATAGATGAGGGCTTTAATGTCATTGACTTCGGCTGCGGCCCTGGATACTTTACATTCAAGTTCGCAGATCTGGTCGGCCCTAGTGGGCATGTGTACGGCATAGAGACGAACGACAGGCACATCAGCTATGTCAACGACTACCTGAAAAAATATAATATTAATAATATTACTATTCATGAGTACCGGCCTGAGGACCTGGGGCTGCAGGGCGGCGAAGATGTGGATGTGGTGTTCATGTGCTCTCTCTATCACATCCTCTACGCCACACTCACAGACGGCGAGAGGGATCTATTCGTCAAGAACATAAAAAAGCACCTCAAAGAGGACGGGCGGCTCATAATAGTGGACAACGACCTGGTTGAGGGCAAAGACCTGCCGTACCACGGCCCTTACATCTCCAGGGAGCTGATAATCAGCCAGCTCTGGCATTACGGCTTTCATATAGTAGACCAGTACCAGTTCACTGTGCAGCGCTACATACTGGAGTTCAGGCTCAAGGACTGTGAGGACAGCCAGGCCTCAGCCATGCTCCAGGCGCCGGCCGGCCAGAGGGCACATGGCATGCAGCAGACGCCTGCCGGTTATGCCCTGCCAGCCGCCTTCGAGAGCGATGGCTCCGCAGACAGGATAGCTGTCACATCCCCATCATCACTTGTGCGCTATCGCATGATAGGCACCTCCTCACAGGGCTACACCCTCCTCGGCAAGAAGGCTGCGAGGCTCTTTTTCGCTGCCCTCGAGAAGAAGGACGAAGAGAGCATAAGGGCAGCGCTTGCAGCCTACGATGACCTGATCCCGATGGAGAGAATCGGCGATGAGTACACGGTCTTCAAGTGGTTCTGCCTCTACCTTCTGGCCGGGAAGGAGGAGCGGGCGCGGATGACAGGCGACAGGTTCGACGCCGAATTCTTCCACCGCCTGGCGGACGGGGACTATGAGCTGCTCAAAAAGTATGTCCGCATAAAGTATGACCTAGCCGTGGCAGATCCGGAGATGCCAAAGGAGGATGACGAATTCGCAGTTCAGAGGATCCACGATGTCGTCTACGAATACTCGGGAAATGAGGTGAGCTTCGATCAGCTCAACGAATGGAACGAATTTATCTCGTTCAATAACCCCAACAGGGAGAGCTGGGAGAGGACCGGGGAGATGCTGGACTTCCTGGGCATCAAAGAGGGTGACACCGTTGCAGACATAGGCTGCGGCTTTGGATTCTTCTCGTTCAAGTTCGCAGGGCTGGTTGGCGGGAGTGGCCGGGTCTACTCCACTGAGATCAACACAGACGCCCTGGCATATGTCAGGAGGATCAGCGACAAATACGGCCTGAATATAAATACAGTCGAGGCGCGCCTCAACGACGTCTGCCTTCCCCGAGAGTGCGCAGATATGGTATTCATGTGCTCCATGTACCATGCAGTATACATCGCCTCCATCGAGTCTGTCAAGGACCAGTTCATATCAAGCCTCAAGAAGGCCATGAAGAAGGACGGCCGGCTGGTGATTGTGGACAATGCCATAACCCCTCCGGATGTGGTGGCCTACTTCGGCTCAGGCATCGCCAAAGAGCTGGCCATATCCCAGCTCAAGCACTACGGGTTCCGCTTAGAGGAGTGCAGGCAGTTCATACCGCAGCGCTATATTCTGATATTCCGGCAGGAATAGCCTCATATGTCATGCGCCATTGAGACTGAAGGCATTAGCAAAAGCTACGGCTCAGCCCCGGCCGTTGACTCTGTCAGCCTGTGCATAGAGCAGGGGGAGATATTCGGCCTTCTCGGCCCCAACGGAGCTGGCAAGACCACACTCATCAAGATCCTGACCACAATGACAGCGCCGACTGCCGGGCGGGCCAGTGTCTGGGGCTACGATGTGGTAAAGGAAGCATCCTCAGTGCGCATGAACATCGGTGTCGTCTTCCAGGACATCACCCTGGATGACAGGCTCTCAGGCCGGGAGAATCTGGAGCTGCACGGCAGGCTCTACGGCCTGGATGGAAGGGCGAGAAGGCAGAGGATAGAAGAGGTTTTGGCACTGGTGGAGATGGGAGACCGGGCCGACCAGGTGGTCAGGACCTATTCAGGGGGCATGATGAGACGCCTGGAGATCGCACGCGGATTTATGCACAGGCCAAATGTGCTCTTTCTGGACGAGCCCACCCTGGGCCTGGACCCGCAGTCGAGAATTCGCATCTGGGAGTACATCAAAAGGCTCTCCGATGAGGAGGGCGTGACCATAGTTCTCACCACCCACTATATGGAGGAGGCGGACCGCCTCTGCGGCAGAATCGGAATCATCGACAGTGGCCGCATAGTGGCCCTCGACCCGCCCGATGTCCTCAAGGACCGGCTGGGAGGAGATGTCGTTACACTGAAGCTGGAGGAGGGTAGTATGGCGAGAGGAGATGCAGAGCGGCTCTCTGCCACATTCAGGGAGCGTGGCCTGGCAGGGGTCATCTCCTGCAAGGGCGGCGAGCTGTCCATGTCCGTCAGCGAAGGGGAGAAGATGATCCCCCAAATTATGAGCCTGGCCTCCGCCAGCGGCATATCCATCCTGTCCATCAGCCTGCACAGGCCAACCCTGGATGATGTCTTCCTCCATCACACAGGCCGGGCCATCAGAGAGAAGGAAGCAGGAGAGGCAGAGCACCTGGGATACAGGATCCGCTCCGGGAGGGGATGATGGCATCTGTTAAAAGGGCATTTGATGCCGCCGCCACAATGTGGCTCGCCGAGATGATGCGCTTTTCCCGCTCCAAGTCACGCATGATCGGGGCCCTCACCACACCGCTCACATTCATGCTCTTCCTGGGGCCGGGGCTGATCTCCGGCTTTCAGTTGAAGGGCGGAGGCAGCCTGGACTTCGGCTTCTTCGCTCCGGGTCTTATAGGCATGTCCGTCCTCTTCGCCTCCCTCTTTGCAGGGGGCTCCATCATCTGGGAGAGGGAGTCTGGTGTCATCAAGGAGCTCCTTGTGGCGCCGGTCAGCCGCTTCTTCCTGGCCCTGGGCCGAGCGCTGGGGGGAGTGACAATCGCCCTCATCCAGGGCATATTGCTGCTCGTATTTGCGAGCCTCATAGGGGCGAGATATGTCTCCCTCGCGGGAGTGCTCGCATCCATTGCAGTCATGGCCGTCTCGGGCCTGGGATTTATGGGCGTCGGAATTGCCCTCGCATCGAAGATAGACAGCAGCGAAGGATTCCAGGTGATAATGAGCTTTATGACCATGCCCCTCGTCCTATTAAGCGGGGCCTTCTTTCCCATATCCGACCTGCCAGCCTGGCTTGGCGGACTGGTTCGATTAAATCCCCTCACATATGCAGTCGAGGCCATCCGCTACCTGTTGCTGGGAGAGTCCACCATACCTCCTGGGCTGTGCCTGGCGGTTATGGCCGTATTTTCTGCGGCAATGCTATGGCTAGGCGGATGGATGTTCGGAAAGATCAGGGTGTGATCAAGAAAAAAGAGAATATGCCTCTCAGCTAGGAACCCGCTGCGGTCCTGGCTGCTGGCCCTGCTGCTCCGGACCCTGTCCGGGACCGCCCTGCTGAATCTCCTGCCCATTGGCGCCCATCTCGGGATTGAGGCATACCACCAGTGCATCCGGTCCCAGGTTGGCAAAGCATATGCCAGTGTATCCGTTCAGAGTCGAATCCTCGTACCCCTCAAGCTCGAGCTGTGCAGTCTCGTTGTATGTCAGAATGTACCGGACATCGCCTGTCATCTCGACCTGTGCCAAGTCCTCCCAGCTCCAGTTGCCTTCGTCTCCATGAGCCCAGCGAAGGGTGAATGTCCCTGGCGGTATGGCGCTCTGACAGCTCTCATTGCCAGTCGGGTCTGGATCGAACGGACCGTAGTAATTGGGACAGATTCCTTCCTGAGCTATGACTTCAGGCAGCATTGCCAGGATCAGGCTGGCAAGCAGCAATACCCGTATTGATCTGGATATGAAAATCCCTCCACGGAACTACAATGTACCTCATTGTATGTAAAACTTATTCTGTATGAAGGGCTACAATGGGATCGAGCCGGGCGGCCTTGTTGGCCGGATACAGGCCGGCCAGGGTGGTGGTAAGGATGCCGAAGAGCAGGCCGGTGATGATCGATGATGCTGTGACGGACGAAGGCAGGGCGGCAAGAGAGCCTATGGCCGATGAGATCGCCACGCCGGCCAGTATGCCGATGGTGCTGCTGACCACCCCCAGCATTCCCGCCTCCAGTAGATAGGAGACGCGAATATCCCTGGTGGTGGCCCCCAGGGCCTTCATGACACCGATCTCCTTGACCCGCTCGCTTACTGTGAGCATCATGACATTGGCTATGCCTATTCCTCCCACCACCAGGGATACGGCTCCTATGCCCCCCAGGGCATACTGGATCATGGACAGCACGGATAAAAGGGAGGAGAGCATGTCTTTGAGGGCGGTGGCGTCAAAGGCCTCGTCCTTGTGATACCTCTTGAGGTCTATTTTGATCCTGTCCACCACGTCGTTGGTCATGGAGGGATCGATCACAGTCACCTTAAAATTGGCATAGTAGTAGTTCTCCTGGTCGAGAAGGTCCTTCAGGGCCTGGTGGGTGATGTACATCTGGGTGTTGGGGCTGCTCTCCGGGCCGCCCAGGGATGACTGCTGCTGCTCTTCCAGGACTCCTACCACCTTGAAGTCCATGTGATTGTCCAGGGTGTAGAGCCGGATCCTGTTGCCGGGGATGATCCTCATCCGAAAGAGGCCATCGGATATGCCGCTGCCGATAACTATCGATTTATAATCAGAGTCGAGGAGAAAGCGCCCGGAGGAGATCTTGGCCTTGACGTCCTCCTCCTTCTCCGGATCTACGCCCATGACTACGCCCGTGGCGTTTTTGTCCCTAAAGGAGACTATGACATTGACGACCGTCTCGGGAGCTACATTCTTCACGCCGACGATGTTTTCCAGGACCTTCGTGTCCTTGTCTGTGAACTTGGCAGGCTCCTCTGCGATCCTGTTGATCTGGCTGCTCCCGCCGAAGCTGAATGTGCCGGGAATCACCCTTATCACGTCCAGGTCGAAGGAGCTGAACTGAGTGGATACGCCGGAGTAGAGTCCCTGGCCTACGGAGAGCATCACCACTATGGCCATGACTCCGATGATTATGCCCAGGCTGGACATGATGGTCTTGAACCTGTCTGTGACAAAGCCGAGGGCGATGTACTCCAGCATATCGGCTAGCTTCATCCCTTCAACGCGGCACAGCTCTCCTCTCGCGCCTCCTCCTTCTGTAAACCCAGGACCCGCATGCCAAAAGGATGATCAGGACCGCACCGGCAGGCAGAAGGCTGCTATTCTGCTGCTGCGTTTGGGCCGGCTCATATGTGGTGATGAAGGGCTCGGAGAGATGCCACTCTTCTCCGTTCTTGTACTGTGCTGTGAAGCTGATATTGACCGGCCCTCCCCGCAAGTTCCGGCCGGGCTGCGAAGCCACTGAGAAGCTGATGGTGAAGACCTCATCCGGGTCCATGGTGCCGATGTAATATCTATCAGGATAGAACTCCAACGAATCCTGATCCGACTCAGGGATAACGGTCACGGCGTTGAGGGTATTCTCCCTTGGATTGGCCACATTGAGGTTGATGGAGGCGGCACTGGCTGAGTCAGCTCTCGCTATGCTGACAGATGCAGTATCAACCTTCACGGGTATCTGGCGGCGGATGTCTGCTATCTCCTGCCCGGGCCCAAGCACCGAAAAGTCGAGCAAATATGTTCCTGTGGTTATGTTCTCGTCTGCCTTTATCTTGTAGTATAGAACTACCCTGTCCCCAGGCCCGATGAGTCCCACATTTCTGTATTCGGGGCTGAGCACATGAATTGCACCCGAGCCCCTGAGAACCGTCCTATTGATGGGCGTGGAGGACTGGGTTTTTGTGATGGAGGTGCCTGCCACTGTTCCCATGCCAGGTCCTGATGGGGCGACGCTGACCCCGGTGGCTGAGTTGAGCTGCAGCTCAATGGCCATGACGGCCAGGTCTCCAGGCATGAGAACTGAGGGATTGACAGAGGCCTTGATGCTCACCGGCAGATTGTACTCATATGCCGCCCCGCATCCTGCGATGAGCAGCAGCATTACGGCGGCCGCAGCCGCTGCAGATGAATCAACTGCATCCGCAGCATCGGAACCAAAATGTCTTCTCAATATAGACCCACCCCAGCTTTTCGAACCACTATCTCCCGGAAGTCCCTCACAGCGGCATCAGCCAGCTCTTCTACCGCCTCCTTATCCGATATCTCGGAGAGGACGGCTATGATATGGCCGCAGCCGGCATCTCTGCCGCACTTCAAGTCGCTCACAGAGTCGCCCATGAAGGCGGCCCTCTCCGGGGGTACCCGCAGCCCTGCCATTATCTCCCGGGCCCCCCAGGGATTGGGCTTTGGAAAGGCGGCTGTGTCGCCGCCCAAAAACATCTGAAAGCATCCTTCTATGCCATGCGAGCGGGCGGACAGCTCCAGCTTGGAGGATATGTCATTGGAGAGCATGGCGCACATGCACACTCCCTTCAGGCTCATCAAGAAGTCTGTCATTCCCGCTACAGGCACATGGGCCTCTCTAACTCTCTCCTCCCGGCTGAAGTAGATATCGGCCTGACGGAATGCCTCCCGGATGATATGCGCGTCTGCGGCATATCCCATCTCCTGCAGCCTCCTGCAGAGCAGGTTCTGGATGTGCTGCCTGCTTTCAATTCCCGCAGGACCGTGCGGGCTGATCCTGCCCTCTGCCAGGTCCACGCCCATCTGCAGGGCGAGCCAGCGGGCGAGGCCCGGCTGGATTGCGGCGGCTTTTGCCATCAGGGCCCGGCAGATGCACCGCCCACGGAGGAGAGCCATGCGGCTCCAGTAGGGATAGAGCTGAAAGAGAGTGCCGTCCTTATCGAATATTATGAGATCGATGCCTTCGAGCACTGCTCCATTGATCTCCAGGTCGATCATATCACACTCCCCTCTTTCGCTGCCCTGAGCCTTGATCTGAGGTACCGTCCGGTGTGGCTCTCCTCGACCAGGGCAACCTCCTCAGGCGTTCCCGCTGCCACGATTTGCCCGCCATCGCTGCCGCCCTCAGGCCCCAGGTCGATGATGTAGTCTGCGCACTTGATGACATCCAGGTTGTGCTCTATCACAACAACGCTGTTGCCCTTCTCCACCAGGCTGTCCAGCACGGCTATGAGCTTCTTGACGTCGTCGAAGTGCAGGCCGGTTGTGGGCTCGTCCAGCAGGTAGACGGTCCTGCCAGTGCCGCGCCTGGCCAGCTCGCGTGTGAGCTTGATCCTCTGCGCCTCGCCTCCGGAGAGCGTGGTCGAGCTCTGCCCAAGCTTGATGTAGCCCAGGCCGACGCGTGAGAGGGTGTCCAGCTTGCTCCTGATGGCTGGCAGGTTCTTGAAGTGCTCTCTCGCCTCCTCAACGGTCATGTCCAGAACATCGGCTATGGACCTGCCCTTGTACTTGACCTCCAAAGTCTCCCTGTTGTAGCGGGCTCCCTTGCACTCCTCACACTGGATGTATACGTCCGGGAGAAAGTTCATCTCGATCTTGATCATGCCGTCTCCCTGGCAGGCCTCGCAGCGGCCCCCCTTCAGGTTGAATGAGAAGCGGCCTGCCATGTAGCCCCGCACCTTCGCCTCCCTGGTGTCGGCAAATGCGCTGCGGATCGGGTCGAATATCTTTGTGTATGTGGCCGGGTTGGAGCGGGGGGTCCTGCCGATGGGGCTCTGGTCGATCACTATCACCTTGTCCACATCCGAGTCGAATGCGATCTCATCAAAGTCGCCCGGCTCTGTGGTTGAGCGGTAGATCTTCTTCATGAGGGCCCTGTAGAGTGTGTCGTAGATGAGCGTGGACTTGCCTGAGCCTGAGACTCCTGTGACGACTGTGAAGACCCCGAGGGGCATGGCCACATCTATGCTCTTGAGGTTGTTCTCACGGCAGCCCATCAGGCGAATGAACTTGCTGCTCCGCCTCCTTTTGGCAGGAACCGGGATGCTCTTCTTCCCGGAGAGGTACTGGCCGGTGAGGGATGATGCGCTCTTTTCTATCAGGGCCGGCGGGCCCTCGGCCACGACGTAGCCGCCGTGAATTCCAGCACCCGGGCCGATGTCCAGGACGTGGTCTGCAGAACGGATCGTCTCCTCGTCGTGCTCCACAACTATCAGCGTGTTGCCGAGGTCCCGCAGCTTCTTGAGGGTCTCTATGAGCCGTGAGTTGTCCCTCTGGTGCAGGCCTATGGAGGGCTCGTCCAGGACGTAGAGCACTCCGGTCAGGTTCGAGCCTATCTGGGTCGCCAGCCTGATCCTCTGGGCCTCGCCACCTGAGAGTGTGCCTGCGTTTCTGGACAGGGTGAGGTAGGACAGGCCAACCTGCTCCAGAAAGCCAAGCCGGGAGACTATCTCCTTTAAGACCTGGCGGGAGATCTCCTGCTCTTTTGGGGAGAGGATGGCTGCCAGGCCGCTGAAGAGCTGCAGCTCCTCATGCACTGAGAGGTCTGTCACATCGGCGATGGACCTGCCTGCGATTTTCACAGCGAGAACCTTGTCCTTGAGCCTTCTGCCCTGGCAGGCCGGGCAGGGGAGTATGCGCATGAACCTCTCAAGCTCCTCCTTTCTGTACTGGGATGCCGTCTGGCTGTAGAGGCGGATGCTTTGGGGGATGAGGCCCTCCCAGCGACCGTTGTGCTCCCAGTAGGCGTCACCGTTTTTCATGCTCATATGAAACTGGAGGCGCTCCTCTGAGCCGTTCATGAGTATCTCGTACTGCTCTGCCGAGAGATCCCTGATGGGTGTAAATATGCTAAATCCGAAGTGCTTGGCCACGGCAGCGAGGTGCTGGCCCCTCCAGGCGTCCATGACATTTCTGTATAGGGCCACAGCCCCGTCTGCTATGCTGAGCTCTTTGTCTGGAATTATGAGGTCCGGGTCGAACTCCATCTTGAAGCCCAGGCCGTTGCATGTCTCGCAGGCTCCGAAGGGGCTGTTGAAGGAGAACATTCTGGGCTGAAGCTCCTCGAATGCCAGGCCGCAGACGGGGCAGGCCATGCGGGAGGAGTAGATGCGCTCCTCGCCTGCCGGGAGGAGGACACTGACCAGGCCGTCGGCTTTGGCCAGGGCAGCCTCCACAGCCTCAACCAGCCGGGCTCTGTCCCGTGACGGGTCGAGCCGGTCTATGACGACATCGATGTCGTGCTTCTTGTATCGGTCAAGGTCGATCTCCTCGTCGCTCCTCCTGATCCGGCCGTTCACCCGCACCCTGGAGTAGCCCTCTGCATTGAGGTCTGAGAAGAGCTGGGCGTATGTGCCCTTTCTGGCCCTGACAACAGGTGCGAGGATTGTGACCTGACGACCTGCGGCTCTGCCAACGGGGCCGGTCCCTTCCTCTCCGGCACCTTCCACTGCGAGCCCGCCATCTTCATCCGGTCCGGCGGCCCCGGCTATGCTGTCTGCAATCCTCTCAGGCGATAGCGACTCGATTCTGATGCCGTGCTCAGGGCAGTGGGGCACTCCGATCCTGGCGAAGAGCAGCCTCAGGTAGTCGTAGATCTCAGTAACAGTCCCCACAGTGCTCCTGGGATTCTTGGATGTCGTCTTCTGCTCTATTGATATGGCCGGGGAGAGGCCCTCGATGCTGTCCACGTCCGGCTTGTCCATCTGGCCCAGGAACTGGCGGGCGTAGGCAGAGAGGGATTCCACATACCGGCGCTGTCCTTCTGCGTAAATGGTGTCGAAGGCGAGTGTGGACTTTCCAGAGCCGGAGACGCCGGTGATGACTATCAGCTTATCGCGGGGGAGGATGACATCGATGTCCTTCAAATTGTGCTCGCGGGCACCTTTTATGATTATCGATTTCATTTCAGTAGGCTCACAGGTCTGTTCCGTGAAGGGGGCTTAGGGATGAGGATGGACTTAATACTTTTCAGAGCCTGGCCGGGCAGCGCAGCCGGGGTTGAAGGAAGGAGGATGGCCTTCTTTGTGAATTATTTGCTGCTTTGTGGTGATGCGGTAATTAGCCCCAACAGCATCATATACGAAAAACCACCACAAAGGCACAAGGTCACAAAGATGCACAAAGAACGGGATCAAATTTTTCTCACCACATAGAGCACAGAGTGCGCGCAGAGGCTTTTATTAGTTGAGAGATTCCTTGAAGATCATGAGCGATCTCGGCTTCGAGCCCGGTTCAATAGATTCGCGGCAAGAATGGCAATCAGCTTTAGAAAAGGCGAGGGAGTACGGCATCTGCGGCCTGGCACTGGGCAATGACTGCCAGGACCCTATGAGCGGCAGTATCAATCTCGCCTCACTGGCTCTTCCGGATAAGACTGTTTACATTTTCGATTTCGATGATCCGGCTCGGGGCGGTGCGGGAGAGATGTGCCGGCTGCTTGCCGGCCTTTTTGAGCAAAGAAGAATCATGAAGGTCATCTACGATGCGAGGCCTGCCATTGCGCTCGTCAGAGCCCAAGGTCCGCTGCATGCCTGCAATGTCTTCGACCTGATGCTGGCATCGCAGATTTGCTGGTCCGGCTACTACTACCTCACGCCATCCGGCTCGCCCTCCAATCCATGGAAGAAGAATATTCCAGACCACAGCCTGGCCTCTCTGGCGGAGAGGCATTTGGGCATCGTTCTGGATGGGCAAGGGGGCGGCAGAGCCACAGCTGAAAGGGAGGCAGCCGTACTCTTGCCTCTGCACGACATCCTGGCGGAGCTGCTCTACAGAAACGGCCTGCAGAGGATTGCGGATCTGGAGTTCCAGGCGGTCTTTTCACTGGCGGAGATGGAGGCATCGGGGATTCATATGGACTGCGATCAGGCCAGGGCCATGGTCAGCCTGGAGGAGGGGGAGATATGCAATCTGCTCTGGACCATGCAGTATGAGGCCAGGAAGAGGGGCTTTGTCACGGTCTCCCATGACGGCAAGAGGCTGTCCTGCTACATCAATCCGGAGAGGACGGAGGATGTCATGGCCTTTCTGAGAAAGCGGGGATATCATGTGAGCAGCACTAAGGCGGATATACTGAGGGGGCTTGCCGCAGCAGGGTGTGCCTTTGCCGAAGCCCTGCTGCGATACAGCCCATCTTCCGCACTTTCAGGCCCTCCCATAATAATTTTCGCATCCGTGCCCCAGCAACCTCAGAATCGTAACTTGTGTGCTGTTCAAATTCACGCTGATCTTGATAACTTTGCCATCTGAAGTA
>JAGPMN010000043.1 GCA_018052825.1 Methanothrix sp.
AACGGGTCCAAGGTATAGTTCAGCTCGAATGTGGCATTTTCCCCATCAAGCCGCATTGTTACATCCGTGATATCCATGCAGTCGGAACTGGAGTTGGCTGCAGCGCCCACCGTGATAGAGGTGCCCAGGACGATTGCCGCCGCGACAAGTGCTACAAAGAGTCCTCTCATCTTTCACCCACTGATCTTGATAATTGACGGCAAAAACAGGATTACCCCCATTATCACCAGAAATGCCAGAAAGAGAAGCTGCTGCTTTCTTTGCGCCGATTTAAACTTCGATTCGCACAGCTCATCGCAGAAGTTCTCATCCGGCCGCACGGCATTGCCGCAGACCAGACAGTGCTTATGCGGCATAATATCCGTCATGAAACCACCACTATTGTTTTTGCAGTGGAGAGTAAATAAGGTTTTGCCTTGCCAACCTTTTGACTTTGCTTTGCGAAGGATTGATTAGAGTTGTTATATTACTTTCTAAATAAGTTTAAACAAATAACCATTCACTTTGTTAGTATTTTTGCGCATTATCAGTTCATCATGAGAAAAATGCAGGTTTAATTCTCCACTGGAAATAAAGGGGTTGAAGGCAGGGAAAGGCAGGAGGCTGAGGTATAGACCGGCATAACGGCGATAGATAGGGCGGAAGCTCAAAGGCCGGATTTGCATTAACTATAAAAGCTACCCTGCAAACTACCTTCTCTATGCGAAGAGTATCAATGATCATCTTTCTGGCCTTGCTCATCTGGCTCTTGCCTGGTCAGGGGGCAAGAACATACATAGTTGACGACAGCGGCTTTGCCAATTACGATAGCATACAGAAGGCAGTGATTGCTGCAAGCGATGGAGACACAATTTACATCAAGCCTGGGGAGTACAACGAGGAGATCGTCCTGAATAGGAGCCTGACCCTCATGCCCCTCACCGGCGAGACAGGCCCGATTGTCATCAGGGGAGACGGCCTGGAGAATGGTATCACCATCTCCTCTGATGGCTGCACGCTGGAAGGACTGACATTGCAGAATTTTACGGGGCCGGCAATTTATATCCAGTCCAGCCGAAATATCATTCGAAAGAACACCTTTGACGACGCCAATCCCGCCATACTGATCAAATCCTCCAGCGAGAACCAGATTTCTGCCAACGACATAAGGAACTGCCAGGGAGCCGTGGCCATCTGGGAGAACTCCAGAAATAACAGGGTGCAGGGAAATTACATTTCCGGCTGCAATGTTTCCCTCATCATCCGGGAGGCCGGAGATGACCAGCTACTGAATAACAGGGTCTCAAATGCCTACTGGGGCGTCTGGCTGGAGGGAGCAGAGGACTGCCGGATCGAAGGAAACGACTTCGACAGCAAGAGGTTCGGCATATGGCTCCGCAACAGCAGCTCCATAGATGTTCTGAAGAATAATGTAAGCATACAGAGCAATCCCTCTGCGACATCGTCCACATCCCAGGGCATATTCTTCGTCAATGCCAGCGATATAAAATTGCAGGATAACAGGGTCCAGGGGGCAACACTTGGGCTGGGCATATCCGGAAGCAGGAATAGCGTGATGACGAATAATACCATTGAGAGCGGTGTCGATGGCATATTCATAAAGGACTCGTACGGGCAGAGCCTGGCTTACAGCCGCATCAGCGAAATGCAGTATGGCATTAGAATGGAGAACTGCACTGCAAACTCCATAGAGAGCAATACTGCAGAGAGATGTACCATCGGCCTGGACATCAGCAGCAGCGGGAAAAACAATATCACGAAAAACCTGATTAAGGACATTGAGGATACTGCGGTTCAGATGATATACTCCAGAAATAACAGCCTTCTCGACAACCAGATCGATGGCAGCTTCCGGGGAATCATCCTTCTGGACTCGCCCTTTAACAGGCTCTCCAGCAATGTGCAGAGCAATGTGGAATGGGGCCTTTACGCCGAGGCTGAGGCGAGGGAGGGCTTTGACAATTACATAGACGAGACCAACACTGTGAACCTGTTGCCGATAGTCTACATCTTCAACAGATCCGGAGAGGAGATCAGGGACAAAAAGATCGCCCACCTCACAATGGCATACTGCAAGAACGTAACCATAGATAACATAGAAATCGCCAATGATGCTGCATTTTTCTTCAACTGCGAAGGAAACAGAATTATAGGAAATAACATATCAGGCTGCTTCGGCATGCGCATGCTGGAGTCAAATGGAAATGAGATAGCGGATAACCGCCTGGACTACAACAAGTATAGCGGCATATTCCTTTACGGCTCTGATTTGAACCAGATTGCAGGAAACAATGCATCGCGAAATAATCAATTCGGCATATCCCTTCTCTCCTGCAACAACAATACCATTCGCGACAACCTGGTGGATGCCAATGCCGGGGCGGGGATCTGGATAAACCTCTCCGATGGTAACCAAATATATCAAAATGTCATCCGCGGCAGCCCCATAGGCATTCTGGTCGCATCCAGCTCGGCAAATACATTCTACAGGAATGATTTCATAGATAACACAGAGCATGCTGAAGATTCTGGCAGCAACAACTGGGACGCGGGCAATGTCACAGGCGGCAATTACTGGAGCGGGCATATAGCCAAGGGAAATCCCAGCCAGGGCTGGCCCAGGATGATCAAGGGAGGAACTATGCTGGATCGCTATCCCTTCCAGGATGAGGGCGGCTGGAGAGATGCCGACATAATTTCCGCCGGCAGCTAATGCAAGATGGCGTTTTTTTTTTTATAAAAAATTGCAGAAATAGTATAAAATCAAGCTATCTGTTTGCCCGCAGCCGGACCCCACATGGCATTGTATATCTCGGTGACCTTCACCATGGCGCAGCTCTTGGCCGGCAGCTTGTTGTTGATGCCGTGCACCCAGGCCCGCATCGCCTCAAAGTCCTTGCCCTCCTTGCTGACGGTGACATCGCCCTTGATCTGGAAGGACTTTTTGGTCTCACTATTGTAGCAGACCATGGCTATCTTCGGATTTTCTGCCAGGTTTCGGGCTGTCTTATAGAAGAAGTTGTCCACGAGCATTATCGTCTCGTCGTCTATGATCTTCATCAATCCCACAAAGACCACATTGGGCACTCCCGACCTGCTGGCGGTGGCAATCGGCAGGGGCTTTTGCTTCTCCAAAGTCTCTCTCACTTCTGCTGGCATCTTCACCATTGAAATCACCTTGATAATAGAAGAGTCTGGCATTCGATAAATACTTGAGCGTCGGATATTAAAGCTCCGGTATGTGTTTAGGTCCATGAATTCAGCATCTATCGGCCCATTTCGTGCCATTCTCTGCTGCCTTCTCATTTAGAGTCTTTTTTGGTGGGCATAGTCTAACGATATCGTTTGCTTATTAGATGCATGTCAATCTATATTAAGCATGCACGGACTGAATCAGCATCTACCGACCTACTCTCAAGCACCTAAACACATACAATACTTTCTAGTCGTCATCCACTCTTCGTTTATGTCGATCAGTATAGACACGCCTAACCTAATAAACGATTGGTCGCCCGGAAGTGCGCCTACCACACTTGATCTTCTTTTCAGCTCTTTGTTGATTCTCTCCATCCCGTTGGTTGTCCTAATTACAGACGCCAGAGGATGCTTTTTGGTCGAGATTGCCAGAGGGATGTAAGCTAAACCTGTTCCCGTCGAGAATGGAGAGCGATTTTAATGCAATATAGCAAATTAAAAAGAAATCGCGGGGTATATAAATGAATGCCAAACATTCGGGACTCTACAGGTGTGATCCGCAAGGCAAGCTCTTATATCTGCACAGGATCATCGTAGTGGCAGTTTGGAATGCTATGAAGAGTGCATTCCGGAGGATGATTATGGAACTTATAGCAAAATATCATGTAGAGACAGACCTTCCCATCCACAAGGCGGCGGAAGCTATAGCAGCCGAGCAGTCGACCGGGACGTGGACCGCTGTGCGCGGCCAGGACAACCCACTCGCGGCACGGGTCATATCCGCAGAGGGAAATGATGTTGAGATCGGCTTTCCCGAGGAACTCTTCGAGCCGGGAAACATCCCCCAGTACCTCTCTGTGGTGGCTGGAAATCTCTTCGGGTTGGGGGCTCTGCGGAAGGTGCGGCTTACAGATGTCGTCTTCCCGGAGGGCCTTCTCTCGGCGCACAGGGGCCCGCGCTTCGGCATAGATGACGCGAGAAAGATTTTGGGCGTCTATGACCGCCCCCTGGTGGGGACTATAGTCAAGCCCAAGGTGGGCCTGGACCCGGCTGGAACCGCCGCCGTGGCTGCCGCTGCCGTGCGCGGGGGCCTCGACCTGGTCAAGGACGACGAGACGCTCACCAACCAGAGCTTCTGCCCGATGATTCCCAGGCTGGAGGCGGTCATGGCCGCCCTGGACAGGGTCGAGTCAGAGACTGGAAAGAAGGCCTTCTATGCAGTAAACGTCACCACCGGAGCCGATAAGATCCTGGAGAGGGCGGAGGCGGCGGTGGAGCACGGAGCCAACATGGTCATGATCGATGTTCTCACCGCCGGCTTTCCCGCCCTGGAGCTGCTCTCCAGAAGCATCAATGTGCCGATTCACGTGCACAGGACCATGCATGCTGCATTCACCAGAGACCGGGCGCACGGCATAGCCATGCTGGTCATATCAAAACTGGTGCGCATGACAGGCGGCACCAACCTGCATACGGGCAGCTATATGGGCAAGATGGCGGCTGAACGGGAGGAGAACGACCTTTCGAGGGATGCCCTGCGAGGGGATTGGCATGGCTATAAGAGGGTCTTCCCGGTGGCTTCGGGCGGAATCTATCCGGCAAAGGTCCATGGAAATTTGGACGGCTATGGCATAGACTGCATCGTCCAGGCGGGTGGAGGAGTACACGGCCATCCCGGCGGAACCACCGACGGTGCCAGGGCGATGGTGCAGGCGGTGGAGGCCTGGCTGAAGAAGATTCCCCTGAAAGAATATGCAATAGACCACAAAGAGCTTGAAATTGCCCTCAGATTTTGGGGTATGTAAATGTGCGAAGGCAGCTTGAAATCTCATATTAAACCAAAACCGAAGAGTTTATATTGGTAGATGAGGATGCATCTGAGCGTTTATCACGAGCCAAAGTGATGTAGCGCTGTTCGAAAAACAGAAGAGGTGTAGTGAGGGAATATGTAGAGGGATCAGATGGCTAGAGACGATATCTTATCGAAAATCAAATCGGCAGAGGCTGAGGCCAAGGCAGCAGTCCAGCGGGCCTTGGAGGAGAAGGAGAAAAAGATAGCCGCTGCCACTATTGAAGCTGCAAACCTCGTCAAAGCCGCTGAGGCAGAAGCGCAGGAATACTTTGAAAAAAGCATTGCGAAAGCTGAGAGCGATGTCAAATCCAAGAAGGCGTCTATCCTCAATAGCGGTGAAAAGAACGTAAGCTCGATGAGAAGCAGCGCCAGCGCCAAGCTGGACAAGGCAGTTGAATATTTAATGAAGGAGTTTATGGGGTTGTCGCATGCTTAGACCCGTTAAGATGAGTCGTGTAGTCGTCGCCGGGTCAAAGGACGTATTAACTCCAGTAGTAGAGAAGCTACATGAGTTGCACTTGCTGCATATTGTCAACTATAACGGCAGCGAGCCCTCATTTGAGCTGGGCAAGCCCATCGGCAAAGCCAGGGAATACTCCGAGAATTTGATTAAGCTCAGGTCGATCACGAGATACCTTAATCTCAAAAACAAGGCACCCGACAAGACCTTCCCTGAGAGCCAGATTCTTTCGGAGATGGACAATCTTCTCAACAACGTCGGCGCAGACATCACCGCTACGTATGAGCGCATCACTGCTATCGACGCTGAGATCAAGTCCAAGAGGGACCAGATCAAGTCCCTGACACCACTGGCTGTGCTGCCGCTTCCGTTGGAAGCTTATTATGGTTATGATTCTCTGGCAACCTTTGTCGGCACAGTGGCAACGCCTGTTGATGCTGATGTGGCAAGGGTCTCCCCTGTAAATGAGATCTACTCGGGGAGTGCCAAGAATGCAACTTTTGTGGCTGTATTTGTGCCTGTGGAGAAGGCCAGCGAAGTTTCTTCCGTCCTTTCCGAGCACGGGTTCTCTGAGATATCAGTGCCCAGGCTTGAGGGCAGTGTAGACTCGGCCATAGCTACACTTGAAGGCAGCATAAAGTCACTGGAAGGCGAGAAAGCGCCTCTCCAAAAGAAGCTTGCTGAGATGAAGAAGCAGTATGAAGATCTGATGCTGGCAACCGACGAGTATCTGTCCATGCAAACTGCGAAGACAGAGGCTCCCCTCAGATTTGCTGAGACCGCCAATGCCTTCGTGATTGACGGATATGTTCCATCGGATGATTTTCCCAGGCTCAAGAGCGAGCTGGAGAGCGCCGCCGACGGCAAACTGGATGTTCAGTTGTTATCCGAAGGAGAAACAGAAGCGCTTGTGGAGAAGGGCGAGGATATACCATCCAAGATTGATAACCCGAGCATCGTCAGACCCTATGAATTGATCACAAGGCTGTTCGCCGTTCCAGAATACAAGGAGTTCGATCCGTCACTGCTGATATTCATCTTCTTCCCGATCATGTACGGCATGATCCTTGGCGATGTCGGCTATGGCGTGATGGTCTTCCTGGTGGTGTACATGCTGAAGAGGAAATTCAGAACTCCAGGCTGGCAGCAGCTCACCAGCATTGTGCTTATCGCTGCTGTCTGGGCAGTGATATTTGGGTTCTTCTTCGGCGAGATCTTCGGCCCCCTCGGCCTATGGGGCAGGATAATGGGCCATCTGCCTGAAGCTCAGATCGAGCTGCTTAAGGAACAAGGGTTGTATTTCGGCGAAGGCGTCTTCGGGTCCTTGGGAAGGCTGGGCCCGCTGGGCATATTCCCGATGGATCGTCTGGCGACTAATGCGGTATTGCTATTGATTGGAACCAGTATCTTTATCGGCATCCTTCATTGTAGCATCGGTTCTATCCTGGGTATCAAGACGGAACTGAACTATGGTGAGAAGAAGCATGCCTACTTCGACAAGCTGCCCGTGATGCTGCTCCAGATCTTCTTCGGCCTGCTTGTTCTTGGGCTTGTTATGGGGCAGATGATGATGGTGATTGTGAGCGCCATCGTAGTCGTTGGAGCCATTGTGATGATGGTGATGGGGCCGGAAGGGCCTATGGGTCTGGCTCACGTTCCATTCTATGTGAGCAATCTGATATCATACCTTAGGCTTCTTGCCATCGGCCTGGCTTCAGTGGGCTTGGCATTTGCCGCCAATCAGCTGGCGTTTTATGTCATCATGCCCATGCTCAGCGGTGGCGCAACCAATAGCGAAGAGTTCACCATGATCGCCATAATCGTAGGCATCCTGATCTTGGTGTCAGTGCACTTCATCAACTTACTGCTGGGAATTCTCTCCCCGTTCATGCATCCCCTAAGGTTGCATTATGTGGAGATGTTCACCAAGTTCTACAGCGCGCATGGTGGTGGAGTGGAGTACAGTCCCTTCGGACATGTCCGGAGGTTCTTGAAAGCATGAATCAGTCAGTTCGAATTGAGAAATTGGACTTAAATTGTAATATTCATACAAAGGAGGATTGAGGAAAATGGCAGTTGTAGCAGATGCGGGATCGTTGTACGGATTGTTGGCTGTCGGCGCTGGCCTGGCTACCGGATTGGCAGGCATCGGTGCTGGTGTTGGTGAGCAGGGTATCGGAGCCGCCGTGGTGGGCGTCGTGGCTGAGGAGCCTGGATTCCTGGGCAAGGGTCTGTTCCTCATGCTTCTGCCCGAGACTCTGATCATCTTCGGTCTCGCCGTGTCGTTGATCCTGATGTTCGCCTGGACACCCTTCTCTGGAATCGTCACGCCCTAAGCCGGCCATTTCCAAGGGTGAGAGGCAATGGCACTAGATGCAGTGGTTGAGTCAATTCTGGCAACCAGCAAAGACAAGGTCGCCCAGATTAACAGCGAGGCCGACCAAGAGGTTGCAAGAATACTCAATGAAGCTAGGGAACGTGCCGCAGAAATAAAGTCCAGGAAAGAAGCGGAAGTTAGACATACCATCGAAGCCATCGAGCGCAGAGAGATCTCCAGCGCCAACCTTGAGGTCAAGAGGGCGGAGCTGAATGTGCACAAGGATCTCCTGGAGACGGCCAGAGCCAAAATGTTTGAGAAGATTCAGAATCTTCCCAAGAAGGACAACGAGGCCATTCTCAAGAAGCTGCTCGAGGGCTACGACCTGAAGGAAATGAAGGTCTACTCCAATAAGAGGGACGAAGCCTTCGTTTCCTCTCTCGCCCCCAATTACGGCGGGAACCTGGACATCATAGGCGGCGTTGTGATTGAGAGCAAAGATGGGTCTCTGCGTTACGATTTAACCTACGAAACTCTTGCGCGTGACATATTTAATAATCGCATGAAAGAGGTTTCCGGGATCTTATTCGGGTGAGGACGATGCCTGTACTACGTTTGCCGAAGTTCGGATTACCGGTGAAGTACGCTTACATCACGGGCAGAGTCCGGGCGATGAAGACCAAGCTCATTCCTGGCGAGATGTATGCCAGGATGATGGCTATGGATATGTCTGAGATCGCCCGATACCTGGAAGAGACCCAGTATAAGGATGAGATCGATGCGCTCTCCAAGGACTACTCCGGCGTGGAATTGATCGAGCACGCCACGTTCGACAATATGGCGAAGACCTTCAGAAAGCTGGAGGAGGTCTCCATAGATGAGCCATCTTTCCTGATTCTGGAATACCTGAGGCGCTGGGATGTCTGGAACATCAAGACACTCCTGCGCGGCAAGTTCTCCAGGGTATCCGACACCGAGATCCTAAAATATCTCGTGCCGGCAGGCGAACTATCCCCCGAGCTATTAGAAGAGCTGGCCAGGAAGGAGTCTATAGCCGATATCATCTCTGCCTTCGATGGCACCGACTATGCCAGCGCATTGGCACAGTACGACGGCAAGAGTCTGGCATCGGTGGAGAACGCTCTGGACAAGCTCTATTACTTCAGAATGGAGCGTGCCGTGGGCGGCACATTATCCGTGGGCGGAGGCTTGCTCCTCAAGTACGTCCGAAGAGAGATTGATATCAAAAATCTGATCACCCTCTTCAGGATGAACAAAGCAGGCGTCGATGCAGCCGTGATCCAGGAGAATCTCATACCTGGCGGCAAGCTGCATGAAGAGCTGAGCCATATGGCCGGCCAGCCCTTCGGCGAGTTTCTGCGCGGACTCGAGGGGTACCCCTTCTGGTCCTCTATCTCTGATATCGCATCTCCAGATATCGATGCCATCAGCAGAATCGAGGCCAGGCTAAGGGCATATCTCATCAGGTATGCATGGGCTCTCTCCAACTATCATCCACTATCCATCTTGCCCGTGCTCGGGTACATGGTGAGCAAGGAGACAGAAGTTTCCAATATCAGAAAGATTGTGCGCGGAATGGAGGCTGGACTTCCTGCTGAACTTATCGAGGAGCAAGTGGTGGTGGCTTAAATGGAGATTGCATTTGTCGGAGCTCGCGAGAGTGTCCTCGGGTTTAATTTAGCAGGAATTAAGAAATCCTACGGCGCCAACACAGAGGAGGAGCTGGTCTCAAAGATCGGCGAGGTCATGGCAGATCCCAATGTGGGAATTCTGGTGCTGAAGCAGTCGGATTATAACAGGCTGCCCAAGAGGCTTCAGGAGCAGCTTTCCGAGTCAACCAGGCCGACCGTAATAGCCATCGGAACCGAGCAGAGCACTGAGATGAGAGAGAAGATTAAAAGGGCAATAGGTGTTGATTTATGGAAGTAGGCAAAATTAAGCGAGTCGCCGGACCAGTCGTTCAGGCTACAGGCCTGAAGGCTTCGATGTACGATCTGGTCCTGGTGGGCGAGGAAGGGCTGATGAGCGAGGTCATCGGCATTTCCGGCAATAAGCACATAATTCAGGTGTATGAGGATACCGGGGGCGTCAAGCCGGGCGAGCCAGTCAAGGAGACCGGTGCGCCGCTTGTGGCTCAACTGGGGCCCGGCATTCTGACCTCAATTTACGATGGTATCCAGAGGCCTCTCACTAAGCTCGCAGAGAAATCGGGAGACTTCATCAGCAGAGGCCTGTTTATGGACGGCATCGACCACAGCAAGAAATGGGAGTTCAATCCCGTTGTCAAGAAGGGCGATGTGGTAAAGGCCGGACAGACCATTGGCGAGGTTCAGGAGCAGCTGCTCATCAAGCACAAGATCATGGTACCACCAAGGTCCAAGGGCGGAACCATCAAAGAGATCAACTCCGGCAACTTCACAGTGGAGGAGGTTGTGGCAGTACTCGACGACGGAACGAAGCTCACCATGCTGCAGAAGTGGCCGGTCAGGCAAGCGAGGCCCGTCATCAAGAAGCTGCCCCCCACCATTCCCCTCATGACAGGGCAGAGGGTCATTGACGGATTCTTCTCCCTGGCCAAAGGCGGAACGGCAGCCATTCCCGGTGGATTCGGCACTGGCAAGACTGTCATGCAGCAGACCCTTTCCAAGTGGGCTGATGTGGATATCGTGGTTTACGTCGGATGCGGCGAGCGCGGCAATGAGATGGCCGACCTGTTGCACGAGTTCCCTGAGCTGGTAGATCCCAGGACAGGCAGGCCTCTTCTGGAGAGGTCTATTGTATTTGCCAATACATCCAACATGCCTGTGGCTGCTCGCGAGGCTTCTGTTTACTCAGGCATGACCGTATCTGAGTACTACCGCGACATGGGCTACGATGTAATGATGACCGCCGACTCCACATCCCGGTGGGCAGAAGCTATGAGAGAGCTCGCATCCCGTCTGGAAGAGATGCCTGGAGAGGAAGGCTATCCCGCATACCTGGGCGCCCGTCTGGCCGACTTCTATGAGCGTGCCGGGCGTGCCGATGTCCTATCCGGCGGCCAGGGTTCAGTAAGCGTCGTAGGCGCAGTATCACCGCCCGGCGGCGACTTCACCGAGCCCGTCACTCAGAACACATTGAGGATGGTCAAGGTATTCTGGGCTCTGGACTCCAAGCTTACCCAGCGCAGGCACTTCCCGTCCATCAACTGGCTGGATTCCTACTCACTGTACGATAAGGATCTTGAGCCCTGGTTCGTGGAGAACGTCCATCCCGACTGGAATAAGAATAAAAGAAAGGCCATGGCCATCCTGCAGGAGAATGCCGAGCTGGAAGAGATCGTTATGCTCGTGGGCTCCGATGCACTGCCTGAGGACCAGCAGATCACTCTGGAGGTCGCGAGGATGATCATCAACTACTGGCTGGCTCAAAGCGCCATGCATCCCGTGGACACATTCGCTCCTTACAAGAAGCAGTTCGACCTTCTGGGTGCGATCCTGAAGTACAGGGAGTATGCAGTCGATGCCCTGGCCAGGGGAGTATCTGTGGAGCAGATCACGTCTGTCCCATCCAAGGATGCTCTGGCCAAGGTGAAGCTCGAGTCTGAGTACGAGCCGGTGCTGGCCAAGGTGATGGCTCAGATGGACGCCGAGTTCAAGGGGTTGAAGTGAGGAGGGATCAAAATGAGCAAGGAATACAAGACTATTACTGAAATCAAAGGACCTCTGATCTTCGTGGAGAAGACCGAGCCCGTAGGCTTCAACGAGCTGGTGGAGATCAGGACGGGTGGAGATGTGAAGAGAGGACAGGTGCTGGATACCTCTGATGAGATCGTGGTCGTTCAGATATTCGAGGGAACTGGCGGCCTATCCAAGGACAGCGCCGTTAAGTTCACAGGAGACGTTATCAAGATGCCACTTTCGCCTGCTATCATCGGGCGTGTCCTATCCGGATCCGGCAGGCCAAGAGATGGCGGCCCTGAGATCGTCCCTGAAGTTCTGAGAGACATCGCCGGAGCTGCCATAAACCCCTCCTCCCGCGAGAAGCCCAGAGCTTTCATCCAAACGGGAATATCCACCATCGACGGCACAAACACACTGGTGCGCGGACAGAAGCTGCCCATCTTCTCAGGTTCAGGCCTGCCCCACAACGATGTTGCTCTGCAGATCGCCAGGCAAGCCAAGACCCTCGGAGAGGCCGAGTCCTTCGCAGTTATCTTCTGCGCCATGGGCATTACCAACGAAGAGGCTCAGCACTTCCTGGCTGACTTCGAGAGAACCGGCGCTCTGGAGAGGGCAGTGGTGTTCCTCAACCTGGCCGACGATCCGGCTGTAGAGAGGATTCTCACCCCCAGGCTGGGACTGACCACAGCCGAGTATCTGGCATTCGACCTGGACATGCACGTGCTCATCATATACACGGACATGACCAACTACTGCGAGTCGCTCAGACAGATGGGTGCTGCTCGTGAGGAGGTGCCCGGACGCCGCGGCTATCCCGGTTATATGTACACCGACCTCGCCACCAACTACGAGCGTGCAGGCATCATCAAGGGCAAAAAGGGCTCTATCACTCAGTTCCCGATTCTGACCATGCCCGGTGACGACATCACCCACCCCATTCCGGACCTGTCCGGATATATCACCGAGGGCCAGATCATCGTCTCCAGAGAGCTGCACAGAAAGGGCATCTATCCGCCTATCGATATCAGACCATCTCTCTCCCGTCTGATGAACTCGGGCATCGGCAAGGGCCATACCCGAGAGGATCACAGAGCCGTATCCGATCAGCTCTATGCCTACTATGCAGAGGGCAACGATCTGCGCGGCCTGGCAGCCATCGTGGGCAAAGAGGCTCTCTCCGAGCGCGATAAGCTCGTCCTTGAGTTCGCAGACAAGTTCGAGAAGCGCTTCGTCAACCAGGGCAGGGATGAGGACAGGACCATCTTCGAGACCCTCCAGATCGGATGGGATCTGCTGGCCGATTTGCCTGAGGCCATGCTAACCAGGATTGACGACAAATACATCAAAGTGTACCATCCCAAATACGCAAGCACTGCGAAGAAGTGAGGGTGAGATCATGGCCGTATTACCAGGAACAAAACCGACCAGGGCAACGCTGATCGCCCTTAAAAGGAGGATGAAGACTGCGCAGACTGGTCATTCGCTCCTCAAGATGAAGCGGGACGGCCTCATGATTGAGTTCTTCGAGGTGCTAAACAAGGCTAAGACTGTCAGGAAAGAGCTGGTTGATGCCCTGATCGAAGCCGAGCAGAGGCTGAACATGGCCAAGGCCACGGAGGGAACAGTTACCATCAACAGCGTGGCCTATTCCCTTCAAAAAGAGCCTGCCATACAGCTTGAGTCAAGGAATATCATGGGCGTGGTGGTTCCCAAGATCTCCTCCGAGTCCGTGCAGAAGAAGATGTACGAACGCGGTTACGGCATCATTGGGACCAGTGCAGCAATCGATGAAGCAGCCGATAGCTATGAGAAATTGGTGGACAAGATCATCCTGGCGGCAGAGGTCGAGACTGGCCTGATCCGGCTTGTCAAGGATATCGATAGCACAAAGAGACGTGTCAACGGTCTGGAGTTTAAGGTAATCCCCGACCTCAAGGATACCATCAAGTTCATCAGCATGGCTTTGGAGGAGATGGAAAGGGACAACGTAGTAAAGCTGAAGATGCTTAAGGGCAAGTCACAGAGGCGCGTTGCCGAAGAAGAGGCCAAGAAAGAAGCTCTAAAAGCTGCCATGGCCGCAGGCAAAGCACCTGCCTAGACGTTGAGCGAATGTCTAACTGGTTTGAGCGGAAGGCAGAAGACTGGTTCGGGACGCCCGAAAAGAAGATGCGTCTTCTTCAGTGGTTGGTGTACATCACCAACCTCTACGTTATTTTTGGCATATTGGTTCTGATCTGGATCCTGTACGGCAAAAATATATCACAGGCCTGGCAGGATTTCATTCGATAAATTTATTGTGGCTGCTGCTGCCGTCTCCTTTCTCTGGGCAGATCTGTAGCCTGTGACCACCAGCCTCTTGCCTGCGATCCTCCTGTCCATCAGCTCGTCTCCCGTATCCACAATAAGCCGGGATAGCTCAGCCAGCTTGTGCGGCGTGGATATTACTATCAGGTTCTCTTCGCCAACTCTCTCCACCACCTTTGAGCTTATCTGCTGGCTTCCCCTCCCCAGAATGAATCCCTGAGCGCCGATGGGGCTGACTATTATCTTCACCTGCTTCTCCCTCTCCACTATCGCCAGCAGCTCCCTCTCGGTGGCGTCTCTCGCGAGAAGCTTTCCATCCTTGATCACATCCACACCCAGCAGAGTCTTCTCCAGGCCGAGCACCTCTGCTATCTTTGCGGTGGTGGTTCCGGCACCGAGGATGTATGCAGATCCATCCCTCATGAACTCCGAGGCGAAGAGGGCGATCTCTTCTTTGAAATTCTCCTCGCTATGTGAGAGATAGATCCTCTTTCTCTCCTGCACCAAAACCGGCTGATAGGGGGTGAGAGCTGTGCAGTACAGCCTGGTCGACAGCTCCCCGGAGCGGTAGAGATCTTCGTCCACATCGGCGATCTCTGTCTCGCGCAGCTTAAATTCTCCTCTCACAAAGCCTGTGGCCAGCTTTGCCGCTGCCTGAGGGCTTACAGCAAACACTCCTGAATGCATCTTCACCCCTGCGGGAATTCCCAGCAGAGGCTTCCCTTCAGAGGCTTCGGCCACATCCCTGGCCGTGCCGTCTCCTCCGCAAAATAGGATAAGGTCCACATTGCGTTCGAGGAAAGCCCGGCAGGCGGATTTGGTATCTTCTGCGCTGGAAATTTTGCCTGGATGCCATACTATTTCATGGGGCAGGCCGCATTCTCGAAGGGCTGTCTCGCCCATCTCCCCGGCCGCGGCATAAAAGAATATGTCCTCTGGGGAGAGGAGGCGAAGGCAGGCCTTGCCCCTCTCTCCAGCCAGGGGAACTGCTCCCAGGGCAGCGGCCCGGCAGGCCAGGCCGTCAGTGCCCTTCAAGCCTACTGACCCTCCCATGCCTGCTATGGGATTTATCAGAAATCCGATCCTGGCTGCTCCCTGTGACATCATCCGGCCTTATCTCTTGCAGGCCCTCAGGGCTTTGGAAGCCTGGCCAGGGATTGCCTGACCAGATCCGCCGGATACTCGTAGTCCACCAGCTTGCCGTCGTTGTAGGCATCATAGGAGGAGAGGTCGAAGTGGCCGTGCCCGGAGAGGGAGATGAATATGCTCTTGGCCTCACCCGTCTGCCGGCATCGCAATGCCTCATCTATGGCAGGTTTGATGGCGTGGGCAGATTCAGGGGCAGGAATGATGCCCTCGCTTCTGGCAAACATCGTGGCCGCCTGGAATACCTCTGTCTGTAGCAGGGCGGTGGCCTCGATGAGGCCCTCATGAACCAAATTGCTGAGCAATGGGGCAGCGCCATGGTAGCGCAGCCCTCCGGCGTGAATGCTTGGGGGGATGAAGTCATGCCCCAATGTATACATCTTTATTACGGGTGTCATTCCTGCAGTGTCCCCGAAGTCATAGGCATAAAGGCCCTGTGTCAGGCTGGGACATGCAGCGGGCTCGCATGCCACCATACGCAGATCCTTCCTGTCCTTCAGCTTGTCCGGGATGAACGGGAAGGCCATGCCCGGGAAGTTGCTGCCCCCTCCGCAGCAGCCGAACATGATATCTGGATAATCGTCAGCCAGCTCGAACTGCTTCTTCAGCTCCTGGCCTTCAATAGTCTGATGCAGCAGTACGTGATTTAGCACAGATCCCAGGGAGTAGTTGGTGTCATCATTGCTCGCGGCATCCTCGACTGCCTCGGATATGGCGATCCCTAAGGAGCCCGGAGTGTCTGGCATTTCTGCAAGGATCTTTCTGCCGAAGTTGGTCTTATCTGAGGGGCTCGAGAGGCACTCTGCTCCCCAGACGCGCATGGCGCTCTTGCGGTAGGGTTTGCTGTCAAAGCTGGAGCGGACCATATAGACTGTGCACTTCAGGCCGAATAGGCATGTGGCCATCGCCAGGGCTGAGCCCCACTGTCCGGCGCCCGTCTCCGTAGCCAGCCGTTCGACTCCTTCCTTCATATTGTAGTAGGCCTGGGGCACGGCTGTATTGGGCTTGTGGCTGCCGGCAGGGCTCACGCCTTCGTATTTGTAATAAATCCTGGCAGGGGTCTTGAGGGCTCTCTCTAAAGCTGCAGCCCTGTAGAGGGGCGTGGGCCTCCACAGCCTGTAGATCTCACGCACCTCCTCGGGTATGTCTATCCATCTGTCTGTACTCATCTCCTGGCGGATGAGGGCTTTGGGAAAGATCATCTCCATATCCGAGGGTTGCATGAGCTTGAGGGTGCCTGGATGCAGGGGCGGGTCCAGGGGTGTGGGCATGTCTGCGGCTACGTTATACCACTTCTTGGGAATTTCTTCTTCATCGAGCAGGTACTTGATCTTCATTAACGGCACTCCTTTCGCAACAATATGCTTTGATGCTTCATATCTAATGCTTCATCATTTGTCTTCGATGTAACCATCTGTACATCGATGTTATTGCCGGATTTATTTAAAGGCTTTGAAATACTCTGAAGGCTTTTTGACAGATGCAGGGCATTCAGGCTCAAGATTTATTTATCATTAACGAAATGGCCCTAGCCATGAGCGGCAAAACCCTGTCTGAGAAGATATTCTCCAAGGCGGCAGCAAAAGAGGCGCATGCCGGCGAGTTCGTCATGGCGAAAATCGACTGCGCCATGATCCATGATATCACCGGACCGCTGGCGGTAACCGGATTTTATGAGATCGCGGGCAGGGATGCCAGGGTGTGGGATCCTGCAAGGATCATAATGCTCTTCGATCATCAGGTTCCTGCGGACAGCCTCAATGCTGCGGACAACCACATCATGCTGAGAAAGTTCGCGCAGGAGCAGGGCATACTCAACTACGACATCTTCTGCGGGGTATGCCATCAGGTCATGCCCGAAAAAGGGCATGTTCTGCCCGGAAATATCATCGTTGGCACAGACTCGCATACATGCACCTATGGGGCCCTGGGGGCCTTTGCCACAGGCATCGGCTCAACCGACATGGCCTCCATTTTCGCCACGGGAAAGATGTGGTTTCTGGTGCCCAGGACCCTCCAGATCATGATCGATGGGCGGCTGCCCTCTCGCGTCACATCCAAGGATGTGGTGCTCAGGATCATAGGCGACATCGGCGCGGACGGGGCCAATTATCTGGCCTGCGAGTTCAGAGGCGAGGCTGCGGCACGCATGAGCATCCCGGAGAGGATGACGGTCTCCAACATGGCAGTTGAGATGGGGGCCAAGGCAGGCATATTCGAGACTGATGAGACCGCCGTCAAGTATCTGGAGGAGCGGGTCAGGGACAGGGAGGCCATCCGGCAGGGGATTGTGAGAAGCGACGAGGATGCGGTGGTTGAGAGGAAGCACTGGAATGTGGATAGCCTTGAGCCACAGGTTGCCCTGCCCCACAATGTGGACAACGTCGTTCCAATCAGCCAGGTTGCAGAGACGCGCCTTGATCAGGTCTTCCTCGGATCCTGCACCAACGGCCGGTTCGAGGACCTGCTGCTCGCCTCGCAGATGATGAAAGGAGAGCCGGTGGCAAAGGGCGTGCGCATGATCGTTGTCCCCGCCAGCCGGGAGGAGTACATGAAGTGCCTCAAGGCCGGCCTCATCGAGAGGTTCATGGAGGCAGGGGCCATGGTGGAGTCTGCCTGCTGCGGGCCGTGCATGGGCGGAAGCTTCGGCCTGCTGGGCGCCGGTGAGAGGTGCCTGTCCACCTCAAACAGGAACTTTGTGGGCAGGCAGGGAAGCCCCAAAGCCTTCGTCTACCTCGCCTCTCCGGCCACGGCGGGAGCCAGCGCCATCACCGGCTACATCACTGACCCAAGAGAGGTTTGAGATAGCGCCTGAGGCTCTGGCAGGGGTCCTTTGTGCATGCTCTGTAAGCTTTGTGCTCTCTAATAGTAAGCCCACAGTCAACCACAAAGCTCACAAAGGGCACAAAGAACGCACAAAGATGGTCACCTGTCCTTTTAGGACACACAAAAATGAAGGTTGCACTCAAGCTCGCTTACCTTGGCGACAATTACTACGGCTTTCAGCGCCAGCCCGATCGGGTCACAGTCGACTCCGAGGTCAGGAAAGCCCTAGCCCAGATCGGAGTCATCCACGGCGACTTCTGCTATGCCGGGCGCACGGACCGGGGCGTCTCCGCTTTAGGCCAGGTGATCGACTTCTGGGTCGATGAGGATAAGGCCAAGCTGACCCGCCCCCGCTGCGTCAACGGCCGGCTGCCCCGCGACATCTGGACCTGGGCCTGGGCGGCCGCCCCCGTGGGCTTTTCCGCCCGCTGGAACGCTCGGTGGCGGGAGTACCGCTACCTGCTCTGGCATCCGGGCCTGGACGGGCAGGCCATGCGATCCGCAGCAGAGCTGCTCTTGGGCGAGCACGACTTCAGAAACTTCTCTTCAGCCAAGGTGGACACGGTGAAGACGGTGCAGAAGCTGGATGTGCGGGGGGAGGCAGGCCTCTACGTCTTCGACATCCGGGCGGACGGATTTCTCTGGAATATGGTGAGAAAGATCGTGGGGGCTTTAGAGAAGCTTGGGGCAGGGCAGAGGGATATGAGCTGGTTTTCGGAGCTATTGCGCCCGGAGAGCAATCACGGCGCGCCCACTGCACCTGCTGATGGCCTCATTCTGATGGACGTGGGATACGAGGGCCTCGACTGGCAGGTCGACGAGTACTCCCGGGCCCGGGCGGCGGCGGCTCTGGCGGCCACGGTGCAGAGGAGGATGGCAGGGGCGATGGTGGCCAGGGAGATGGAGAGGGCGATGACAGCGGAGTGGATTTAGTGTCGTTGTATGTGTTTAGCTCTTAACTCAATAACGTGATCCGATCAACATCCATTCGACCGCAAGAATTATATATTATTTTGGCAATAATGATTTGATGGGAGTATGCAAGAAGAAGAGTTTATCGAGC
>JAGPMN010000069.1 GCA_018052825.1 Methanothrix sp.
TCAAGTCTGGATACAGGGCTTATTATAAATCCTGCGGATGATCAGAATGCTCCTATCGGCATAGTAGCATACTATACATCGCCAGGATTATTACTACTATTTTACATCAAGATCGAGACACTGCCGTGATCAAGCCTGAACCGCAAAATGGAAAAGTCTTAAATATACCTGGGGAAATTCTATTGCCATAATTGGGGATTTTTGGATTGCCATTGACACCGAGTCTCCCCTGTCGATGGCGATCTGAACTTGCCGAGAATCCTGAAAGGGCATTTGCCGGCAATGGGAACCGATGCAAGTATGAGGCAAGGATTTCCGAGCTGGAGAGGTTGCTTGGCCAGGCCCACGCCGAAAACGAACTTTTAAAAAAAGCGGCTCCTCGCTGTTTTGTGTGGGTAAGCTGGAATCCCGAGACACAATCCAAGTTATAGTTAAATTGCCGGGAGACCGCCAATCATCATAATATCAATGCCAACCGCCTCTCAAGTCGGAGTAATAAGTGAAGTTGCATCATGATACCAAAATAGATATCATGAGGTTACCCACAGAAAATAGCGAAGAGCCATGGATTTCAACTAACCTGGCGGCGGCGTTTTTCATGCCCCGCAGCTCTGCTGCGGGGTGCGCCGCCGCCGTTTCACTATATTATAATTCTATTCAAACTATTTATCTCCTTTGCTCGACACAGCAATCGAAAGGCAAAATTCAAATACTTGGGAATGGAATCTTAATTAAAAAAATTATCACAGAATAAACTTAGGAGATCAAGAAAGATTAGAAAGAAGGGGGATTAGCAAAC
The DNA here is from genome assembly GCA_018052825.1 of Methanothrix sp. Taxonomy (GTDB): domain Archaea; phylum Halobacteriota; class Methanosarcinia; order Methanotrichales; family Methanotrichaceae; genus Methanothrix. The sequence continues at coordinate 800 of JAGPMN010000069.1, forward strand.
GTCGATATTCATACCAATCGGAATCATCATGCTCGGCGGTGCAGTCGGAGGCATTGTGAATGCACTGGTCAGCGACAACGGATTTGTCCGGCCCAGCGAGGAGACAGCTGGCGACGTCGTAATCATCCGCCCGGGTATCGCCGGAAACCTGATACTGGGGGCCGTGGCAGCCTTCATCTCCTGGGGCCTCTACGGAGCCTTCAGCAATTTTGTGGTATGGGGGGCATCATCCGGCATGGGAACTGGTGAGATATCCGTTTCCATCTCCTCCATCGCCGGCGCTGTGCTGGTCGGGATCGGCGGAGCCCGCTGGCTGACCAACGAGGTGGACAAGAAGCTGTTGCGTACGGCTGCGACCGCAGCAGCCGCCTCCAAGGCCTCCTTCGACGACTCACAGAGGATCGCCGTCGCCAGCCCGGCCCAGGCCTTCAACATCGCAAAAAAGATGTACCTGGAGTGAAAGACTGACAGCCTGATGGTCTCATACGATCACAGAAGGCATGCAGGCAATGCCGGCGATGTCTGGAAGCACTTCATAGTCTGCGAGGCGGCCGGCTTTCTAATTGAGCTGGGCACCGGAGCCGATGCAGCCTGCGGCGGCCTGAACTACGCAGAGAGCCACGCCGGACGCCCCGACTACATACTGAGAGCGCCCGGCGAATGGCAGGGAGGCATAGGCAGAGTTCTGCCGCATCTTTTAGAGGAGAGCAGCCTCCGAGAGCTTTCCTATTTCGATATCCTTGCTGATTTGAATTCCAGTAAGGAGGGTCTCGTCTATCCCGGCTCCGGGCGTCTCGCAATTGAACTCGCAAAGAGGATGAATGCAAGGCTTTGGGCAGACCTCTGGGATTGTGACAGGGATGTTGTAGCTTCATGGGATTGCTTTTTAAGAGGCCCAAAGTCCGGGGGACTGGCTGGAAAGGTCGTCATTCACATGGGTGAGGGATTTTCCGGTGTTCTCTCCAGGCTGAAGTCATCTGCTGCAGGCCTGCTATTCATCGATCCTCCCTATGTGGATTCTCGGGATACTGTGAAGGCGGAGCGGCTGCTGAAGACTGCCAGAAAACTGGGATGGACGGTTCTCTGGTGGTATATGACGGATCTGAAGACAATTCCCACCCTTTCAGGTCCAGGCGGCCTGGCCGAGCTGGAGCTGCAATTTGATGAAGCTGGCCTGGAAGGAGGAGGATGGGAGGGGTCGACTGTAGCCTTAGCCGGTTCGGCTGGCGAAGCTGAAGGCGATGAGTTCGAGCGGCTTTTGGCGCACCTGGAGCGCCGGAGGGATATGCTGATCAGAATACTTAAATCAGTTTGAATCAGAATGCGTCACAATGGAAATGGAGATGCTAAAGCCCATTGTGATCGTAGCCGTCCTCTCAGCTTCTGTCCTCTTCCTCTTTCACAGGCTGCGTGCGCCTACCATTATTGGATTTCTCATCACCGGCGTCCTGGCCGGCCCGCAGGGCCTCAGGCTGATCCATGCATCAGAGCAGGTGGACCTCATTGCTGAACTGGGCGTGATCCTGCTGCTCTTCACTGTGGGAATCGAGATCTCATTAAAGGACATCCTCAGGATCAAAAAGTACGTTCTCGTGGGCGGATCATTGCAGGTCCTGCTCACAGCTCTTGCCGTATCCCTGATAGCTCTCTATCGGGAGATGCCGCCCGGAGAGGCGGTTCTCATCGGCTTTCTGGTCTCTTTGAGCAGCACTGCCATAGTCCTGCGCATAATCCAAAAGCAGGAGGAGTTCAGCAGCCTCTATGGCAAGACCACTCTGGGAATTCTCATATTCCAGGACCTGGCTGTGGTGCCCATGATGCTGGTAATTCCGCTGCTGCCAGGATCCAGCCTGACCGAAAGCGATTCGCCTCTCATCATAGCCATCAAGGCCGTTTCCCTCATCGCCCTGATCATCATCAGCTCCAAATGGGTGGTCCCGCGGGCTCTGTACTACGTCGCCAGGACCCAGGACAGGGAGATATTCCTTCTCACCATCGTCTCCATATGCCTCTCCATCGCCTGGATCACATCTTATGCGGGGCTCTCCCTGGGACTTGGCGCATTTTTGGCGGGGCTGATCATATCCGAATCCCCTTACAGCCACCAGGCATTTGGAAATATTGTGCCCCTCAGGGATGCCTTCACCAGCTTTTTTTTCATTTCGATCGGCATGCTCCTCGATGTCAACCTCCTGGTTCAAAATCCTGCGTATATCATCATGCTGACAGTTTCCGTCATTGCACTCAAGGCGCTGCTGTCAGGCTTTGCCATTTCGCTTTTGGGCCTTCCCCTGCGAATCATAGTCCTCGTGGCCATGGCTTTGAGCCAGATCGGAGAGTTCTCCTTCGTCCTATCCAAAACAGGATTTGAAAGCGGTCTGCTGCCCTTGAAGACCTACAACATCTTTTTGGATGTTACCGTCATCACTATGGCAGCTACGTCGCTGGTAATGGCAGTATCGCCCAAAGTGGCAGACAGCATAAGCGTGCATCAGGTTCCCCTCTTCTCCAGGCTAAAGGCCAGGCCATACCCTTCCGTCTCCACTGAGCTCTCCTCTCTCAAGGACCATCTGCTGATCATCGGCTATGGAGTCAACGGCAGGAATGTGGCCAGGTCGGCCAGAGGGGAGAGCATACCCTACCTGATAGTTGAGATCGACCCGGAGATCGTATCCATCGAGGGAAAGAGGGGTGAGCCCATTTACTTCGGCGATGCCACCCAGGAGGCTGTACTGGAGCATGTGGGCATAAAAAAGGCCAGGGTGATGGTCATAGCCATCTCCGATCCCAGGGCCAGCCGCAGGATAACCGAGCTGGCCAGAAGGCTCAATCCCGATCTCTTCATAATTGTCCGAACCCGCTACATCATGGAGATGAAGCCTCTGCACGATCTGGGGGCCGATGAGGTCATCCCTGAGGAGTATGAGACCTCCATTGAGATCTTCTCCCGTGTGCTTGATCGCTATGGTGTGCCCAGGAATAATATCGAGAGCTTCATCCGGCAGGTCAGGGAGGACGGCTACGATATGCTCCGCAGTTTTTCTAAAGAGCCCATCTGCCATGCGGATCTCAGCATCACCAGCGAGGATATTGTGACGCTCAAGGTTTGCGGCGGATCGCCCGCCGAGGGAAGGAGACTGGCAGATCTGGAGTTGGAGGGGCTTGGCATCAAGCCTCTGGCGGTTCACAGGGGCATGGAGACTCTGAGAGATCTGACAGGCGATTTCGTGCTTTTTGCGGAGGATGTGATAGTCCTTGTTGGGAAGGAGGTGCTGTGTTTGATAAGTTGTCTTAAATTCATACTACATCAGCTATTTTTTCAAGAATCTTCTAGAAATTGTTATACGCCTAATATTATAGTATAAAATGTGAGCATCCTGCGTATTTCGCCAAACAT
>JAGPMN010000070.1 GCA_018052825.1 Methanothrix sp.
GCTGTCGAAGAATAACCGAAAAAGATGGTTAATCAAGGAAATTTGGCGTCTGAAGAGCGGAAAAATGGTTGAATCGTTGGCCGAGCCGTATATCTGATAGGAGACCTGATGTAATTAGGAATCCTCAGGTAAAAGGCGATGAGAAGATAGATATATCCCCCGTTTCACTTCCTTGGCCCATGGAATTGAAGCTTGATCCATGGGGTGCGGTTAATGTTACTGATTATTCCAGGCTCTTTGAAGAGTTCGGCATATCCAGCTTTGATGACATCCTGCCGAGCCTTGACAGCCCCCACCCATATATGAGGAGGAAGATCATCTTCGGCCATAGAAATTATGATTCCGTCCTCCATGCCATGCAGAGGCATGAGCCCTTTGCCGTAATGAGCGGCTTCATGCCCACCGGCAGAGCCCATTTCGGCCACATGATGGTCATGAACGAGATCATCTGGCACCAGCAGCAGGGCGGCGATGCCTTTGCAGCCGTGGCCGATATGGAGGCCCACGCAGTGCGGGGCATAAGCTGGGAGAGGTGTAAAAGCTTCGGCATCGATGAATATCTGGTCAGCCTTATAGCCCTGGGATTTGAGCCCGGGCCCCGGAGCCACATCTACTTCCAGTCGCAGAACTGCAGGGTGAGAGACCTGGCTTTCGAGCTGGGGAGGGAGGCCAACTTCTCCGAGGTCAGCGCTATCTACGGCTTTTCAGGCGAGACGCATATCTCCCACATGGAGAGCGTCATGGTGCAGAGCGCAGATATCCTCCATCCCCAGCTGGAAGAGTTCGGCGGGCCCAAGCCGGTGGTCATACCGGTCGGCGCCGACCAGGACCCTCATATCAAGCTCACCCGCGACCTTGCCTACCGCATGAGGAGGTTCCTCGTGGAGCCGCGCGAGGGCTACATCAGCATCCGGAGCAAAGCTGCCGGCGCGGAGCTGATGCAGGCGGCGGAGGCTATATTGAAGGAGACGGATCTGGGCAAGGTGAAGAGATATGAGGAGCATATCGACCTCACAGGCATTATTGATAGCAGCAGCGACCTGATCGAATCCATCGACAGGCTCATGATCGATCTGGAGACGGAGCATGGAGGCTTCGGCTTTATGCCTCCCGCCTCCCTCTATCACAGGTTCATGACCGGCCTTACCGGCGGCAAGATGTCCTCCTCGAAGCCGGAGAGCTATATCGCCCTCACGGAGGATCCCAAAGAGGCTGGGAAGAAGATCATGGGGGCCATCACCGGAGGCAGGCAGAGCCTGGCAGAGCAGAAGAAGCTGGGCGGCGAGCCTGAGAAATGCTCGGTCTACGAATTTCTGGTGTTCCATCTCTCCGACGACGACAGGGAGCTACTGGAGATAGATGCCCAGTGCCGGTCGGGACAGCGGATGTGCGGGACATGCAAGAAAGACGTGGCCGAGAGGATAGAGCGCTTCCTGCGGGAGCACCAGCAGGCGCGCGAGGCAGCCAGGGAGAGGCTGCCGGAGTTTGGAATCAATGCCTAACCCTTCATCTTTTCCACAACCCTGATGCCCTCTATCTCTGTATCCGGATAGTTGCCGCTCTCATCCTTCTCCATATACTTGACCATATCCCAGATATTCAGCAGCGCTGCGGCAACGCCTGTCAAAGCCTCCATCTCCACACCCGTCTGGCCAAAAGAGGTCACAGTGACCGTAGCCTGAACCCCTCCGGCCCGAAAGTCGAAATCGACATCTAAGCCGGTTACGGGAATGGGATGGCATAGAGGGATGATTCGAGGCGTATCCTTCACGGCCAGAACGGCGGCCAGCCGGGCAGTGCCAAGCGCATCCCCCTTCTTGATATGGCCGGCTCTTATAGCCCGGACGGTCCCCTCTTTGAGCCTGATAAAGCCTGTGGCGGTCGCCCTCCTCAAGACCGGCTGCTTCTCAGTGATGTCAACCATTCCCGATATCCTTTCATCTTCCGGCAGAGCCTTCACCGCCATATCGATCTGCGCCTCTCACATCCTCATGGCTTCGGGAATCCTCTCAACCAGATCTGTGGCAACCATGCCGAAGCCCTTTTCCAGATAGACCAGATCCCCCGCCCTGCCGTTGACAAAGGCGGCTGCAGCCGCGGCACGCAGGGCTGAGGCGCGGGCATAGAATGCGCCGGTAATTCCCGCCAGCACATCACCGGTTCCGCCAACAGTCATGCCGGCATTGCCAGTGGCATTGGCCCGCAGAGCCTCTCCGTCCGATATCAGGTCGATCCTGCCCTTGAGAAGCACAACCAGCCCCTTCTGCCCGGCATATTCTTTGACGGGCCCGGCCCTTTCTCTGTAGCTCATCTCCGCCAGAGATATGCCGCTGATCCTCTGAAACTCGCCTGCATGAGGCGTGATTATGCCCTGCAAGGGCAGATCGGGCTGCAGGGCATCGGCATCGATCACAGTCTTCTTGCCGAGGTTTCTGCAGAGGGCAAGAACCTCTCGAATCGCTGATGCAGTCTCCTGGTGCCGTCCCAGGCCCATGCCCATCACCACCACGTCATGCCTGGCTATCTGCTCCGCCAGAATCGGCACGTCGGCAGGGCAGAGATGATCGGCTGACAGGCCCTGGACTATGAGATTGGGCGAAAATGCGGATATGACCCTCGCCGCCCTGCCTGGCGCAGCCACTGTGACTATATCAGCCCCTGCACGGAGGGCCGCCATGGCGGAGAGGGCAGGAGCGCCGGTGTACGGGCCGCCGCCGATTACAAGAATCCTTCCGCTGTCGCCCTTGTGGCTGGCCGCCCCCCTCTGCGAGAGAAGCATCAGCTCGCCAACTCCCGTGAAGATCTCGGCCTGGGGCGGAATGCCGATATCCTCCAGCACAACATCTCCGGCCAGACCCGGTTTAGGCCTGTGAAATGTCACTGTAGCATCGGCTTTTACTGTCTTGTTGCATAACAGGCCGCTGGGAACGTCCACAGACAGCACCGGCCTTCCTGAGCGGTTGATGGCGTCTATGGCTGCGGCCTCAAGGCCGGTGATACTCCCCCGCAGGCCTGTTCCAAATATGGCATCGATGATGAGATCATAGCCGCCGAGGGACAGCTCAGAGCCATCCCTTATCTCCCGCAGGTCGAAGTCCAGGTTTTTCAGAATATCCCAGTTTCTCCTCGCCTCCTCTGTGGATATATCGCGCGCCCTGCCCAGTAGATGAACGGTTACTGAGAGGCCGAGGCTTGAAAGATGGCGGGCGGCGACAAAAGCATCTCCTCCATTGTTGCCCCTTCCTGCGACAACTGCTATCCTGCTTCCTACAGCCCTTGCCTTGACCTGCCGCGCAACGGCCGCACCTGCGTTCTCCATGAGCTGGATGGGCAGCAGGCCGAAATATCTGCAATTAGAATCGAGGGCAGACATCTCTTCTGCTGAAATTGACCTCATAAACGGTGGATGTGGATTGATGAGATAAAGCTGTTTGCTGCCATTTTAGAGAATACTTTAAGGATATATTCTATTCTTCTTTCCTCTCCTCCAGATGATATATCTCTGGGATGGCGCTCTGGATGCTCTTAAAGTCCTTGAGCAGCTGGGCTCCCTTCGAGGTGGTGGTATAGATTACAGATGAGTTTGAGCTGCTCTCCAAAAGGCCGTTCTTTATGAGCAGCTCGATATAAGGAATTACAGTTCTGAAATTGAGATTTGCCTGATACACTATCCGGGTTTTGCTGGCCCCTTCCAGGCAGATGTCAAGGATCTGAATTATTATGGCATCTTTGCTTCGCTTCGGTCGTGAATCTGCAATAGGCTGTTATTTATATAACCTATTCATATATGCTACATGGGGTGTAGCAAAATGGGCAAAAGAGGTCCAAAGCCTCGATTCTTAGATGTAGCATGTCCGAATGAGCA
>JAGPMN010000044.1 GCA_018052825.1 Methanothrix sp.
AGCGTATGCCCGCAGATATGTAAGCTGAGAGATCCCTGCCGGATAGCCCCGGAGCATGGCCGTCCACGGGCCTGCTCCCCGCAAGGGAGAGCTTTTTCATCAGCTCTGCATCGCGAAAGAGAACTCCAGGATAGTTCATGACCTCTGCCAGGCCGATAACCTCAGGCTCAGCCAGCAGTCGTGACAGGGCAGGGGCATCGAGACGGGCTCCGGAGGTCTCCATCTCTGTAGCCGGAACGCAGGTTGGCAGCATGACATAGACATTGAGGGGAGCTTTCTTCGAGGCCTGCAGAATGTATGTGACACCATCCTCCCCCCAGACATTGGCGATCTCGTGCGGGTCGGAGATCACAGTGGTTGTGCCCCTGGGAACCACCGCCCTGGCATACTCGGGAACTGTGACCATGGCAGACTCTATGTGGACGTGTGCATCTATAAATCCGGGCGACAGGACACAGTCCTCCACATCAAGAACCCTGCGAGCTGATGAGCAGTCGAAGCCGGCTATCCTGTCCATGTGGACAGCCACATTCGCCCGGTGCACCTCTCCAGATAGCAGGTTGGCCACGCTTCCTCCGGCCAGCAGAAGGTCGACCTCGATTTCACCGCGGGCTGCGGCAATAAGCTCTTCTCGCGGGAGCATCTCTTCCCTCTTTGCATTCTTCCTTATTGAGGATTATGACGGGAATGCGACCACACCGGAATGCATCTCGGATAACCTTATATCGCTTGGGCAGAATAAGCTTGGGTCTGTGAAGGACTTGAAGGATATTCTTCTCAAGGTGGCCAAGGCCTATCCCAACGACTCGGCCCGGGGCATCGCCCGCCTGGACCCCAATGCCCTGCTCACGCTGCGCCTCTCTCCAGGAGACATAATCGAGATTGAGGGAAAGAGGGTGACCGCAGCCAAGGTCTGGAGGGCGGACAGACAGGACTGGTCTCAGGACTACATCCGCATCGACGGCTTCATCCGCCAGAATGCCGGCGTGGGCATAGGCGATAGGGTGAGGATCCGCAAAGCCAAGTTCGCCGATGCCCAGAGGATCGTCCTGGCTCCGCCATCCGGCTCGCACATGCAGTACGGGGACGAGGCGGCAGACATGATCCGCCGCCAGACGCTCAAGAGGCCTGTGGTGGCCGGGGACATACTGCCCATTATGAGCTCTGCCGCACATCCGTTCATGGGACGCATGGAGGCAGTGCCACTAGTAGTCACCGAAACACAGCCTGATGGCGTGGCGATCATCTGCGAGAGAACTGAGATCCTTCTTTTGGAGAAGCCGGCGAAGGGCATTCGCTCAGTGAAGGCCACCGGCACCACATACGAGAATGTGGGAGGCCTGCGCGCCGAGGTGCAGAGGGTGCGGGAGATGATTGAGCTGCCAATGAAGCACCCTGAGGTCTTTCAGAAGCTGGGCATAGAGCCGCCCAAGGGCGTTCTGCTCTACGGGCCACCCGGCACTGGAAAGACGCTCATAGCCAAGGCGGTGGCCAATGAGAGCGGGGCCAACTTCTTCTCCATCGCCGGCCCGGAGATCATGTCCAAGTACTACGGTGAGAGCGAGCAGAGGCTGCGGGAGATATTCGACGACGCCCAGAAGGCTGCTCCCTCTATCATCTTCATAGACGAGATAGACTCCATCGCCCCCAGGCGGGGAGAGGTCACGGGAGAGGTGGAGAGGCGCGTAGTGGCCCAGCTGCTGGCCATGATGGACGGCCTTAAAGAGCGCGGCCAGGTGGTTGTGATAGGGGCGACGAACAGGGAGGAGGCCATCGATCCGGCTCTGCGCCGGCCGGGCCGCTTCGACCGGGAGATCGAGATCGGAGTTCCGGACAGGGCGGGCAGAGTCGAGATCCTGCAGGTTCACGTGCACAGCATGCCTGTTGCAGAGGACGTGAATCTGGAGAGCCTGGCTGACAGGATGCACGGCTTTGTAGGGGCGGACATAAATGCCCTCTGCAAGGAGGCGGCCATGAGGGCCCTGCGCCGCTACCTGCCCGACCTCACATCAGAGGATGAGATTCCCCAGGAGATCATAAACGGCATGCAGGTCAAAGCTGAGGACTTCGAGGAGGCCCTCAAAGAGATCGAGCCCTCCAGCATGAGAGAGGTGCTGGTGGAGGTGCCGCGGGTGCAGTGGAGCGACCTCGGCGGCCTGGGCCAGCTCAAGCAGGATCTGATCGAGGCGGTACAGTGGCCTCTGCAGCAGCCGGAGAGGTTCTCCAGGATGGGCATCCGCCCGCCCAAGGGCGTTCTGCTCTACGGGCCGCCCGGCACCGGCAAGACCATGATCGCCCAGGCGGTGGCAAACGAGACTGCTGCAAACTTCATCAGCGTGCGAGGGCCTCAGATGCTCTCCAAGTGGGTGGGCGAGTCTGAGAAGGCCATCCGGGAGATATTCAGAAAGGCGAGGCAGGTCTCTCCTGCCATAATCTTCTTCGATGAGCTGGACGCCATAGCACCCATGCGGGGCTCGGACGAGGGCAGCCATGTAATGGAGAGGGTGGTAAACCAGCTTCTTGCAGAGCTGGACGGCCTCGAGTCCCTCAAGGACGTGGTGGTTATCGCAGCCACCAACCGGCCTGATATGCTGGACCCGGCGCTGCTGCGCTCGGGAAGGTTCGACCGCATGCTGATGGTCGGGCCGCCGGACAAGCTTGGGCGGCATGAGATCCTGAAGATCAAGGCAGCCCGGATGCCCAAGAGCGAGGACGTGAACCTGGAGGAGCTGGCGGAGCTGACAGAGGGCTATGTCGGCTCGGACCTGGACTCGCTCTGCAGGGAGGCAGCTCTGCTGGCCATGCGGGAGGGCGCAGATAGGGTGGAGATGAAGGACTTCAGAGAGGCTCTGAAGAAGGTCAGGCCCAGCGTCGAGGAGAGCCAGGTCAGCTATTACGAGCACATCAGCGAGAGGTTCAAGGGCGGAATCAAGGTCGAGCTGGCTTCGCTCATCGGATACAGATGATTGAATGGGAGGGTGAGGGGAATGGGGAAGGTGTTCTCAGGGAGCATAGCGGGAAAGGAGGTCGTGAACATCGACGGAGCTGTTCTGGGCGTCCTGGAGAATATGATTCTGGATGTCAAGACCGGAAGGCTGGTTGACCTGGTGATAAAGCCGGACAAAGACCTGAACCGCATGAAGTACAGGGAGGAGGGCAGGTTCGTTCTCATCCCCTTCGCCTCTGTGGTGGCTATAAAGGATTATATTGTGATCGATGAGAGCAGGGCTGTGAAAGAGGCAAAGGAGGCCAAAGTGCCGGAGATGTGATCGAGGGCACAATCTCTGCAGAGAGATCGAACAATAAAGTCCCAATAAGCCCGGAAAAGCTAAATTTCCGCAATGAATTCACGGACAAAAATCCGGCACGAGAGCAAGATCAATTATCATCCTGAAACGGGAAAGAAAGAGATTGTACCTATTCGCAGCAAGGATATATCGAAAGGGATTTTGTGCAAACTTCTAAAGGATCCTGGCATCGAAAGAGATGAATTTGAAGACGTACTTTAGGAAGTTCAAGAAAATAATAGGTGTAGGAGACGATTGAGATGGAGCAAGAAGCAGCAAAACAGGGAGCATCCAAGGTTCTGCTCAAGACCAATATGGGCGAGATCACAATTGAGCTGTATGAGGACATGCCCATCACTGCGGGCAACTTCAAACGGCTGGTGGAGAAGGGGTTTTACGACGGCACCATCTTCCACAGGGTGATCGACGGCTTCATGATTCAGGGGGGCGATCCCACGGGAACGGGGCGGGGCGGTCCGGGCTATGTCATCAAGGACGAGCTCTCCCCCAATAACAGAAATGACAGGGGGACCGTCAGCATGGCCAACGCCGGGCCGAACACTGGCGGCAGCCAGTTCTTCATCAACCTGGTGGACAACAACTACCTCGACAGGGCCCACCCCGTCTTCGGCAAGGTGGTGTCTGGAATGGATGTGGTGGATGCCATAGGCAGGGTGAAGACCGGAGCCATGGACAGGCCGGTCAAAGAGGTCAGGATTGAGAGCGCGAAGATTGTGTAGCGGTCAAACGACTTTACAGTCTCTCCGATGAGCAGCTTGAGGCCTCGTCAATGTCTCTCTCTTTCCCGAGAGTGGTTCAAGCAACCATCAATTCCATCTCATCCGAAAGCGTGCAGTTGAGCGCCATATCCCAGGCAGCAATGCGGCAGCGCACCTTCTGGTTCCTGTGCTCCTCAAGGTTGATCGTCGCTCTTCCACCCTTCAGATTGTCAAAGATGCGATGTACTACAGCCCCGTTTACCAGGAGATCGATCCTTGCAAGCCTGTGAATGCAGGGGTCAGGCTCTGATGCCGTATATTCGAATACGTAGCCAGTGTCCGCCCTCTCGCAGGTGACGGTTACATCAACCGGGGCATTGAAATCATCCTGGGTCTTTGCGTTTCCCCAGCCATTCTCGAACGGATAGCTCCCGGCTCCACAGCCTGGATAGTGCTCGCGTAACCACTGCTTATGGTTGGTAAATGCATCGAATCCCTTCAGGTCGATATAGACGGGCTTGTTGATACCGATCCCGTCCCTGAATGCTGATTCGAGAAGAGGAATCGAATCCAGATTGTATCCGCCGAGAAGCGTCTCGACCGTATCGATTGCGACTGAATCCTTCGAACAGAGGATCGAATTCACGAGAATAAAGTCGGTCTTGGCATCGAAATCGGCCACTTTGTTCTGCGGGCCGCTACGATTTCCAGTAAGAGCATCCATGATCACGATATCAAATGCCCGTGCTCGGTTCATCGCACATAGATAATCAAGGAACAAGCGGACATCCCCTGTGCCGAATCCATATCCGGCATGCTCCTGTTTTTCAAGAAGCCCGAGCATCGATCCCCAGTGGAGTTTTAGCGCCCCAGTCATGCCGCAGAGTCCATGGCTTTTCATAACTGGTATCCCGATATACACATCGCAGTATTCGGCCTCACCCTGTGCCTGTTCCTTCGTCCGCAAGAATTTTGGGAGCCAAACCTCACTCCTCCCACGGATCGGCTCATCGATGACGGTGGAGAACCGATCTGACATCTGGACCGAATCGAGGTTGACGAGCTCAGCTTCGGACCCTCCATCGAGAACACCATCTGCATCATAATCGTAGCAGATATCGTTTGCCTCGACAGACCATCCCGCACTCCGCTGCAAACGGGCATAATAAAAGCTTTGCGGGTTATTTTTATCAGAAGGATTCTTCTCGGCGGTGAATGTTGCATCTATGACCTTCAGATCTGCACTGCCGCTGAATCCGATGATCTCTCGCACCTTTCCAGCGACATACCTCACAACCCTCGGATCAGATATGATCCCCCTTCCCTTCTCGCCTGGAAGACCCTGGCCTGGCCCGACGATGTTAACCTTGATGACGACCCTGTCACCCCTCTTGATAATCTCAGAAAGGCCACGGGGGCCAAGCACCTGGGCGATGGCATCATCGACAAGACGAGGTATCTCATCGTCGGTAGGCTCCCTGGTCATGCATGAAAATCCCACAGCGGGTAAGGGATGATCTGGGGAGATGCTGCGCATGGCGCTCGTATTGGCATAAACTGCAGAAATGCTTGTCCCTTTCACCCCGCTGACCCCGATTTGCCTCATGTCCGCGTTGATCTTTTCCCATCGACGGCTGATATCGCTGGAGTAATGGACACCGCCAGGGTGATATGTCCCCTCATCAGGGCAGGCGTTCGAGACAGAGCTGTCAGAACTGTCCATAATAATCATCCTCGATCTGCAATTGGGCCGCAATGATTAATACCTTTTCATTCCCATCGACAACTAATTATAGTGCAGAACCTATGAAATGGTACATACTTCGCAGGTAGATCGATCTCTGGCTATCGGCAATTAGTATCAATCCATTGGTGTAGCACTATAACCCATCATGGCAGACGATAATATCGGTGCTTAAAGCCTGCGAGTTCAGGGTCTATATGAGCAACATGAACCTCCAGCCGGACTCCTCTGATCGGCAGCAATCGCAGTCCCATAGCGCGAAAAGGGCGGAGATCGATCTCTCCATCGAGGTCGTCCTCCTGATTGTCGGAGGAGTCTTCTTCTTCCTCTTTGGTGTGCTGCTGTTTCTGATCGATAGAGGAAGGCTGCCCTACAGCGAGGGCAGTATGTACGGGCTTTTCGTGGTCCTCGTATCTATGCAGATCATCACAATGGGAAAGACGCCTTTTGGAGACGTCCTCCGTTCGTGGTTTGTCGTGGTCACCGGGCTTTTCATGGCTATGGTCGGGACACTGGCCGTCTTTTATCCCGTGTACCTGAGCGTGACGATCCGGATTGTTGCGGGCATCATAGTCCTGATCGGTGGAGCCATGGGGCTGCTGCAGCTGTTCACATCGAAGGATAAGGCCAGAGAGTGGATGAAAGTCCCGGGGATACTGCAGCAACTGACGGTCGCCTGTACACTGGTGTACGGGATCGAGACGGTGTTAGGGATCGTCACGCTTCTTCCCGGCATCATGCCCAATCCGCTGACAGCGGTGCTGCTTCTCATCTTTGGTGCAAGCCTCTTCTTTCTAGCCTGGTGTATCCACGTAGCAGTCCACCAGTACGGCTCTACAGGCGCGAATATACAGGGTCCATCCACACTGAAAAGCGGATTCTTCCTGCTAAGAGAGACCTCTCTGACATTGGAAAATACTTTCAACACCTACCAGGGTATTCTCATGATACTCCTCGGAATCCTCGTCCTGTTCATGATCCTTGGCATATTTCCATCGTTTAATTCTGATGGCCAGTTCGGCCTTCTGCTGGTGCTGACATCCCTCCAGTTGCTAGCCCTCGGGCAGTTCGTGGGAAGCCAGCTGACCCGATCATGGCTGGTGGTTGCGTTTGGGATCCTGTGTGCCGCAGCAGGGATCTACTCGTGCATCGTCCCGGGAATCCTGACAGGGGTGATCCAGCCGCTCCTCGGGCTTCAGAGCCTCATCTCGGGAACGCTGCTCCTTACGAACAAGATCATCGCCCCAGCAGTGTACGGGATCAGGCACCCGCCAGAAGAGCCTGTCGCCCTTCCCCCGATCATCAGGCGGCTCTTCCTTGTGTTGACGGCCACAGGGATCGCAACAATACTATTCGGCATCAATATGCTCGCGCCTCTCCTCTTGCCTGGCCTGCTCGGCACTATCGCCTATGCCATTCTCATTCCGCTCCTGATCATCATCATGGGATTCATGCTGTTGATCCTGGTAGCTATTACTCAGACGCTCCAGCATTCTGGCGTAAGCTCATAGGGATATAGCGTTCTAGACGACCCACTCACCGCTCCTGCGCTTGCGGGCCACATTGAGCAGATAAGCATCATTGCCCTCTGCAGCCAGAGGATTGAAGCAGTAGGTCGCGCCCTGGACATCGCCGTCATCGCCTAGCACGAGGCGGTCTCTTTTGGCGACTCCCTCTAAGATTCTGCTCGCCGACTGCTCTGCAGTCTGAGCGCCTTTCGGCGGCTTGCTATCCCCCCATATACCAGTGATCGTGGTGCCGGGTGTCGCAGATGTGAAGCAGATATTCTCATCCCAGTATTCATAGCGAAGAGCCAGGGTCAAAGCATTCAGTGCGGCTTTCGTCGCCGAGTACATCGTCTGCTGAGCCATGGGGGAGAACGCTATACCCGATATCACATTTATGATATGGCCGCCACCCTGAGCTCGCATAACTGGAATCGCTGCGCGTATGCCATAGACAGCGCTGTAAAAGTTAATCGCAAAAGCCTTCTCCCACATCTCGTTTGTCTCTTCCTCGAAGAGGCCGCTTAAACCCGCTCCTGCGTTGTTGAAGAGGATATCGATACGGCCTCCTCCGAACTCCGCAGATCTGGCAATCATATCTTTTACGCTATCCTCGCTGGTAACATCACAGGTCAAGCCGAGCACCTTGCCCGGATACTCTCCTTCGAGCCGTCCAGTCTCGCGCTCCAGTCTCTCTTTGTTGATGTCTGCTAAGACGACCTTATCGGCACCAAATGCAAGCATTGCCTTGCAGAGAGCCAGCCCGATTCCTGATGCGCCGCCTGTAACGACAGCCACCTTCTTCTCGTAGTACTTTCCCGTCTCGCTCATTTTTCCTCCTCCTTTGAGAATTGCGATCAGTATTGTCCGTAGCGCTGATGGCCCGCACAGATGGTAGAGCGGTCGTACCGGCCGGCGAATAGATAGCTGAAGAGGCCATCCGCCTCCCCTCCCTCGAATGTCGCGAGTGGCTGCACTCCTCTCACCCAGTTGGAATTGATGGAGTATGCGGCACCCACCGGCCTGACGACGACCAGCTCAGACCAGGGGTCGTCAAGCGACGGCTCCATGGAAATTGATTTTATGCTGGCAGCCTCATAGGTTCTGTAGTCCGTAACGCTGTCATATCCGAGGAGCGTGACGCTCGGCAGGATCATGCGGCCATCTGGGCCCTGACCGATGTCATATTTGAAGTTAAAACAGTAGCCCTCTGCCCTCGAACCTGGGGCCGGGACGGTGAATCCCTCCTTCATCATCGGCTCGCTGCAGCTTTCAATCTCGATCTCAGCCTCGAAGATACGCCTGCCCTTTGCCTCTACCACTGTGTGTGCGATATCGTCGTTTCGCTCAACAACGATCCTCTCGCACATCTTCTTGGGAAGCCCGGATGTCTCACGACCGCTAAGCAGCGCCATCTGAGCCCCCGGTCCGCTCAGCTGCAGGTTGCAGAAATACAGGCCGCTGTGCTCCCCGTACTGGACACCGAGTATTCCGATGCCGGTTTCCATATACCATGGAGCGAAGGTCGGCTCCCTGATGTTGACGAAGTAGGAGTATACGAGAGGGTGTCCGGGATCGACCAGTTCAAGCTGCGGCGGCAGAACACGTCGCGCAACCACCGGGTCTGTCTCCCAGAAGATGTAAAGCCCCTCCTCTTCGTTCATCGCACCACCCATCATAAACGCGTTGAGCCTCTCGCGTTCTACGAAATAACTTCCGTTCTTCATGATGATAGACCTCCTTTATTTAGTTCGTACCGGTTTTATTCATGTTCAGGATTCGAAGACGAACGCCTGGCCATATGCGTCCTGTGTCGCCTCCAGAACTCTTCCTCCGCGGTTCGCATCCCCCAGTATATGCGCCTCCGGAAAAGCTGCCTTGAAAGCCTCCACTACGTCTTTACGGGGTCGAACGCCAAGCGCCAGGATAACAGTATCGGCATTGACAAACACCTTCTCCCCATCATCCACGCGCTCCAATAAAACCCCGTCCTCAGTTATCTCTGACACCCTGTGCCCGAGCATATATGTTGGTCCATATTCTGCCAGGCGCCGTTTGATATCGAAGACAACTAAGGATGATATGCCCTGGCCTATCTCTGGTAGCATATCGACGATCGTTGTCCGGTGGCCGGCCTTCAGCACAACCTCGGCAGTCTCAAGACCGGTCATCCCCGAGCCAAGGATTATGCAATCGCCCTTGAGCTGGGCCCGTCCAATAAGCACATCCTCGGCAGTTACGACATTCCTCCCTTTGATGCCGGGTATAGGCGGTATCAGCGGCACCGCACCGCATGCTATGAAAACTCCACATGGCGATAGGGCCTCGACCTTCTCGACGGTTGCCTCTTCGCCCATCCTCAGTTCGATATCGCTTGCGGCGACCTGTGCGATCATCCCGTCTACAAGCCTTGTAATCTTCTCCTTGCCCACACCCTTATCTGCTATGTTTAGAGTGCCTCCCAAACGTTTTGCCGGATCGAAGAGGACGACATGAAACCCCCGTCCGTCGAGGAGCAGCGCAGCCTCGATTCCGGCAGGTCCGCCGCCGATGACTGCGACCGTCCGCCCACAGCCGTTGTGTTTGGGGTTCTCAAACTCCCGCTCGCGCCCCACTTTCGGATTCACTGCGCACTTGACATGGCGTCCATTCTCTATCTCCTGGAAGCAGCACAGGCAGCCGATGCATTTGCGTATGATCTCAGCCTCTCCCGCTCGGGCATTATTGCACCATTCTGGGTCGGCCAGATGGCCGCGGGCCACTCCGACAAAGTCGCAGCAGCCCTCCTCAAGTATCTGCTCGGCCACATCGGGCTCCTTGATGTTGCAGACCGCTATCACCGGAATGTTCACATGCTTCTTTACCTCTGCAGCCATGTATCTCTTCCAGCACTGCTCGTATGTGCCGGGCTCTATAGCGGCGCAGACCTCAGGGCTTCCTGGAATGGTGCAGCTGACATCTATGAAGTCAACTCCCGCCCCCTCCAATATCTCGCAGATTCTGCAGCTCTCCTCGAGGTCGTTTCCCTCTTTTCCGAGGAACTCCTCGACTGAAAGCCGCACGCCGATCGGGAAGTCGCCTCCGCACTGCTCGCGGATGCCTCTGATGATCTCGAGCAGGAAACGCATTCGGTTCTCTAAGATGCCACCGTAGCCGTCCGTCCTTTTGTTCAGATACGGGGAAAGGAAGCTATTGATCAAATAGCCGTGTGCGCCATGCAGCAGGATGCCGTCAGCGCCCGCCAGCTTCGTGAAGGCCGCACCGGAGATGAATGCGGATTTGATTTTTGCGATCTCATCGATCTCGAGCGCGTGTGGGATCTCCAGAGCATTAGGTGCTTTTACAGACGATGCAGCAACTATCGGCTCGCCGCCGATAGCAGACGATCCCTGACCTCCGGGATGGTGGAGCTGGAAGAATATTTTCGTGCCGTACTTATGCACAGTATCAACCAGGCGTGCCAATCCAGCAACATCGCCGATATTTCGGGCAGCGAGCTGGCAGGCCATGCCTGCCCCCGCACCGTCGAGCACACGGCAGAGCTCACTTTCAATGAGCCCGACACCACCTTTAGCGCGCGCCTCGTAGTAGGCAATGATGTCGTCGTTCACGCCCCCACTGGGAGCTGCAATTCCCGTACCCATCGGGGTCATCACAACCCGGTTCTTAATCTCGATCCGCCCGATCCGCCCCTTACCGAACAGTTTATCGTACATAGCCTCATCGCCTGTGGTGAAGATTATAGAGCGTCTTGCCAGAAAGTATGCCAGTAAAAGAATCTCCGATGCTTTGTTTCTGCGGGTTATCAGATGCCATATAATATTCCATCATAAATCTTTGATGCTTCACATCATGTTAAGTCTGAAATAACTAACTTCCGGATAACATTTGTAATATTTATAGCTTATGGAGTGTAATCCGGATATAGAGTCCCAAAAAACTTTATATTTATATTATCTTCATGGATTAAAAGACCTTACACTATATCGAAACCACTATATCGAAACCTTTACCTACCCCCACGCCCTCCTCTCAGCGTCAGGTGACCCCTATTGCAATTGCTCTTAATCCACTCTGATTTCATCGAGTTCGAGGCCAAGCGGCCTACAAAGATGGCGGAAGAGATCGAGGAACAGGCCAGGAAAGGCCGTATGGAGGAGGCCCTCTGCGCCTTCATCGCAGTGGAGAAGTTCGACGAGGACGACCCGGACGCTGTTGTGGCTGAAGGCAGCAAGCAGATCGCGGACGTGGCCGGTCAGGTTCATGCGAGCCGCATCATGATCTACCCCTACGCCCACCTCAGCTCCCAGCTCTCCACCCCCGCGACGGCTGTGAAGATCCTCAAGGGCCTGCAGGAGACGCTATCCTCTGACTTTCAGGTCATGCGCGCCCCCTTCGGCTGGTACAAGGCATTCACGATCAGTTGCAAGGGCCACCCCCTATCGGAGCTGTCCAGGTCCATCCGCCTGGGCGAGGGAGAGGTCGTCTCCGAGGCCCTCAAGTCCGAGGCCAGGGCTGTCTCCTACTGGAAGGTGCTCGACCTGAACGGCAACCTGGTCGACGCAGACAAGTTCGACTTCACAGGCCACGACAACCTCAGAAAGTTTGCCAGCTACGAGATCTCCAAGGCCCGCGCCGTGGACAGGGTGCCTCCTCACGTGGAGCTGATGAGGCGGCTGGAGCTTGTGGACTACGAACCGGGCTCCGATCCAGGAAATATGCGCTACTACCCCAAGGGCCGGCTTGTCAAAAGCCTCCTGGAGAGCTTCGTCCTGGACAAAGCTACCGAAATGGGCGCCATGGAGGTAGAGACCCCAATCATGTACGATATGGAGCATCCCACCCTCAAGAAGTACCTGGACAGGTTCCCGGCACGGCAGTACCAGATCGAGGCCGACAAGAAGAAGCTATTCCTGCGCTTTGCAGCCTGCTTCGGCCAGTTCCTCATGGGCCACGACATGACCATCTCCTACAGGTCCATGCCCCTCAAGATGTTCGAGATCACACGCTACTCATTCCGACGCGAGCAGAGGGGGGAGCTGGTGGGAATCCGCCGGCTGCGGGCCTTCACAATGCCGGATATGCATACACTGACCCGGGACATGAAGTCTGCCATGGAGGAGTTCAAGAAGCAGTACCAGGCAAGCATCTCCGTTCTCAAGGAGGTGGGCCTTGACCTGTCAGACTATGAGGTTGCGATAAGGTTCACGAGGGACTTCTATAAGGAGAACCGCGAGTTCATAGAGAGCCTTGTGGACGTAGTCAAAAAGCCGGTGCTCATCGAGATGTGGGATGAGAGGTTCTTCTACTTCGTCCTCAAGTTCGAGTTCAACTTCGTGGACACCCTGGACAAGGCCAGCGCCCTGTCCACAGTGCAGATCGATGTGGAGAACGCCGAGCGCTACGACATGACATACGTGGACGAGGCAGGAGAGAGACAGCGGCCCATACTGCTGCACTGCTCGCCCTCCGGAGCCATAGAGAGGGTCATGTACGCCCTCCTGGAGAAGGCAGCGCGTCAGGCGGAGGAGGGGAAGCTTCCCATGCTGCAGACGTGGCTCTCGCCAACCCAGATTAGGGTCATTCCCGTGGCTGAGAGGCACCAGGCCCGCGCCCAGGAGATCGTGACTGAGCTCGGCCTGCGCGCGGACATCGACGACCGCGACGAGACTGTGGGCAAGAAGATTCGCGACGCAGGACGGGATTGGATCCCCTACGTGGCTGTGGTGGGAGACGAAGAGCTGGCCTCGGGCTCTCTGACAGTCACAGTTCGCTCCGAGTCCACCCCCAAGTCCCCGGCAAAGGTCAAAATGACTGTGGATGAGCTGAGAGAGAGGATTGCAGCAGAGACCGCAGGCAAACCCTGGAGGAGACTGCCCCTGCCCGTGAGGCTCTCAGAGAGGCCCAGGTTCATTTGAGCTGGGAGAAGCTGCCGTCCCCTCTCATTCCTTCATTTTTCTTCTCTTCTAGCTGTAACTTTAAGAATGAGCTTTGCCCACCGATCAAGTTCTTGCCGTTGTCATCCTTGGCCTGGCAACATTTGTCCTGCCCTATGTCATGAATAGATTTGCGGACTGCCGGAGCCAGCCAAGGTAATCCGGAAAAACTTTTTTGTCTGCTGCGAGGGATCCGGCGAGGAGCCAGGAAAAGGAGAATAGGCCGATTTTCTCAGGCCTTCTTCTTCCTCCTTCTGTACATGTATCCACCTGCAGCTGCAATTACAATGAGCACCGCCAGGGCGGGCATAAGCAGCGATACCGACTTGGCCTTGACCCTGACCGGTATCTTCATGCTCTCAGATATGACTGTATCGCCATTTACATCTGTGTACTTGATCTCGCTGTTGATCCCGTATTCCTTGGGGGTGGCATCGGAGTCGACATCCATCCGGAAGACCACTTTTTGTTCCTCTCCCGGCTGCATATCTCCTATGAAGGCCTGATCGTCAGTTGAGGAGAAAGGCTTGAATATGGAGAGCCTTGCCACTGCATCCCGCACCGGCTCCTCGCCTATATTCCTGTAGGTGGCTATGATCTCCGCCTTCTTGTCCCCGGCGGCGATGGTCGAGACAGCCTCTGAGACATTGACGATGATAAAGTCCGCCTCCCTCTTGACCTTGATGATGATGGGCACAGTCTGATTGGCCTTGCTGTATACATAGGATACCTGGTAGTTGGCAAGAGTGGAGGTGCCTTCGTTTGTGACGAGCTTGGAGGCGTAGACACGCACATTGTCCTGATAGTCATAGACCATATTGAGCGTCATGGGATACTCTCCGGCAGGGGCATGCTCTCCGATCTTGATGGTGAACTTGAGAGGAGACTGAACCTTGTCTCCGGACTTGAGAGATTGTACCACCTGGTCGCCAGACTTGACCTCGATCTGCCGGCTGTTCGAGATCAGCGTGGCAGTGATTCCGAGAGCAGTAGGCTTCTTATACTCCTCCTGCAGCTCGGCTGCGGCCAGAGCATACTCCTTGGGATTCTGGGGTGTCTGGTCCTCCTTGAAGCCCAGGATCCGTCCGTAGTTGGTCAGGTCCACGTAGAGGGTGACAGTGTCTCCCCTCTCGAACTCATTCGTCCCGGAGATACTGGCAGATATGTCAGGACTGCCGTACATCGAATAGTAATTGTCTCCTCCCAGCTCATAGGGTATGTAAGAGTTCTGGGCATAGGCACCGGCCGAGGCCAGGACAGCCAGAAGACAGGCCAAGGCTGCAGCGTACTTAATTTCCATTGCTTCTTCTCCCTGAATGATTATTCAATAATTGATTATTCAATATCGCGATCGTCTTCTTGAACTCATTCCTCGCGTTCTCTATCACTTCGCGCTGAATTTCCATGCGGATGGCCAGTACCACAAATACTGTGAAGGTGGTCACAAGGGCCAGTATCACCGACATCACAGTCACGACACCGAAGTTGCTGATGATGTTGAAGGGGGAGGCGATCAGAGCCCCAAAGCCGAAGATCACGGTCATTCCCGAGGCCACCAGTGCCGAGCCGATTCGGTTGGCGGTGATCTGAATGGCTTCGTAGGGATCGCCAACTTTGGCCAGCTCCTCATAGAAGCGCTCCATCATCAGTATGGCATACTCGGAGCCGACGCCCAGGACTAAAGCGCCCAGGGTGGCTGTAAGGGGTGTGTACTTCAGTCCACCATACAGCATGACCAGCCCCATCCACCCGATCACCACCATCATGGGCAGCACCGGCAGCAAGGCCTTTATGATGTCCCCTCTGTAGATCATGAAGAGCAGCACGAATATGAAGAGCAGGCCGAGCAGTGACATCTCCACCCTGCCTGATGTGAGGGCATCCATGACGGTTGTCATGAGGACAGCATCGCCGGTTATGCTGACGGAGATCCCCGGAGGGGGGGTATTCCATTCCAGATCGTCTTCATAAGACGCAACCAATCTCTCCATTCCCTCCGTCCCCAGATTGGTGCCGGCGTCCCCGATATTCACATCGATGACTGCCAGGTCGTGGCCGCTGATGTATGCATCCGTAACCGAGGAAGGCAGATCGTCAATAATTGCCCTTATGCTGGTTTTATCATCGGGCAGCACTCCTCCATTGGCCTCTTTGATATAAGTGGCTATGCTGGCAGCCCCCTCAGTCCGGTCCTCTCTGAAGGAGAGCAGATAATTGCTGAAATCATCCATCCACTTCAGGTTCTCAGGATCGGTGACATCATCTGCCTGGACGATGAACTGAATCGAGTCTGTCCCCCCAAATACATCTTTCATGTGTCTGAGATCTATCAGAGGGGGCAGGTCCTGAGGGATGTAATTCTTGCTATCGGTCTCTATTGGCACCAGGGTATCTGCGTAGTTTCCGGCGAGGGCCAGGAGGAGGGCCACGGCCAGCACCGCCTTCCATCTTTCCATGCTGAAGGCTGCCACTCTTTGAATAAATGCGCCGGTTGACGCGCCCCCCTCGGAGACCCTCCCCCTCTTATATTTGGGAAATTTCCTTTCGCCGAGATACAGGGCGGTCACATTCACGAAGAGGGCGGCGAGGTAGCACATGACCAGCCCGATGATGCACATCTTCCCGAAGTCCTTGATGGATGGAACTGTAGAGCTGAGAAGTGAAATAAAGCCGGCCTCGGTCACTATCAGGGCGACGGCCACGGGGATGGCAACATGATTTACAGTGCTCATGACAGCCTGTACCAGAGGCTCGCCCTTGCCAAGCTCCTCGTTCATCCGGTTATGGAACTGAATGGCATAGTCTACGCCGATTCCAATCATTATAGGGAAGGCGGCAAATGTCGTCATGCCCATGGGGATCTGAAGCAGTCCCATGGCACCAAATGTCCAGATTATGCCCAGTATTACCACGGGCAGGGGAAGCAGAGGCCATCGAACATGCCTGAAGAACAGGAGAAGGGCCACGATCATCAGCACGCCGCACAGGGCGAGGATGGAGTTATTGCTGGAGTTAGACAGCTCCAAAATAGCCTTCTGAAATGAGGGATCACCTGT
This sequence comes from Methanothrix sp., assembly GCA_018052825.1. GTDB lineage: Archaea > Halobacteriota > Methanosarcinia > Methanotrichales > Methanotrichaceae > Methanothrix. The sequence goes on from JAGPMN010000044.1 coordinate 16,248, forward strand.
TATTACGACGCCATAGCCGGCAGGGAACTCTGAAAAATCCACTGCTTTGGTCAATTCCTGAAGAAGCTTGTCTCTCTGCTCCGAATTTAACGTGGCCGTGGTTGGCATCCCCACTATCATCCGGGAGTGCTTTCTGTCAGGCATCAGCGCCTGCACTACCTGGCCGGAGGATGACAGTATCTCGTCTATCCTCTCCTGAGAGGGGATGCTGCGGGTGCCGTTGCTCCGATATTCAGCATCGGCCACGATATCGGCTATGCTCTGCACCCCCAGAACATGCTCGACCTTTTTCATGTGATCTGAGAGGCGCAGCTCCGCCTCAAGAACCTCGGCCCTGGCCACATCATCGCCTTCTATCAGGATTATATTGCCATCGGAGCCGAAATTCTCCAGGTAGAGGTGATCATAAAGCTGATAGAGGGCCGAATCCTTGGAGACAAAGGACTCAGTGGTCATGCCCTCGCTTGGGATATCCTGGGCAAAATGAATTGACGTAAGCGTTAAGAGAACGGCTAAAGCGATGATCACCAAAGGATTTCTGATAATCCACTTCCCGATATTTTGCAGGTCTATCATGTCGTGAGCCTTTTGTTCTGAATTTACCGAACGTACTGGGGAAATCATAAGATACTTAAACTTTATGACCGGGTTAATCAATAAGTCATGCTGAATAGAATAATATCCGAATAAATTGTAAAAGATTAACTTGACTTATTCATATTTAGATTTTTTTCGCAATCAATTGCCCACCACTTGATCATCGATCAATCAATTTCACGACAATTGAATCAGGTATTTTCAATATATCGTATATTGATATAAATTAAC
>JAGPMN010000071.1 GCA_018052825.1 Methanothrix sp.
GGAAAATTTATCAAGCTTAATTGCATCTCAGTCATTGTAGGGTCACACAGGGCACATGGTTATCATAATATTAATAACTTGTGATAAAATGTGTCCTGCCTACATCACTTATTTATTAGATAGTGCCATATATGTTGCTCTAACCTGGAGTATTTAAGCCTTTGGAGCATCGTTTGCCAAGATACAAATATCTATATATTGTTCAACACCATTTTAAAGATTTATATGGGTGAAAGCTCCAGTGACAGCCAGCAAGTTCCCGATCTCATCCCTGCCAGCATGATCGGCGACTATGCCTACTGCCCCAGGCAGTGCTACATCAGATGGAATGAGGGAGAGTTCGCGGAGTGCAGTGATGCATCCGGTTCCGCAGATGATTCTGGCGGCTCGGCTGCTTCCACGGACGGCAGGGGCAGAGCTGTTCAGCTCTCCGCCCCCGGGCTGGGCGTCGCCTGCCGGATAAATCTAATCGAGGACGAGGGCGAAGGCAGGGATGTGATGCCAGTGCTGATAAAGAAGGGCGAAGCTGCCGGCATCTCATGTGAGGTTTACGACTCGGACCGGGTGCAGCTCTGCGCCCAGGGTCTGGTGCTTCGGGAGAACGGCTTTCTCTGCTCAGCCGGGCTGGCATACTTCTCGAGATCCAGGAGGTCGGTGGCAGTGCAGTTCGACGGGCCGCTGATTCAAATGACGGAGGAGATGATCGCAGGGATCAGGGCTATGGCTGAAGAAAGGAAGATGCCTCCCCCGCTCGTAGACAGCCCCAAATGCAATCGCTGCTCCTTCGGTGGCATTTGCCTGCCGGATGAGGTCAACCTCCTCAGGGAGCAGAGAGGCTGCAATAGCGGAACGGCTGCTGCCGGGGATCGGCCTCAAGGACAGGCAAAGGAGCTGAGGATGCTCATAGCCTCAAGGGACGACCGGGTACCGGTTTACGTCCTTGATCAGGGGTCCACTGTGCACAAGCGGGGCGACTGCCTGGAGATCAGGTCCAGAGATGGAAGGGCTGGATCTGTGCGAATTATTGAGATCTCGCAGCTCTGCCTCTACGGAGGAGTGGAGATCTCAACGCCTGCAGTGGTCGAGCTGATGCAGAGGGGCATTCCGGTACTGCACTTCACCCACGGAGGCTGGTTTGAGGGAATCTGCCTCGGCCACACCAGCAAGAACATAGACTTGAGAATCCGCCAGTTCGATTGTGCCGGAGACAGAGAGAGGTCTCTGGCCCTCGCCAGGGGCATGATCTCAGGCAAGATCAGGAACTGCAGGATTCTGCTGCGCAGAAATGACGAGCAGATACCGGGTGCGGTCCTGGAGAGGCTGGCGGAGTATGCCGGCCAGGCGGAGGCGGCAGAGAGCTTCGAGGGCCTGCTTGGCGTGGAGGGCGCGGCTGCGGAGCTGTACTTCTCCAGGCTGGGGTGCCTGCTCAGGAGCTGTGATGAGCGGCTATCCTTCCAGGGCAGGAACCGCAGGCCTCCCAGAGATCCTGTCAATGCTGTCCTGTCTTATCTGTACGGCATACTGGCAAAGGAGTGCTTCATCACCCTGCTCGCAGTGGGATTTGAGCCGTACCTCGGCTTCTACCACCAGCCGAGGTACGGCCGCCCGGCCCTGGCACTGGACCTGATGGAGGAGTTCCGGCCGATCATAGCAGACTCTACAGCCGTCTCCCTCTTCAACAACAAGGAGCTGGCTGTCAAGGACTTTGTGATAACCGAAGAGGGTGTGATGATCAGCCCCCCGGCGAAGAGAAAGGTCGTCGCAGCATATGAACGGAGGATGGACACGAAGATCACCCACCCCCTCTTCGGATATAAAATCAGCTACCGGAGGGTGCTGGAGGTTCAGTCGCGGCTGCTCGGCAGAGCTCTCTTCGGGGAGATTGAGGGGTATCCGGCATTTTGCACGAGGTGATCGTTCTTGAGCGGGCTGCAGAGCTATGTGGTAAGCTATGACATAATGGAGCCGAAGAGGCTGGTAGAGGTGCACAAGACAATGATGGGCTACGGCCAGCCTCTTCATTACTCAGTCTTCCGGTGCGACCTGAATTCGAAGGGCCTGGATGCGATGGTCGCAGACCTCGACAGAATAATAAATCATAGAGAGGACAGGATAATGATCATAGATATGGGTCCCGCGGAGGGCCGTGTTGAGGAGAGGATCAGGTTTCTCGGGATAAAACAGAAGTGGGAGACTCACAGGGCCAGGATCTTTTGAATGACTGGAGGCAAAGTCTAAATATAATGAGCGCGGATATGAGGCAAAGCTCTGCCGATCAGGACACCTGCCAGGCCGGGGCCGTCCAGCAGAGGGATGGATCTGAGCCTTGATCTCGCATGAAGCACAAGCTCTTATACGGGATCTTTTGCGAGCACCTGCTTTATCCCCAACATGCCGGGAGGCGCTCGCAGAACCGGTGCATCTTGAAAACAGCATTAGTGTAGAGAAAATTAAGAAGTATTTCGGGGCAAATTAGGGAGGTGCTCGCAAATAGAGGAGAAATCGAATGCTGGCAGAGGCCCGAAATAGCCCCTATTTCCATGTCTGAAAAGACGTGGCCCAATTGAAACACTACGGCGACTACAACCGTGTGATTTTTATTCACGTTGCATTTCCATGTCTGAAAAGACGTGGCCCAATTGAAACACCCTGTGGCTTATAGACCTTGTTGTGGTAATGAAAATTTCCATGTCTGAAAAGACGTGGCCCACAACGCCACCCCTCACTCTGCCAGAGTATCCATTACCCTTGCCTCGGCCTTCACAGGAACGGGATAAAGAAGCTCCGAGCCTATCCTCTCCATGATCTCCTTCAGCATCCCTGCATATTCTGCCGCCCTCTCCTCCGGAACCTCCAGGAGAATCTCGTCATGAATGGAGTTGATGATACGGGCCTGCTCACTGGAGATCTTTTCGTAGACCTCGCACATCACCAGCTTGATCAGGTCTGCACCCGTTCCCTGGCAGGGCGTATTGTACATCTGAAACCTGGAGGCCCGAATTCCCGTGCCGAAGCGCGGCCAGATCCTCCTCCTGCCCAGAAGTGTGGTTGTGGCCGTCAGCGGCAGGGTGAAGAACCCCTGAATGCAGTTGTGAAAGTGGTGCTGCACCGTATAGCCCATCTCAGATACCTGCCTCTCCTGCCACTCTCTCACACCCTCGTAGCAGCTAAAAAACCTCTCCTTGGCCTGCTCCGCCTCGTCCGCAGACATGAAAATCCCGTAGTCCGAGAGCACACGGCTCTGCAGCGTCCTCGCAGAGCCACCGTAGATGAGCAGGAAGTTCATGACCTTGGCCGCCCGTCTCTGTGCATCCGTCACCTGCTCGACCGGCACGCCTGCAATACGCGAGGCAGTTAGCCTGTGCAGGTCGATGCCGCTCTGAAATGCCTCCTGCATGGCCCTGTCCCCGGAGAGCCTGGCCATGATGCGCAGCTCGATGTTGGAGAGGTCTGCCTTGACGAACTTCTTTCCCGGTGCCGGAGAAAAGAGCCTTCTTATGGCAGGCGCATCCTCGCCGGTGCTTGGAATCTGCTGGGCGTTGGGCCTTTTGGAGCTGATCCGCCCCGTGGCTGACTGGATCTGAAAGTACTGGGGATGAACCCGGCCGTCCGCAGGCGATACCCTCTCCAGCCAGTTGTTCAGAAAGGCCAGATTGTGAGAGACGCGCCTGTATCCTGCATTCCGCACTTTGTGCTCATGATCTTTGAATTTCCACGTTTAATATCAGAAACATTTTTAAATAAATAGCTGACATGCTCTTCTTGAAGGGATGTAGCATGGATGTTGATGTCCAGTCG
>JAGPMN010000045.1 GCA_018052825.1 Methanothrix sp.
AAAATTTATCAAGCTTAATTGCATCTCAGTCATTGTAGGGTCACACAGGGCACATGGTTATCATAATATTAATAACTTGTGATAAAATGTGTCCTGCCTACATCACTTATTTATTAGATAGTGCCCAATTATGCAAAGAAATTCCCCTCGCATAACCATTATGATATTTTCATATCTATTCCCAATTTATATCAAATAGCCTTTTAAATACTCAGATCCAGCCTATTTTCAGCAAAATCCATCTCCTCGATCTCCCAGGAGGGGCGGGAAGATGCAGTGAAATGAATTGAATAAGTATCATATTGGATTCAAGGGTGATCTGCTTTGCCAATAGATAGTGGTGATACGGCATGGCTCCTGGTGTCCACAGCCATGGTCATGCTCATGACTCCTGGAGTGGGCCTATTCTACGGCGGCCTTGTCCGCAGCAAAACGGTGGTCTCTATGATAGGCCTGTCATTCCTGGCCTTTGCAATAGCCAGCGTGCAGTGGGTGCTCTTCGGCTACAGCCTCTCCTTCGGGCCGGACCTCTTCGGCATCATCGGAGGGCTGAACTACTTCGCCCTGAATGGTGTTGGCCTGGGCGAGGCCCCCCTCGCGCCCAGCCTGCCCCATATGATATACGTGGCCTTCCAGCTCGTCTTTGCCGCAGTGACACTGGCCATACTCACATCAGCTGTGGCTGAGAGGGTGCGGCTCAGCTCCTTCATAGTCCTGGCCCTGCTCTGGACCACCCTGGTCTATGATCCCCTCGCCCACTGGGTGTGGGCTGGAGGCTGGCTGGCCCGGATGGGCGCCCTGGACTTTGCCGGCGGCACTGTTGTGCACATCAGCTCAGGCTTCTCGGCTCTGGCCATAGCTCTCGTGATAGGCAAAAGGGTGGGCTTCGGATCATATGTAATGGAGCCGCACAACATCCCCATGGCCATGATCGGCGCCGGGCTGCTCTGGTTCGGCTGGTTCGGCTTCAACGCTGGCTCAGCTTTTGCGGCCAGCAGCCTTGCCGCCAGCGCCCTGCTGGTCAGCAACGCCTCCGCAGCCGCGGCTGCCCTCACATGGTTTTTCGCCAGCTGGCTGAAGGGAAAGCCCAGTGCTCTGGGAATGGTGAGCGGCGGCATAGCGGGCCTGGTGGCCATAACCCCTGCGGCGGGATACGTGGACGCTGCCGGAGCCCTGGCCATCGGCGCTGTGGCCGGAGTGCTCTGCTATATGGCCCTGCTCTTTCGGCTGGGACAGGGCCTGGATGAGAGCTGCGACGCATGGGCGGTGCATGGCATGGGAGGGCTGTGGGGCGCTCTCGCCACCGGCATATTCGCCACACCGGCGGTGAGCGGCTACGCCGGCCTGATCTACGGCAGCTTCGATCAGTTTGCCGTACAGATAATGGCCGCCGGGGCCTCGGTGCTCTACGCCTTCGCAGTGACATATCTCCTGGCAAGGGCGGTGGACGCTGTTATGGGCCTGAGGGTGACAGAGGATGAGGAGTACGTTGGCCTAGACATATCCCAGCACGGCGAGAAGGCCTATGCTTGATCCATTGAGGAGTCTCCATGAAGAAGATTGAAGCCATAATCCGGCCGGAGAGGCTGGAGCAGATCAAAGCGGCACTGGAGGAGAGGGGCGTCGTCGCCATGACTGTGATCGAGGTTCGGGGCCGGGGCGAGCAGAAGGGCATAAAGCTGCAGTACCGGGGCGGGACACTGGATGTGGACCTGCTGCCGAAGATAAAGCTGGAGATATATGCAGCCGATCCTGAGGTCGATTCGATTATGAAGGCCATATGCGATGCAGGGCGCACTGGAAGGTTCGGGGACGGCAGGATCTTCGTCTCCCCTGTGGAGAGGTCGGCCAAGGTGAGGACTGGAGAGTTCTTCACCTGAACCTCTCTTTTGGCCTTCAGTGGAGGCTGCGCAGAAGGCTTGCTGGAAGGCGCGGCACCAGCCAGCGCAGAAAGCCTCTATATGAGAGACGGTCAGTGGCGATATCGATGTACCTGTCCAGCACCTCCTCCCGGCAGGCGAGGATGCGCAGGAATATATCAGGGTGGCTGTGCATCATACGCGAAAAGAGCAGGGCGCATCTCAGATCATCTCCGAACTGCCGGTTGCACTCCCTCCTGTACTCCTCGGCGAGCGTTCCATCCGGCGCATTGCCTATGAGCCTGCCTGCGATCTTCCCTGAGGAGAGGGCATAGTAGATTCCCTCTCCTGAGAATGGATCAACAAATCCGGCAGCATCCCCTGCCAGCAGCACTCTGCCAGCAGCCGTGATTCTGTCGTTTCCGCCCTGCGGTATGAGATGGCCGGAGAGCCTTAGCCCGCCGGGGAAGCCGCTATCCTTCAAGAACTGCTGCATGATCCGGCGTGGATGGTGCAGGCGGGTCAGGGGGCCGCCGATGCCCACGGAATAGTATCCCCTGTGGGGAAAGATCCATCCGTAGCCTCCCTCCGCCACTCCGAAGTGGATGTCAAGGAGGCCGTCAAGCCTCTCCTCTATGCGGGCATCATCCTCAGCCACATCGGCCACGAGGCAGACGCCGGTGCTCTCTCTCCTGTCCGGCCCCTGTATCCTCCTGGCAAGAGCGTCCTGGCAGCCGGAGGCGATCACCAGGAACCGGCTCCTGTAGACATCTGACCGGGCTTTAACAGAGACGGATTCCCCTTTATCCCGAAAATCAAGAGCCCTCTCCGTCTTCAGGATGGCTCCTGCCTCCACAGCCTTCTGCAAAAGGAATTCGTCGAAGCGGCTCCTTGTGACAAGGGTTGTGATATGACAGGGCCTTCTCCTCTCTGCCATCCAGCCTTTGTAGTGAATGCGTGCCCCGGTGATACTCCTCTCGCACAGCTCCGCGGGCGGTGGACAGTCCAGAGCCCTGATCGCCCTTTGGGAGAGGGCGCCGCCGCAGGGCTTGTACCTGGGAAATGATTCCTTCTCCAGGATCAGAGTATCCAGCCCCTGCTTTGCCGCCGACAGTGAGGCCGCCGATCCGGCCGGCCCACCGCCCACCACAATCAGGTCATACATGCTTCTGCATCATTCTGCTGTCATCCGAAGAACAGGTCGAAGCCGAACTGCAGAACGCTGCTGCTGGAAAGCAGGCCCTTGATTTTGATATCCGACAGCCAGCTATTCGTCTGGATGTCGATCTTGCCCTGCTCGATCAGATCTGTGAATGTGGTGATCTTATCTTTGGCCCCAACCACCTGATCTATTGCGCCCTCGTCGGTGGTTACTGTTATGGTGGGGTCGCTGTAGCCCTCAGGGATGAGTTGGTCAATTCTCCCTCTCTGCACCTCCACTCCCGCCCGAAATACGCTCCCGTTATCTCTCGTGATTACAAGGTTGACCTTTTCGCTGCCCAAAACGCTCTTGAGAAGCGCCGGCGCTTTATCGATATTGGCATTGTAGTGTGCCACATGCCCCTGCAATCCGGCCATATCCAGGGTATATGCATCGGCCAGCGATATCATTAGCAACAACAGGATTGCGGCGGAGATGGCCGGCCGTCTGGTGAGAGGCGCTTGCATATCCTTCACTTACCCGTGATCATTTAAATTCTTTGCGAGGCATTTTAGCCTTTGCTGTCTACAGCCTTGTTGTCCACAGAATCCTTTAAGTATAATCCTTCCAGATATAAGATCATGGACGTTCTGGTTCTCTGCATCGACCGAGACGACGATCTGGGCCGGAAGGGAGGCGTTCGCACTCCGGTGCTGGGCAGGCAGGCCAACATCGATGCCGCCCTGAGGCTGGGCATGGCCGATCCTGAGGACTCGGACGTCAACACCATCTTCGGCGGAATAAAGGTGCTGGATGAGATCCTTGCATCAGGCAAGACGGCGGAGATCGCCTCCATAGCAGGAGACCTCAAAGTGGGCCTGGTTTCAGACAGCAAGCTGGCCTCTCAACTGGATGAGCTGCTCGCCGAGCTCCGTCCAGCATCTGTGGTGGTGGTCTCGGATGGAGTCGAGGATGAGGCCATACTGCCCATAATCCAGTCCCGGGTGAGAGTGGACGGCGTCCGCCGCGTGCTGGTCAAGCAGAGCCCCAACCTGGAGAGCACCTACTATCTCCTCAAGCAGGTCTTCAACGACCCAAAGATCAGCCACACCTTCTTCGTACCTCCTGCCCTGGCCCTGCTCATATTCTCTTTATTCAGCCTGCTCGGCTACCCCAGCGGGGCTGTGGTGGCCATCACCGGTGCCGTGGGCCTGTACCTGCTCTTCCGGGGGCTGGGTCTGGACGACTCCATGGAGGAGGCCAAGCAGACCCTGCGAAAGTCCCTCTACGCTGGGAAGATCGCATTCATCACCTATATCCTGGGGGGCATGCTGGTGGTGATAGCCACCGTTCGGGGAATCGCCTACTTCTGGCAGTACTATCACGAGCCCATCGCCCCCGGCTACTTCATGCTCATGATGATCTACCTCAATGCCAGCATCTGGTGGTACATAGCCGCCGCCCTCTGCGTCAATCTGGGCAAGATCATGGACATGTACCTGGAGGGCATAAGGGACACCCGAACCATCTCCTATTTCTTCTTCCTCCTGGCCACCGGCCTGATCATCTGGTCGGCCAGCAGCTTCATTCTGGCCAGCAATGCCGACATTAAGTTCGAGATAGGCATGGTGGAATCGGTGCAGTATCTGGCTATATCGGCCATCACCGCCATACTCATCACCGTGGTGGGCGTCAATATCTCCAAGCGCATGGCCGGGGCGGAGACCCTTGAGCCGCTTCAGCCGCCCCAGGATAATCCGCAGTCTACGCAGCCCTTCAGACTGCCATGATCCGGATCGATGCCTGCGGGGAGGCATGCCTCTGCGATTTCACATTTGATTTCTACTGGCAGCATAAAGGGGAGCGGCTCGACATGGACCGGGCCGTGGGCGGCGCCACATATCGCCAAATGGTTCAGGCCCTCCGCAGGGGCGAGACTGTGCGCATATGCGGGGATGCCGGGTCGCGCCTGGGGTCAAGCCTGGGGGTGGACCTCAAGAGCTTCGGGGGAAGGGGCGGCCCCGTTGAGGAGACTGGCAGGATAATAGTTGACGGTGATGTGGGCAGCCGCATGGGCATAAGCATGCTGCGCGGCTCGATCTACGTCTCGGGAAGGATCGATCCGCCCCTGGGAAATGCCGTCGAGGCTGCCAGCGATATGACCGGCTACAGGAAGTTCGTATCCATCACAGAGGTCCTGGAAAGGGGCACTGCCATCCTGGAGCCGAATGTCGCAGATGGGGCAGGCCTGATTTTAAATGATGGGATCTTAAGGGATACCGTTGCCGCCAGGAATCCAGCTCAGAAGGGGGTATTGGTTCATGGCGATGCCGGGATGAGCACTGCCATACTCATGTCCGGAGGGGAGGTCGTGGTGGAGGGAAATGCAGGCCAGAACACCGGAGCCCTCATGAGGGGTGGCAGGGTGGTGGTGCTGGGATGTGCCGGCGACTTTACGGGGGTGCAGATGAGAGGCGGCGAGATATTCGTGAAGGGTGAGGCGGGAAGCTTCATCTGCTCAAAGATGACCGGCGGAGCAGTCTATGCGAGAAGCGGAAGGTGCATCCCTCCCGCACGCATGCAGCCGTTAAGCCCGCAGATGCATCCGGCCCTGGCCAGGATTTTCGATCTGTCCCCTCTCTATGCTATGATGTACTGCAAGTTCTCGCTTTAAGCCTCCGTCTTCTCCCTGGCTCCATCGTCATCTCTGCTCATTACAATGGAGAAGATCCATTCGGAGAGCTTGGCGCAGTGCTCGGGTATGCACTCGTCGATGCAGCCAGCGCAGGGCTCGAATGTATCCAGCGCCAGCAGCGGATAAAAGCGCCTCTCTTTGGGCTTGGGGGCGCAGAAGAGGCGGTAGGTCCTGATGCCGTCCACCGACTCCACCTCTCTCGTGATGAGGTTGTCTTTTAGAAGCTTGGCCACTATGCGGGAGCACTTGCGAGAGTCTATCTTTAGGGCCTTCCACAGATCGCTCTGCAAGGCTCCTTCGGGACGCGATTTAATATACTCCAGCGCCTCCTCTGCCGACATTTTCGACCTCTTTACTCAATGGGGCTGATAAGGATGATGTTGTTGCCACGCAGTATGACCGAACCCAGTGACCGGGTCTTCTCTCCTCCGATCAGCTCTACGGTCTCCAGAAGATGGAGGTTCAGGTATTCGTCCACGCTGTTGAGGACTCCTTCCAGCACGTAGCGGGGCGATCCCTTCATCTCCACCTGAATCTTGCTGCCTACCAGGCTCTGCACCTTTTTAGTTGGAAACATAAACCATACTCCTTGCAATCGAATGAGCGGATTTGTACGTCTGAATGATCGATCGGTCCTGCGGAAATAAAATCAAGCGTAATTCAAGCCGATACTACGCCTTTTACGCCCTTTACCGATCTCATAAGCTCTTTCTCTATGAAATTCCTGAGCGTCATCTGGGAGAAGGGACAGCCAGCGCAGTGTCCTTGCAGCTTTACCTTGACGACTCCGTCGGTTATGTCGACCAGCTGAACATCTCCACCATCTACGCGAAGGCCTTGCCTTATCCTATCGAGGGCGGCCTCTACGTCATTTTTTAGGTTTTCCATGAGTATTTCCTTCTCCTTTCACCTTTATAGATGTAACTTTGTGCCCGATGATCGTATACCTTATCCCTTTTAAAGCTTCCTCGAGCTGCTTGATGATCTTTTCGCATTTGTCCGAGCTGACAACGGTGTTGACCATAACGCCCGGTTCGGAGTGGTCCCGAATGGCGGAGAGGGTCAGGTTGGGGTCTTCGCTCAGCCGGAATGTCTTCCAGGTTTTGGGAGCCATTCCCTGGTACTCCATCAGGTAGAAGCCGGTTATGCCCAGCTCAGTCAGTGTATTTATCACCCGGACCAGGTGCTCGTGATCTACAAAGATCTTGACCATCGTGTTCATAAAGTTCCCTTAGATATATCGGACATCGAAACCTTAAATACCTTCGCGATTATCCAGATCATATCCAGATATTTTTTTATTCTACCCCGGACATGCTGCCCCTACCATGGCAATTAGAGATATCAGAGATGTTCTGAAGGACATCGGCATCGGCGAGGATGAGATCGTCTCTGCGGCAATGGAGCTGTACTTCCCGCATCCCGGTGTGGAGACGCGCGATAAGGCGGAGGCGAGGTTTAAGCAGGAAATGGATCTGGCCCTATCCGATCCTAATTTGGCCCTGCTCATCTATGCCGGAGTGCTGCTGGAGGAGGAGGGCGGGAAGGGCAGCCTTCCCAATTTGAGGTCATCAAGCTATGAGAGCGATCTGGCCTGCCTCATCGCCGACGAGGTGCTGGGGCTGTCCATTGCCAAGTACATAGGCGGCTACAAGGGCCTCTTCGATTACGTCCGCTACGACAAGGCCAAGCCAGGCATACTCTCCCGCCTCGGACCCTTCATGGATGACGTGGTGGCTGGCCTCATCGGAGGCGTATCTGCCAACATGTATACCAGAGCGGCGCCCTTTGGGGAGGATAGCAGCCTGTGAAGGACATCTTATTTGCGCTTAAATCTGGATTCGGATGGCTTTCCAGCATTCCTGTGGGCATATCCATGGAAGGCGTGGAGGCCCTGATGAGGCATGTCTATGTCTTTCCCCTTGTGGGGGCTGTACTGGGGGCTATTTTTGGGGCTGTCGGATACGGGGCGGCCCTGCTCCTGCCCGCCAATCTGGCGGCGGTACTGGTGATCGCCGCCATATACAGGCTCTGCGGCATAAATCACATGGACGGCCTGGCCGACTTCGGGGACGGAGTGATCGCCCACGGCAGCCGAGAGAAGAAGATCGCGGCCATGAAGGACGTATCTCTGGGAACCGGCGGAGCTGTATTCATAGCCATTCTCCTCCTGGCGTCCTACGCAGTTCTATCCGATATGCCTCGCGATCTTCTGCCGCTCGCCCTGCTGGCAGCCGAGGTCTCAGCCAAGCAGGCCATGATCGCCTTTGCTGCTTTCTCGGCCTCTTTGCAGAAGGGCTTCGGCCAGATGATGATCGAAAGGACAGGTGGGCGGCAGTTTTTCATCGGACTCTTCATATCCGCCCTGCTCTGTGCCGCTGCACTGGGCCCTCTCGGCCTGGCAGCCCTTGCCGCCGCCCACGTGGCAGCATTCTATCTGATCCTTGTGGCCAGGAGAAACTTCGGAGGGGCGACAGGCGACGGCATAGGCGCCGCCAATGAGATCGCGAGGGTCGCCGCCCTAGCGGCAGCGCTCTGCCTCGGAGGTGTTCTTCCATGGACGCCCTGGTGATGGCCGGTGGCCGCGGCTCGCGGCTGAATATGGGAGAGAAGCCCCTGGTCAGGCTCTTCGGCCGGCCGCTCATAGACTATGTAACGCTCGCCCTGGAGGAGAGCTCGGTGGAGAGGATATTGCTGGCTGCTACCGAGAGCTCCCCAAAAACCCGTCAGTGGGCGGACGCACGGGGGCTCTATGTAGTGGATACGGGAGGCTACGGCTATGTGGCGGACATGATCGAAGCAGTCAAGTCTGCACAGGTTAATGAGCCCATACTCATCATCATGGCCGATCTGCCCCTGGTCACTGCCGATCTCATAGACGAGATCATAGGGGTCTATGAGGAGCGGCCTGAGCCTGCCCTCTCCACCCACACCCCTCTGGAGCTGCACAGCCGTCTCGGCCGCCGGCCGGACTCCCTCTTCAACTACCGGGGCAGGCTGATCGTTCCGGCAGGCATAAATGTTCTGGATGGAGCAGATATTGAGAGAGAGCAGGAGGACTACCACCTCATACTGGAGAGGATGGAGCTGGCGGTGAATGTAAATGTGGCCGGGGACCTCAGGCTCTGCGAGAGGATGATGCAAGGGGAATTCCTTTGAATGACTTCATAACCATAAATGGGGAGAAATTTTCTTCTGACGACCTGCTGCTTCTCACCGGGATGGATGTGATCGCCCGGCCCGATCAGGTCAAGGGCTACATTCTGCTGGTGGGCAGAGCTCTGAGAAACCCTATGCGCCTGCCCTGGCTGCTGCAGGATATCTGCAGGCTATGCCTTGGGGAGGAGGAGCAGAGGGAGATGAGGCTCTGCCTGGTCCGGGTGCAGGTGGATGCGGAGCTGAAGATGAACCAGGATATTCAGAGATACCAGCAGAGGCGCTATGTGGCGCAGGTGATCGAGATACTGCTATTCAACGATCTGCTGCTCGCGCCCAGGGAGGCTGTGGAGGAGGAAGGGATCGAGTAGGGAGCGGAATCTTATCGATTTTAAATGGCAGCTTTCTCCTGGCGGATCATGTACTGCAGCACGAGAAGGACGACGATATTTCCGGCGAGCCCCAGCAGCGCCAGAAACTGAACTCTGTAAAATAGAAATACCTGAACCAGCAGTATCTGCGCCACCACTGCGTCTTTGAAGAGCCCATAGGCGGAAAGCCGGCTTGCCCTCATCTTCATGGCTGCAGCTACGACCAGCCCCGCAGCCAGTGTGGCGGAGAACAGGCCCGCCAGGTCGAAGAATGAGATTGTGGGAAACACGTCGCTCGGGCTCATCTTCCACTCCAGCTTGACGTATACGAGTAGTATGTCGAGCAGCAGTGCGGAGGCAGATTGCAGCACAAAAAAGGCTATGAATGCCTTTACGAACCACCTCCTTTTCACCAGCCATCCGTACAGCCTTCGCAGGCGGTATTTGGCGGCGGTATAAACATCTGGCCTTGGAACAGGAATCGATTCCGTGGAGTAGAGAAGATCGCGCAGGGCCCGCGTCACCGGATCGGATGCCGGGCACTCCCTGAGCATCTGAAGAGCCTGCTTTCTCTCCTGATGGTCCAGGTCCTCGAGCACCACATCTTTGGCTATCTCCAGGACGTTGACCAGCTTCTCCTGAGTGGAGAGGCTGGGCTTTTTCACGAACGTCTCCACACCCAGATAGATGAGGACGAATGTGATGTAGATTAGGGCCACAGCCGGCCGGTAGAAGTAGTCGTTGTCTCCGGTTATGAACTTGCCCAGCTCATCTATGAAGGCCCCGAAGCCGAATCCTCCGAGGACGGCCACCAGATAGTAGGAGGACTTGTTGATGAAACCCAGGGATATGATCAGGGCGATCATCATGACCACTCCTCCAAGGAGGACGTGGGCGATGTGCAGGTTTCCTGGCCTCAAGCTCGGATATCCGGTGACGGCCAGCAGGAAGCGTATGGCCAGGACAGAGGCGGCAGCGGTGACGATGAAGAGCTCCAGCAGGCGGCCCGCATCACGGTTCCGCATGAAGTGACGGTTGAATCGCCTCATCTATCTTTTACGATTCCTCCAAGGGGTAGTAGTACTCTCCCTGCTCCTTTTGCATTCTGTCAAGCCTTGACTCCGGCTTGTTGACCCTGGGGCGGCGCGTCTCCTCGTCGCGCCGGAATGTTATGCCGATGCCCTTGAGGAATGAGTTCATGCCTTCGCGCATCTCCTGAGGGCGGTGGGCAATGCCAAGTGCGCCCGGCGTGCCATCGAAGACCATCAGCCTCTCACTTAAGAGATCGATTAAGTAGATGTCGTGGTCCACCACAAGAACGGTCTTCTCCGAGGCCTCGGCAAAGCGCCTCATAACCTTGGCAGCCAGCATCCTCTGCTCCACATCCAGGTGGGCGGAGGGCTCATCCAGAAGGTACAGGTCTGCCGTGCGGCTGAGGCATGCGGTTATGGCCGCCCTCTGCAGCTCTCCTCCGGACAGCTCCGTCAAAGGCTGGTCCATGAGCGGCTCCATGCCCATGGGCTTTAAAATCTCAGCCTGATAGAAGCTGCTGTCAAAGTCGCTGGTGGCGGCGCGAAGCAGCCCCTGCACAGTCAAATCCGAATCTGCCTTCAGGTACTGGGGCTTGTATGATACCTTGAGTGCGTTATCGAATCTTCCTGCCGTCGGCTTCTCCACCCCTGCCAGGATCTTGATGTAGGTACTCTTGCCGATTCCATTGGCTCCCAAAATGCCCACCACCTCGCCCCGGCTGATGGTGCCGGCCTCAACCTCCAGCCGGAAGGCGGGGTACTGCTTGACGAATGCCTCGTAGTCGATGAGCGCCGGGATATCCTTCTCGGTTCTGGGAGCATGAACCTCGAAGGCGATGGCAGTGTCCCGGAAGCGGACGTTCTCTTCAGGGAGGTTGCCGTGCAGGTACTGGTTGATTCCCACGCGCACCCCCTTGGGACGGGTGATGACGCCGTAGGCCCCTGGCACGCCGTATATGAGGTGGATGTTGTCTGCGAGAAGGTCGAGCAGGGCCAGGTCGTGCTCCACCACCATGACCGCCTTACTTTTAGCCAGGCTCTGCAGTATGCGGGCTACATTGATGCGCTGGTAGATGTCGAGGTACGGGCTGATCTCGTCGAAGAAATAGAAATCTGCCTCGCGAGCTGCTGCGGCAGCGATGGCCACCCTCTGCAGCTCCCCCCCTGAGAGGCTGGAGATCTCCCTGTCCATGAGCTTGCCTATGGAAAGCCTCTCCACCAGGCTGGCGAGCGCCCCACGTTCGTCTGTCCTCTCTAACAGGCCGCGCACCTCTCCCGAATAGCTTTTGGGGATTCTGTCCACGTACTGCGGCTTGTATGAGGTTTTGACTCCCCTTTCAGCGACCCTCCTGAGGTAGTCGCCGAGAGCCGATCCGGCAAAGCGCCGGAAGACGTCCTGCCAGGAGGCATTCCTGGCAAGGTTTGGGCGCAGTATGCCGGCCAGGATTGAGACGGCTGTGCTCTTTCCTATGCCGTTAGGTCCTAAGAGGCCTGTGACCCTGCCCTCCGCAGGCACAGGCAGGCCGTAGAGGGCGAATCCGTTGCTGCCGTATCTGTGGACGGGGTCCTCCATCTCCTCTGGCAGGTTGGTGATGGTGATGGCTGCAAAGGGGCACTTGCGCACGCATATGCCGCAGCCCACGCAGAGGTTCTCTGTGATGAGGGGCTTGCCCTCCGCAAAGACTATGGTCTCGTCGCCGGTGCGCACTGGCGGGCAGAAGTACTCGCACTCCTTCGAGCACTTCCTTGGCTGGCAGCGGTCGCGGTTGATGACGGCAATTCTCATGGCCTCACCTCAGTTGAGAAGAACTGTCCAGGTAACCAGCCACAGGTCTACCACCATGAACTCCACATACATCCAGTCCTTGGTTTTGAAGTCGTTTGCATCTATCTTCAGCAGATTGTATGTGTACTTTTGAATGAGGAAGGTGACGAGTATCACCATGATCATCACAGTGTGCCAGGGAAAGGGAGCCAGTGCCTCGGCATTGTAGTAGCAGGCAAAGCCCGCGATACAGCCCAGCAGGGACGAGTATACAGTCTTGACGATTCCGTCGATGCGATCCTTTCTCTTATCAGCGGCGCTCCTGGTCTTCGCTTTGGCCGGCTTTTGGGGCGCCTTCGCTGCTCTTTCTGCACTCTTATCCTGGGCGGCCTGTGCTGGGCGCGAACCCTCTCTTTTGCCTTCTCTGCTCTCTGTCTTCTTCTCTTTCTTGGCCATCCCTCTTCTGGCTTTCATTATACGATAATAGCGTTTTGGTCCGGGAAAAGTCCAAGTACTATAACTTTCAAGGGCCTGTGCATGTGTATGTCGTAGCGGATGCCTCGGTATTCATCTGGGGCAAGAGGCCGGAGGGCCGGATAGTAACCGTTCCGGCAGTGGAGGCCGAGCTATTGGATATTCGGACAAGGTCACTGCTGGCCATATTCGATGCGGAGGTGCACAGCCCCGCAGCCCGGGCGCGCCGTGCGGCAGAGCGCGCTGCAGAGCAGACAGGGGACATCAGATCCCTCTCAGCAGCCGACCTGGAGGTGCTGGCCCTTGCCATTCAGTACAGGGACGAAAAGGCAGATGACGTGGTTCTCGCTACCGACGACTATGCCCTGCAAAACGCCGCCCTTCACATCGGGCTGAAGATCGAGCCCATCGGCCAGCCAAGGATAAAAAGATGGCTCGTGCATGTGCAGCGGTGCCGGGTCTGCGGCGGCAGCTTCGAGGGAGAGGCATGTCCTGATTGCGGAACTCCTGCCCAAAGGAAAAAGAGGTGCAAAAGATGAAGAATATTGAGAGTTTGATGAAGAAGGCAACGGAACTGAAGGCGGAAGGGCTGGTGGAGGGCCAGATCTCCGAGGAGCTGAATATCTCAGAGGAGACTGTCACTTGGCTTCTCACCCATGCAGAGAAGGCGGGCACTGCACCCGGCCCCAAGGATATATCCGTGGACTGGTCGGTGATAGGCAAGAGCGCTTTTAGGCTCAGCCATATCTCCGAGGCCCTCTCAGATATCCTCTACGAGACACTCGATGAGGGCGGCTGCGGCGTGGATGTGGTGGTGGGCGTTGCCCTCTCCGGCCTGCCCCTGGCCAGCATGGTGGCCAACAGCCTATCTGCTGAGCTGGCAGTCTACACTCCGAGCAAGCAGATGCTGACAGCCGAGAGCGGAAAGGCGCGCGGCAACCTGAGCGCCAACTTCGCTGCAGTCATGGATAAGGAGTGCATCATAGTCGATGATGTGATCACCAGCGGGCGCACTCTCGAAGAGGCAGTCGAGTATCTGGACGAGCACGGAGCCAAGATCAGTGCCATTGCTGTGCTCATAGACAAGAAGGGCACTGACGAGATCGCCGGCGTACCTGTGGTCTCACTGCTCAAGGTCATCCGGGTGAATTAGACTGCAGATGCTTTGTGAGCTTTGTGTACCGCAAGCCCTGCAGCTGTGGATCCACAGGGCTCACAGATGGCACCGGAATTAGAAAGCCTTTTAGCAAACCTGTCTCATCTTCCAGCTCACAAGCTGATCTGCCATGTTCTCTGAGGACGAGTATAGGCTGGACTTCTTCGCAGATGAGGGATTCCAGCGAAAGAGGTGCAGCAAATGCGGCAAGTTCTTCTGGACCAGGGATATCGATAGAGAGAGCTGCGGCGATCCTCCCTGCGATCCTTACAGCTTCATAGGATCGCCCATATTCAAGCGCGAACACGGTCTGGATGAGATGCGCGAGCACTACCTCAGCTTCTTTCAGGCCCGCGGCCACACCCGCATCAAGAGGTATCCGGTCGTGGCCCGCTGGAGGGACGACATCTACCTGACAATCGCCTCCATCGCCGACTTCCAGCCCTTTGTCACCTCGGGGCAGGTGCCGCCCCCTGCCAATCCACTCACCATCAGCCAGCCATGCATCAGGCTGGACGACCTGGATTCGGTTGGGCGCAGCGGTCGGCATCTCACCACATTCGAGATGATGGCCCATCACGTCTTCAACACCCGTGAGCATGAGATATACTGGAAGGACCGCACTGTGCGGCTCTGCGATGAGCTGCTCCTGGGCCTCGGCATGGATCCTCTGGCTGTGACATACAAGGAGAATCCCTGGGCGGGCGGAGGCAATGCCGGGCCGAGCCTTGAGGTCATGGTCGGGGGGCTGGAGCTGGCAACGCTCGTGTTCATGGACCTGAAGGCTGTGGCAGGCGGACACATACAGATCAAGGGCGAGAGCTATGAGAAGATGGACAACTACATAGTGGACACCGGCTACGGTCTCGAGCGGTTCGTATGGGCCTCCAAGGGCAGCCCCACAATCTATGATGCCATATTCCCGGACCTTGTGAGAAAGGTCGCAGACCTGGCCGGAGTCGAGCACGATCTTCAGGATCCCGAGTATGCCGAGATCTTCGCCCAGAACGCCAGGCTGGCTGGCATGGTGGACCTGGATGAGTACAGCATGAATGAGCTGAGGGCGAAGATCGCATCCAGCATAGGAATCTCGCCGGAGAGGCTGCAGGCGGCAATCGAGCCCATGGAGAGGATATATGCAGTGGTGGACCACACCCGCTGCCTGGCCTTGATGCTGGGCGACGGCATCATCCCGTCCAATGTCAAGTCCGGCTACCTTGCGAGGCTTGTCATACGCCGCACACTGCGTCTTATGAAGGAGCTCTCTCTGACAGTGCCTCTGGCTGATCTGGTGAGGATGCAGATCTCAAGGCTGGACTATGAAGACTGGCAGGAGCGCTTTGAAACGATTGACGAGATCCTATCACAGGAGGAGGGCAGGTACGCCGAGACTCTGGAGAAGGGAAGGCGGCTGGTCAAAAAGACAGCCGAGCACTTCAAAAAGCAGGGCAGGCCAGTGCCCCTCTCTGAGATGATATCCCTCTACGACACACACGGCATTCCCCCTGAGATCGCCCGGCAGTCTGCGGAGGAGGTGGGGGCGGCGGTGGAGCTGCCGGATAACTTCTACTCACTGGTCGCCAAAAAGCGCATCAAGGCCGAGGCTGGAGAGGAGGGGGTTCGCACGAGCCTTCCGGGCAAGACGGATCTACTCTACTACGAGCAGCCCTTCGATGAACTCTTCGAGGCTGTTGTGCAGGACGTCACAGAGGACGGATGGGTCGTTTTAGACAGGACCCTGCTCTATCCTGAGGGCGGTGGCCAGCCGGCAGATCACGGCACACTGGAAGCGGCAGGCCAGCTCTTCCCTGTGGTGGACGTGCAGAAGTCCGGGGACGCTGTACTGCACAGGATCGAGGGGCCTGGCTCTTTAGCCAGGGGCGATCGCGTCACCGGCCGGGTGGACATGCGCCGCCGCCTGGCGCACGCGCGCCACCACACAGCCACCCACCTGGTGCACGACTCGGCCAAGCGGGTCTTAGGCAGGCATGTCTGGCAGGCGGGAGCCCAGAAGAGCGAGGACCGGGCGCGTCTGGACATATCTCACTACAGGCGCATCACCGACACCGAGATGAAGGCCATCGAGATGGAGGCCAACCGCAGGGTGATGGAGTGCGAGCCGGTTGACGCCAGCTTCCTGCCACGCGAGGAGGCCGAGAAGCTGTTCGGCTTTGAGCTGTACCAGGGAGGAGTGCCGCCCGGAAAGATGATTCGAGTGGTGAGGGTTGGAACGGACATCGAGGCCTGCGCGGGAACGCACGTCACCAACACGGGAATGATAGGGCAGATCAAGATCCTGAGGACTGAGCGGATTCAGGACGGGGTGGAGAGGATCGAGTTTGCGGCAGGCGAGGCGGCCGTTTTGGCCGGCCAGGAGAGAGACGGGCTGCTGGCCGAAGCCGCAGCCGTTCTGCGCGTGCCCGCTGAGCAGCTTCCAAAGACCGCCAGCCGGTTCTTCGAGGAGTGGAAGGGGCAGGCAAAGGAGATCGAGCGGCTGAAGGAGGAGCTGGCCCGCGCCAGGCTGAGGACGCTGACAGCAGAGGCCCAGGAGGTCGACGGCCTGAAGGTCGTGGTGCAGAAGATGGGGATGGCGGATATCGACGAGCTTCTCAAGGCCGCATCGCTTCTGGCTGAACAGGATTATGTTGCACTGCTCGGCTCGGAGACGGGAAAGCTCGTCGCTGCCGTAGGGAAGTCGGGGCTTGCCAAGGGCGTTAAGGCCGGGGCCATAATTAAGGCGGCCTCAAAGGCCCTGGGCGGGGGCGGCGGCGGGCGGCCGGAGCTGGCCCAGGGAGGAGGGCCGGATGTGGAGAGGCTGGACGAGGCGCTGCGGATGGGAAGGGAGGCGATGAGGGCATGACTTCTCTTGTGCCAATTTATTTTTTGAATCAACTAAAAATGGGGTCATCAGAGGACTTATAATCTCAAGGTGCTAAATATAGTCTACTGCAAAACTTAATATAATATCTTGTTCAATATTGCCCAATATGAAAAATATTATATCTAAGAGGATTCCTATAAACCTCTGCCCTGGAAGTATCGAAAAGTATATATACTAGTATTACTATTAATTATTATGAATTCTTTTGTTGGATGGGCATTTAAAACGGCAAGAGAGAATAAGAAGATGC
>JAGPMN010000072.1 GCA_018052825.1 Methanothrix sp.
TTATTACTCCGACTTGAGAGGCGGTTGGCATTGATATTATGATGATTGGCGGTCTCCCGGCAATTTAGCTATAACTTGGATTGTGTCTCGGGATTCCAGCTTACCCACACAAAACAGCGAGGAGCCATAAATTAGAATAAGGTTCCCGCAGGATCGTTGACGACGAATACGGGCCTTCCAGAGAGCTGGGCAAGCAGCCATGGATCCACGCCGGCATAGGCAGATTGAAGATTGCGTGATTCTGATTGGTTTATGACGATGGGCATAACGGATGACAGGCTGGCGGGATAGTACCACTGTGGCGCAGTTCCTGGAGGGTAGAGTGTGCCGTTTATGAGGCTGTAGCCCTTCGGAGAGCTCCCCCAGTTCCAGAGGTTATTTTGAGCCTCTAACGTGCTGGAAGGCATCGTGCCGTACTTCTCCAGCCAGGATGCCCCAAACTCACTGCCCACATCCAGATAGCCGTGAGACGGCATAGTGCCCATCAATCCCAGAAGCAGGCAGAGCACTGCCAGCAGTAGTGCCTTCATTCAATCCCCTTTGCATTTGTCATGGCTAATTAAATTATTGGTCTATGCGGCACAGTCTCCCGCTCCCCCAGATATGCGTTCAATAGCCGGCGTGGTTGAGCCTCAGGACATAATATGTCTGGGCAGCACGTGCGTCGTAATTGGGTGCAGCAGGAGCCTGCGGAGGCTCAGATCCCCAATCGGAGAGATTTTTAGAGGCATTTTCCAGATCCCTGAATTGGGCCGATCCCTCCGCCCCGCCCAAAGATACGCCGGAGGCGTTCTTTGAGATGTTGATAGACGAATTGGCTGTGGAGTTGTTGGAGACCTGGCCCAAAAGTACGCTTCCCTCACCGCCGCCCAGGGCGACAGTCTTTTTGCTTTCCGCCGCCATCAGCAGAGCGCACAGAACCAGCAGCGCAAGCAGCAATAGACCTATCGATACCCTTTTTCTCATCGAATCAAAGCACCATTGCCGGATATAAATATGCTGCGCTGTGTCTCTGCGGCTTTGCTCCGCAACAGCACTCACCATCACAGCAAAGCCCGCAGAGGCGAAGGCCTTTTCAGTAAACCTCTCCGAAGGCCTCGAAGTAGGCCTTTTCATGCTTGCAGGCAGGGCACTCATCCGGAGCCTCAGTTCCCTCATGCATATATCCGCAGTTCCTGCAGCGCCAGACTATCTTCATCTCCCTCTTGAAAACCGTACCCCCATCCAGATTCTTCTTCAGGGCAAGATACCTCTTCTCGTGCCCCTTCTCTGCAGTGGCGATATTGAGCAGAGTGGCGGCAATCTCAGGAAAGCCCTCCTTTCTGGCAGTCTCGGCAAAGCCGGGATACATCTCAGAATGCTCATGCCTCTCTCCATCCGCAGCGGCCTGTAGATTAGCAGCAGTCCCGGCGATGACCCCGGCCGGAAAGAGAGCAGAGACCTGGGCCTCCCCGCCCTCCAGTAGCTTGAATATCACCTTTGCATGCTCCTTTTCATTGTCGGCAGTGTCCAGGAATATGGCCGCAATCTGCTCGTACCCCTCCTTTTTGGCCTGAGAGGCGAAATAGCTGTATCTATTCCTGGCCTGCGATTCGCCGGCGAATGCCGTCATGAGGTTCTTCTCAGTCTCTGTACCTTTAAGGCTCTTCATTTCCCTGTCTCCTGATATTATCTTCCCACTGTAATGGGCCGCAATCTTTTTAATCGTTTCCGTGGCATAACCGAGGAATGCAGTCTCCCGACCACAGTTAAAAAGCTGCAGGTTTTCCATGTGGGATGGATGGATTAGAAGAAGGATCATCTGGTATTTAAATAAGAGAGAGGCGGTTGCCTGGCGGGCCAAGCGAAGCGGTGAATGCGTCCGGTGCGGAAGATGCTGCAGCCTGTGCCTTGCCCACGACGGCAAAAATAAGCGCTGCAGAATTTACAGGATACGTCCGGGCATATGCAAGGCTTTTCCACTGACTCCGGAGGATGTGGCCGGCATTCATACCTGCGGATTTCATTTTAAAAAATAGCACAATTACATTCTACAGAACCTCCTCCAGCTCCTCTCTCTTCAGCAGGTGGACCTCTACCATGTGATGGGGATGATAGCGCATCTTGGCCTCGCGGATGCCTGCCACGCCCATATCGCTCTCTCGATTGATGTAAGTGAAGTCTCCTGCCAGCATCCTGGCAGTTTCGGCATTGACCGCCCGGTAGATTCCCTTGCAGTCAGGCAGCCCCTTTTCAAAATGGACCAGCGCCGTATCGCTATTCAGCCCTTCAAATAGCGATATTGCCCCTATCCTGCCCTTTCCCCTGATGGCCAGGCCAGAGAGGCCCAGCTCTGAGAAGTGTGATAGGGCATAGTCCACTGCCACCTTCTCCCCGGCCAGCACGGCATCGGAGTCGCAGTCCTTCCAGTCGCACCACAGCTCCAGAAAGTCTGCCACCTCGCCTATATTGTCCTCGCCTATCATCTCAACGACCGGCTGGCAGGTCTTCTGGAACTTGTTGAGCTGATGGCGAAGTGTGAGATACTTTTTGCCGGGCAGCTCTGCCAGGTCTCTTGCCAGGTAGACGTAATCGAAGTAATCCCTCTCCTCATGCAACTGCAGCTCCGGGTAAAGCCCGGATATCCAATTGAGGCTGGCCGGATCGAGGATTACGAAGGGATAATCGTCTTCGCTTTGAGAGGCGAGCTGCAGGACATCTGAGAGAAGCTCCGCATCATGGGGGCCGATTGGCGGCCGGTAGCGGGTTTTGCCGGCGATGGTGCTGGAGAGTAGCAGGCAGCCGTCCAGATAAGCATAGCGGTAATGGGCATAGCTGTTCCAGCAGACCATGTTGGTGAAGGTATTGTCGCTGTGCACCTGGGGGTAGGTGGCGTAGTGTTTGGCGAAGAGCTCCCTGTCTATGAGGGAGACGGGCTGATAGGAGGAGGAGCTCAGCATCCCCCGCCCTCCTGGGTTGAGAGCATCATGGGCAGGTGGCCGGGCATGGGCTTAAATCCCATCGACCTGTAAAAGCCCTCCTTTCCGGGCTCGGCTATGAGGGCGACCCAGTTGATGCCGCTCTTCTTGCATTCGTCCAGCAGCCTTTTCAGTATCATGTGCCCCACTCCAGAGCATCTCCACTCCTCCAGCACCACAAGATCCTGGATATATGCATCTGCCATTCCATCTGATATCACACGCCCCATACCCACGGCCCTTCCTGCAGAAATATCAATCGCCAGGGCGAAGGCAAAGCTGGCCTTCATCAGATCTCCGATCCTGCTCGCGTCCATCCACTCCAGCCACCATCCTCCGGCGCGGTACAGCTCCACTATCTGCTCACTTGGCCAGTACTTGGCAAGGATGACTCTGATGCCCTGCACTTCTTGCCCTTCGTCCATAAGGTTCCCATCCTGGCAAATCAGCCGATCCAGTTCATGATGACCGCAAAACGCCATTGCTGCTTATTTTGGCATAGGAGCCGTCCCGGGTCAGCTCGCGTATGACCTCGTCCGGGATTTCGGCGGGGAGAAAGTCCCGCACTGAGCGGCGGGAGTAGATGGTTCTCAGGGTTTCGTTTTTGGGCTCGGGAAAAGAGGGAACCTTCTGCAAATTGCCTGACATATCATAAAATTGCGGCCTTCAAACATATAACCCATCTTCCGCACTTTCAGGCCCTCCCATAATAATTTTCGCATCCGTGCCCCAGCAACCTCAGAATCGTAACTTGTGTGCTGTTCAAATTCACGCTGATCTTGATAACTTTGCCATCTGAAGTA
>JAGPMN010000046.1 GCA_018052825.1 Methanothrix sp.
GCTCTCGCCTCTCTTTTTGGCCCGAATGATGTATTGGATCTTCCTCTCTGTTAGCTTTACGACCTTATTTCTCTTCCCCATGCCCCATTGAAGGGTATATAAAGTCAAAGGTTTCGGGACTATACACCTCTGAATCGAACAGGAAATCTTTATTAGCATCCTGCAATGGAAAGAAAGCGAGGTGATGCATTGAGCATCAAATTCACCGATCTGAAAGCCAGCGATCTGGCCAGGCTGCCGGGCCTGACTTATGAGCACTCCCTTATGGGTGCTGAGAGGATCTACCTGCACCTTTACAACAAAAAGAACATGCACTGGTACCTGGCAGAGTACGGGCCCATAAGCCGGAAGTTCTTCGGCTTCTTCGAAAACAAATCCGACGGGCTTACATCAGGGCATTGCAGCATGGACGAGATCCTCTACTGGGCGAGGAAGGGAGGCGACTGGTAGCCAGTGGTAGATGAGAACTGGAAGCCTGTGGAGGCCAGGGAGATCCCAATCCTGGTCGAGTACATAAAATTGATGATCTACCAGCCGGATATCACCTGATGCGGTTTCCTATAATACCTTGCCCGACCTCTTTTTCATCAGCTCGTCGATCTGCCGGTCTATCTCCGATATGAGGGTGAACTTGGAGTCCAGAGAGCCGTCATATGAGCTCTCTGGTGCGTGATTGCCGTCTCTGATCAGCACTCGGATCCGGTAGTCTCCGTCAGCCAGACCACTGGTGGACCACTTCCAGGAGGCTGACTCCGACCAGCGGTTCATGTCCCTGCCGTTGAGCTGGAATTTATAGAATATCTTGTCTGCATCCTCATCCTTTGCCTCAGCCGTCCAGACGATCGTCTCCCCCTGAACCTGGGGGCTGCTCTTGTCAGGCCGCAGGCTGAAGAGGGCAGGTGCCCTGTTAGAAGAGTTGGCGGCAGAGGCGGAAGCCGGGCGGGAGAGTGTGACAGATGCCGCTTTGGAGCTGTCGGATGAGTCCGGGCCGGCATGTTTTCCGTCTCTGGCTAAAGCCGTGATAGTGTATTCAGCCGCCGGCTGGCCGGCGGTATCCCATGACCAGCTGGCAGATTCAGACCAATCCTGAGCCACCCGGCCATTGACCAGGAATTTGTAGAGGATCTTGTCTTCCTCCGGGTCTGCAGCCTTGCAGATCCAGGTTATGACGTCCCCCGCAGCATAAGGCCCGGATGGCTGGGCCTGCAGCTCTGTGATGGCGGGAGGCTTGTTGGAGGCGGTCAATGTGAATCTGCTCTCCAGAGAGCCGTCCGAGGACTTCTCTGAACTGTGCTTGCCATCCCTTACCAGCACTGAGATGACATACTCTCCACTCTTTTCGGATGTGGTATCCCATGTCCAGAACTCTGATCCGGACCAGTCGGTTACACCGACTCCGTTCTTAGCGAATTTATAGAATATGCCGTCACCATCCGGATCGGATGCCAGAGCTGTCCAGGTTATCTTGCTTCCGATGCTCTGTGGGCTGGGCCTGTCGGCCTTCAGTTCCAGAACGGAAGGCGGCTGGTTGGCTGCCTTCACATAGAATGTGGCGTTCATCTTGCTGTCAAATGAGTCCTCAGCCGCATGCTTTTCATCCCTAGCCAAAACTGTTATCAGGTAATCTCCCGCAGGCAGGCCGGCGGTCGACCAGCTCCAGGTTGCGGACTTGGACCATTTCCTGGCAACAGCGCCGTTGACCAGGAACTGATATACCGTTTTGTCTCCCGCCTCGTCCTCAGCCTCAACCCGCCAGAAGACAGGCACGCCCTGCTCCTGAGGGCTGGCCTTGTCGGGAGCCAGAGATTTGATTATGGGCGGCTGGTTGCCCTCTGTGCTGACGCTGCTCGGATTGATTGTAACCTGGCCGATATTCGCCGAGCTGTTCACGGCGGACTGATCCTTTGGCCTCTCCTCAGCCTTCTGCGGCGAAACGGCTGCGCCAGCAGAAACACTAGATGCCGGTGCATTCTCTGTTGCCGTCGCAGTCTTTTCCGGTTTGGAGGCTGCGACGGCAGCAGCCGTGGAGGCTGCCTTCTTCTCTGCAGTCTGAGTGCTGCCGGTCGCACCTGTGCTGCCTGCTGAAGAGGAAGAGCCTCCTGCAGCAGAGCTGCCCTTCGCAGACGCGGAGCTGCCGCCGGAGAGGCGGCTGCCTGCAGTTGCAGCAGAGCCACCTCCGCCAGCCGCCATGGCTGCGGATTCGCCTGCCGCATCTGACATCTCGCTCTTCTCTTCAGGAGGAGCCGGGCTTTCGTCGATCCCGCTGTCTTGCGGCGATGCGGCCTGCAGGGATACGCCCTCGGATCCCAGATCCGCCCCGCTCCCCTCGCTCATCTCGGGAATGTGGACCAGGCCGGAGAGAAGGGCGATGGCTGCGGCTAGAAATGCAATTACCACGCAATAAGCCGCCCGCCGGCCGGAGGGCCGGGCACCCGCCGGTCGCATTCCCCTTCTGGACAGGAAGCGGAACCTGCTCTTGCGGGGCTGGGCCGACCATCTGCCGTAGGCCACTGCTGCCAGGAGCAGGGAGAGCAGGGAGAGAGTTGTGGCCAGCGACGACGGCTGCAGCCCTCTGGGCGTGGCAGTGAGAAGGACGCTGAGAATGCCGGCAAGCAGGGCTGAGGCGAGAATGATGAGGACGGCCCGCCTCTTCATGTCCAGGCCGTGGGCGGGATATGCCGAAAGGACGACAAGATGGCCGGAGACCAGCGCCACAAGCACCGCCGCAGGGATGGATGCCCTCTGCTGCCATCCGGCTGGGGTGAGGTTAGCCAGAGCAAGGGCTATAACGCATAACAGTGCCGATGCCGTCAGGTGCCAGGGCGGGGGCCAGGCCAGCCTCATATCTCATCCTCCGTTCGCAATTCTCACCCACTGATAAAATCTTTTTCCTGGCTCGCTGGCTCTTCTTCATATCTCCAGTTCAATTCCCACCGGGCAGTGATCGGCTCCGGCAACGTCCTTGAGTATGAAAGCCGACCTGACCCGCTCCGAGAGGTCTCTGCTCACAAAGAAGTAGTCGATCCTCCATCCCACATTGCGCTCGCGGGCCTTCGTCTTAAGGTCCCACCAGGAGTAATTTCCCCCCTCCTTATGAAAGATGCGAAATGTGTCAGCAAAGCCGCTCTCTACCAGCCGGTCCATCCAGGCCCTCTCCTCAGGCAGAAATCCGGATATCTTCTCATTGGCCTTTGGCCGGGCCAGGTCTATCTCCTTGTGGGCGGTGTTAACATCCCCGCAAATCACAATGCTCCTCCCCTGGGACTGCAGCCGGATGATATGCTCTAAAAAGAGGTCATAGAACTCGAGCTTGTAGGCCAGCCTCTCCTTTGAGGCCTTGCCGTTTGGAAAATAGACGTTGAATAGCAGGAAATCTCCGTAATCGGCCACTATGGCCCTCTTTTCATCATCAAAGCCCTCGATTTCAAGGCTGTATTTCACGCTTAGCGGCCTTGGCCCCTCCGGCTGCACCCGGCTGAATAGGGCCACCCCATCCCGCCCACTTCTCTGTCCGGAGCCGAAGTATGTGAGGTAGCCTTCGATATTCTGCAGCTCGGCTGGAACCCGGCCAGGAGCCACCTTTGTCTCCTGCAAAGCCAGAATATCAGGGCGGTCCATCTTCAGCCACTCCAAAAAGCCCTTCCTGTAAACGGCCCTCAGGCCGTTGACATTCCAGGAGAGAAGTCTGATTGCGGCCAGTTGAATCGCCTCCAGATACATTTATAGGGGAGCGGCCATTAATGCCTTGTGCTATCCTGCCCCGGCATGCGCCTGCAGGGCGCCGTCGTCTCCTTTTCGCATCTCAATCCAGATGTTGACCAGGGAGATGCTGAGAAGGTTCATTGTAGTTGCCGAGTACCAGAGGTAGGACTCGGCCTGGCTTAAGCGTACGATCCAGCCTGACCAGAGGGCAAGGCAGATGATGGAGAATGATAGGAACGTGTCCACAGCCAGAAAGAGGCGTGGCTTATTAAAGAGCCTTCCCGCCTGAGCTATTGTGCAGTACTCTATGGGAGAGGGCTTGCCTGCGATCTGAAAGTAGATCCTGCCTAGGTTCATGAGAAGATCGGCGAAGGCCCAGACTGCCACCAGCCTGCCCAGCACCAAAAATGGCAGCGAGCCGCCAGTCTCCTCTGCTGCGATCAGGGCCATCCGCCCGAAGAGTAGCTTGAATATGCAGAAGGGAATGCCGATGGTCACTGCCTGAAAGGCCGGGGTAGTAAAGAAGTCATCTGCGGACATGCAAATGAGATGACTCTCTACTGCCCGAAAAGGCTTTGCCCCTCATAGGGATCGGTTACTTCGAAGTAATGAGCCTGAGAGGGGCGCAGGGCGAAAGTGATCGCAAATATTAATATATAAGAGGCCCAAACGACCGAAGCGATATACAGCATCAGGGCAAAAAGAGGCGCCTACAGTGCCCAGCACCAGATATACCAGGATTGAGATAACCCCGGAAGCCTACCGCTCTTTGGAAGCCGAGGCCATACTGCAGGGAAAGACGCTAAAGAGGCTGGCCTCTGAGTTGATTCTCAAGGGCGTATCCCAGAAGGCGCTGGACTTTGTCTCCGGTGCCGGGAAGGCCTCGGCTGCGGTCGCGTCTAATCTGGCCTTTGATGAGCAGACGGCCACAGCCATCAAAAAGATAGGGGCTACGGGAATTCATTTCGGCGACACAACACTTGAGGCGTTAAGGGACGTCATATCGTCGCAGGGATATCAGGGAGCGATGCTGTATGTGGCTGCGCATACCGCCTCCATGGAGAGGGATGAGCTGCACCGGGTGCTGGCCATATTCAGGAGCCACAATCTTCCCCCAAACACCGCTGCCTATCTCGTGGAGAATTTGAATGAGATAGAGTCGGGCGAATGGATGTGAATGCGCCGGAAATGAATTCACTCGATATAAATCGCAGGCCTTCCCGGCTCCGCATGGCTGCTCTTGCCCTTGGGATCCTCTCCTGCCTCGTCAGCCGAGCGGACTGTCACAGGCACGCCGAAGACGCCTGACAGGTAAGCCTTCTCCCTGGAGAGAGTCTCGAACTCATCCAGGCCGAGAGCCTCGGCGCTCAATGAGTGCGCCGCCCGCGCGAGCTTCTGGGCGTACCTGGGAGCATCCTTTTTGTGCCGGGCGATGGCCGGAGCGGCCATGGCCTGCTTCATGAGAGCCCCCATATCCAGCTTGCCATCCCTGGCCCCATCAACAGCCAGGCGCAGCATCTCCTTCTTCCAGGCGGGAGCAGTGTAGAGGGTGATACTCTTGGGGGTGGCCTTTGTGATGCCCACGATCTCCTGCACGTCCTTTTGAGTGCGTTCCAAGAGATCCTCCGCCTTCTCCGCCTTCTCGTCTATGAGAGAGGCATCAGCCGCCGGCCAGGCGGCGAGCGACGCATAGCCCTCGCCCAGACCCGCCGCCCAGATCTCCTCGCAGACGTGGGGGGTGAAGGGAGTCATCATGCGTACCCATGCAGAGAGAACGGCACGCAGCTGGCTCTTGCCTCCCCTCCGCCGGTACCATCGCAGGTCGTTGAAGAGGAGGTAGAAGGCGCTCTGCAGAGCGCGCCGGGTCTGAATCTGCTGCATGGCCTCCGTGGCCTCGGCGATCCGCCTCTGCAGCCGTGAGAGCATCCACTGGTCGACCAGAGTCTTTTCCGCCTTCTCGTCTATGCTGGCATCGGCTAAAACCTCCCTGGCGAAGTTGTAGAACCTCTCCAGGTGGACCCGGGTGGCCTCGACTCCATCGTTTCTCCAGTCCACATCCGCCGTCCCTTCCGCATTTCCAAGTATATAGAGCCTGGTCACATCCGCCCCGTTCTCGGCCACAGCCTGATGCAGTGTGAGGAGCGGCCCCTTGGACTTGGACATCTTCTGCCCCTCGAGGGAGACGAAGCCGTTCACTGCAATGGCTCTCGGCCACAGCCTCTCAGGGAAGACGGCCACATGGTGATAGAGGAAGAAGAGCAGGTGATTGGCAACGAGATCCTTTCCGGATGTGCGGATGTCCACCGGATACCAGTAGGCGAAGTCATCGTGAATTTGCTGCACAGTCTGCTGAGGAATGCCGGTTAACGATGCAACCGCGGCCGCGCTGCCGTTGTTCAGGAATATGTAATCGAAGAACTCAGGCGGCAGGTTGTCTATCTTCATTCCCGCATTGACGTACTTGGCCAGGATGTAGTAGGCCATGTAGATGGTCGAGTCGCCGAGGGACTCTATGAGCCACTCCTTATCCCAGGGAAGGCGCGTTCCCAGGCCCTTCCTCCTGGCACAGGCCTTGTCCTTCAGCCATTCCACCTTGTTTATGAACTCGGCCCGGAACTCCTCGGGTATGATATCCATGCCGGCGAGGCAGCGCAGCACACTGGCCTTCCACTCGGGATTGGAGTACTCAAGGAACCACTGGTCCCGCACCATCATGATCACACAGCGGGTGCCACATCTGCATATGACCGGCGTCTCTGAAAACTCGTAGAAGATCTCTGCAATGCCCTGCTTTATGAGGTCTGCGAGCAGCACGTCCTTGATCCTGGAGACGGCAATGCCTGCATACTTTCCCGTGTTGGCCTTGAGGACTCCGTTGTGAAACTCGCGCCGGTAGACCATCTTGGTGGCCTCCTCTGCCCGGGGGTCGTTCTGGTCTGCGACATTCAGCTCGTTTACGGCTTCCACAGCAGGCAGATCACCGTAGCCTGGCGACTCGATCAGTGATATGAACTTGATATTGCGCAGGTCCTCGGTGATGCCGTACTCGGATAGGTCCTTTCCGTAAAGGTCTTTGAGAGCCAGATAGTCGTAGGGCGCATGGGCCGGGACGGACATTACTATTCCCGAGCCATTGTCCGGGTCGACAAATCCGGCAGGCAGTATGAGAACCTCGGTACCCGTGAGGGGATTTGTGACCCTCTTTCCTATCAGCTCCTTTCCCGAAACCTCCGGCCCGGGCGAGACAGCCCTGTCTGTGAACGTCAGCTTCTCGTAGGCCTCTCTCGATACAATCCATCTCTCGTCGTTGACCCGCGCCTCGACGTAGGTGGCAGACGGATTGAGCCAGAGATTGGTCACTCCGAATACTGTCTCGGGACGGAGGGTGGCACATGGCAGGATTCTGTCCCCCATCCTGAACTTGATCAGGGCGAAGTCTACTATGGTCGCATCCTCTCCCCTGAGGATGTCGTGGTCCTCAACTGGATTTCTGTCATGCGGACACCAGCGCACTGGGTGGCTTCCTTTGACCACATAGTTCAGCCTGCGCAGTATCCCGTACTGCCACTCTATGAACTTGCTGTAGGCCGGATCCGTGGTGGTAAACTCCCGCCTCCAGTCGATGGAATAGCCGATGGACTGCATCGCAGCCTTGGCCTGCCTCCTGAAGTAGAGCACGATCTTCTCAGGTGTGTTCAGCCCTGTCAGCTCATCCTCTGGTATGCCGTGCAGCCTGGTGTAAACCTCCCATATGAGGGGGTCTCTCTTGGCTATCAGCTCGGAGAGGCCCACTATTGGCGTTCCCGTAGCATGAAAGGCCATGGGGAAGAGCACATTCTTTCCCTGCATGCGCTGAAAGCGGGCCACAGAATCGCCGATGGTGAATGTGCGGGTGTGCCCGGCATGCAGGTTTCCATTGAGATAAGGATATGGTATGGTTAGAAAGAACTTCTCTCTGGAGTCGGGCTCAGGCTGGAATACCGCATTCTCCTCCCAGATCCTCTGCCACCTGGCCTCAATCTCCCTGGCTGAATAATTCTCTTGCATCTTAATTCCTTTAATTCCAGTTTTCTAAATGCCCGTCTTCTCCAGCCTGGCTGCAGCCTCTTCGATCCTGGCAGTGGGCTGGGTGATGGAGAACCTGATGTATCCCTCTCCGTACTTGCCGAATCCAACTCCCGGCGTGGCCACGATGCCCGTCTTCTCCAGAAGCCTGCTGGCAGCCTCGATGGAGCTGCCTCCCACCCAGGCCCAGAGGTAGAGCGTTGCCTTTGGCTTTTCCAGATCTAGGCCCAGATCGTTGAGGGCATTGTACAGGATCTCAATTCTCCTTCTGTAGACATTCCTGATGCCGTCCACAACCTCCTTTGGGCTGTTCAGGGCGGCTATACCGGCATCCTGTACGGCTCCGAATGTTCCCGAGTCGATATTGCTCTTGATCTTGCCGATTCCGGCCAAAACTTCGGCATTGCCGACAACTGAGCCGATCCTCCAGCCGGTCATGTTGTAGGTTTTGGAGAGGGAATGAAACTCGACAGCCACATCCTTAGCCCCTTCAATCTCCAGGATGGACAGCGACCGCTGTCCGTCATAGTATGTCTCTGAGTATGGATTGTCGTGCATGAGGATGATGTTGTAGTCGCGGGCGAAGTCTATGGCCCTCTTGAAGAACGCCCTGTCAGCCGAGGCTCCGATGGGATTGTTTGGGTAGTTGAGAAACATGATCTTTGCCCTCCGGGCGTCATCCGGGGGGATGGCATCGATGTCCGGCAGAAAGCTGTTCTCCCGCAACAGCGGCATGACTAGGGGCTCGCCACCGGCAAAGATGGTGGCTGTGCGGTAGACCGGATAGGCCGGGTCCGGAACCAAAGCTGCATCTCCAGGATTGATGAATGCCAGGGGCGCATGGGCGATTCCCTCCTTGGAGCCGATTAGAGTGAGCACCTCATCTCCCGGGTCCAGGTCCACCTGAAATGTCCGCCTGTACCATTCGGCTACAGCGGCGCGAAAGGCTGGCTTTCCCTCATATGAAGGATACTGGTGGTTGGCCGGATCCTTTGCCGCACGGCTCAGAGCCTCTACAATGTGCTCAGGCGTAGGCAGGTCCGGATCGCCCACACTCAGGTCGATTACATCAACGCCTCTGCTTCTGGCTTCCGTTTTGGCTTTATCGATAGCGGCAAAAAGGTAAGGCGGAAGATGCTTTATGCGATCGGCATACATTAGTTTCTCTCCATGGAAGATGCATTTATATGATGACTCTGGTTACTACTGTCACGTAGTATTTAAGATTAGAGGAGATTCGAGCTGGATGCTGGAGATAAAAGACCTCAGCTCCTGGCTGCCCCAGGAGGCGGTGAAGCTGTATGAGGACAGCGGCTACCGGGAGCTGTACCCCCCTCAGGCCGAGGCTGTTGAGAGGGGCCTTCTGGAGGGAAAGAGCATGCTCCTGGCAATGCCGACCGCATCCGGCAAGACCCTCCTCGCCGAGCTGGCCATGCTGCGTGCGGCATTGCATGGCAGGCGCTGCCTCTACATAGTTCCCCTGCGCGCCCTGGCAGCTGAGAAGTACGATTCATTCAAGAAGTTCAGGGATCTGGGGCTGGCCATCGGCATCAGCACGGGAGACTTCGATAAAAGGGACGAGCGGCTGGGCAAAAATGATATCATCATAGCCACATCTGAGAAGGCGGACTCGCTCATGAGAAACGGTGCCACGTGGGTGCGGGAGCTGGGAGTCCTGGTGGTGGACGAGATTCACCTTTTAAACGACCCGGGCCGCGGACCCACGCTGGAGATGACCATCACCAAATTGCGCCACATAAATCCATCACTGCAGGTAATCGGCCTATCCGCCACAGTAGCCAATGCCGCAGAGCTTGCCGGCTGGCTGCATGCCGAGCTGGTCTTGAGCGAGTGGCGGCCCGTCCGGCTGCGGGAGGGCGTCATCTGCGACGGCAAGCTGGTATTCTTAGACAGCGAGGCCCCTCTTTCGGCCTCTGGCGATAATGAATCTGCAAGCACTTCTGCAGGATCATCACCCGCTAAAGCCCGGGCTGCCAGAACGGGAAAGGAACCGGCATCCAAATCCGGGCAGGGCAGAGACGAGTCTATGATCTTAGTCAGGGACACGCTCTCTCAATCCGCCCAGATCCTCATATTTGAAAACTCACGGAAGAATGCCGAGGCAGCCGCATCCAGACTCTGCGGCCTGCTGCCCTCCGATCCGGCTGCGCTCGAGCTCTCCCAGAGCATCCTGGCCACCGGAGAGAGCGAGACTGCTCAGCGCCTGGCCTCATGCATCTCTCGCGGCGTTGCCTTTCACCACGCCGGCCTGCTGCCAGAGCAGAGGCGGCTGGTGGAGCAGGGCTTCCGGGATGCGATAATCAAAGTCATCGCCAGCACTCCCACACTGGCTGCAGGCCTGAACCTTCCAGCCAGAAGGGTGCTGATAAAGAGCTACAAGAGATACGAATACGGCCGGGGGATGTCTCCCATACCTGTGATCGAGTACCGGCAGATGGCAGGCCGCGCCGGCAGGCCCGGGCTTGACCCCTACGGCGAGTCCTTCCTGCTGGCCAAAAACGGCACCGAGATGGAGGAGCTATTCAATCACTACATCAGGGGCAGTCCCGAGGAGATCTGGTCCAAGCTGGCAAGCGAGAGCGCTCTGCGGGTTCATCTGCTCTCCACCATCTCAGCCGGCTTCGCCCGCACAGAGGCAGAGCTGAAGGAATTTATATCTACCACATTTTATGCGCAGCAGCAAGATCCGTGGAGCCTGGATATCACGATAGAGAAGGTTCTCGACTTTCTCGAAGGCAGCGGCATGATCCAGAGGAGCGATGTTGGCGACCTGGTGGCTACCAGGCTCGGCTCTCTTGTGAGCAGGCTTTACATCGATCCCCTCAGCGCAGTGATCATCCTGGAAAATCTGGAGAGAAAGAAGAGTGGAGCTCTGGAGCTGGCCCCGGCAGCCAAAAAGACGCCCTCGGAGCTCGGCCTCATACATCTCATAACCATGACACCGGATATGGACCTGCTCTATGTTCAATCGGCTGACGGCTGGGTAGAGGAGTTCATAGACCAGCACCAGCCTGAGCTCTATGATGAGGAGAATTACGATTACCTCCTGCGCGAGGCCAAGACTGCGGCCATGCTCATGGACTGGATTTGTGAGGTCAACGAAGAGAAGATCAGCAGCAAGTATCATATCGGACCGGGAGACATACGCCGCTGTGCAGAGACTGCGGAGTGGCTCATGCACTCACTCGCTGAGCTATCCAAGCACCAGCAGCTGGGAATCACATTCAAGGCGGAGCAGCTGGCGGAGCGCATTCATTACGGAGCCGGGCCGGATCTGCTTGCCCTGCTCAGCCTGAAGGGCATCGGACGGGTGAGGGCCAGAAAGCTGCATACTGCTGGAATAACCAGCATGGAGGG
The DNA here is from genome assembly GCA_018052825.1 of Methanothrix sp. Taxonomy (GTDB): domain Archaea; phylum Halobacteriota; class Methanosarcinia; order Methanotrichales; family Methanotrichaceae; genus Methanothrix. The sequence continues at coordinate 11,146 of JAGPMN010000046.1, forward strand.
GCTGAGGGCAGCGGCTCCTGCACAGATTGCCGCCCTGCTCGGCCCCCGGATAGCCGAAAAGGTCATCAGCCAGATCAAGAGAATGGAGGAGATACATGGGCCTGCAGGCGAGGGCGGAGCATAAACAGGAGACATTGCCTTGATGTGGCTCAAGAACATATTTGGAAGCGGCAGGGAAGAGGAACCGTCAAGCGTCAATCTGCAGGATATCGGGGCATGGCTCGACAAGAGAGAGGAGCTGGAGGGCTTCGCAGACAGGATGGCAGAGATATACGCGGCAGTCGAGCCGCTGCAGCGAGCCCTCTCCCAGGATATCTCAGACCTGGCATCAGCAGACCCGGATTCCCAGACCCCCCCCAAACTGCTCAGGGCTGGCCTTGCCGCGAAGGGCGAGCTGGTAAAGCAGCTGCAGTCTTTTGAGGAGAAGCTCTACCCTCCTGCGAGGAGGGATCCCGATTCTATTTACCAGCATCATTGGTCGGTCCTCAAGGGGCTTGAGAGGACTGTCACAACATTCGGCAGGGCGCAGAGATATGTTGCCGCCCTCTTTCCCAAAAACATCGAGAGATTAAACTCCGACCTGGGAAAGGTCAGCCGCCTGCTTGTGGATATGGAGGAGCAGATCGGCAAGAACCGAAAGCTACAGGAGGAGAGCTGGTTCTGCCGGGATCTGGCCGGCTCGTTACAAAAAGGCCAGGCTGCTGCCCTGGATCTTAAAAAGAGGATGGGCGAAATGAAGGAGGAGCTCCGGCGCACAGAATCAAGCCTCCGCCGCCTGGAGGAGGATCTGCGAAGGCTGGATGAGAGCGAGAAGGGCCGGGCTATTGAGCAGATGAAAGCCAGCCTGGCTGAGGCGGAGCAGCAGAAGAGACAAGCTGATGAGGAGCTGGCCTGCCTGATATCGCCCCTGAGCAAAGCCCTGGCCAGAATCGCCAAGCAAGGATCGAGCGACAGGCTAGCTCTGCAGCATAAGGATGTCTTCTCCCGCCTGCGGGCCGCTCCCTCCCAGATGAAGGAAGGCGAGATCGCAGGATCGCTGCAGGAGCTGAGAGCTCATCTGGCTGCACTTGGCCTCAAGGACAAAAAGAAGGAGAAGACCCTCGATCACATCGACATGCTCATAAGGGAGAGGTCGCTGGAGAAGGCGGCAGGGCGGCGGGCTGCTTTGGAGGAGGAGATATCGGGCATCAAGAGCCGTCTTGCCGAAAGCACAGAGGAGGGAAAGCTCATAAAAGAGGAGATCGCCCGGGCTAGAAAGAAGCTGAAAAGCCTGCAGGCAGACCTCGCCCAGGCTGAGAGGGATCTGGCTGCCATCGAGGAGAGGGCGCGGGCGGATGAGGCGGAGCTCAATGACAGGCTGGCAAGGATTGCAGGAAAGCCAGTCAAAGTGGAGCTTTGATGGCTGAATTGAAGTCCGAATCCCTGATGGTGAACTTCGGCGGCATTGTGCCTCTCTCCACAGTTGACTGGCCGGGCAGAGCTGCTATGGTGGTCTTCCTGCGGGGCTGCCCTCTCCGCTGTCCTCACTGCCAAAACAGGAAGCTTCAGAGTGGGGAGAATATGATGCCCTTTCATTCCATCGCCTCCAGAATCGTATCTGAGGTCAAGGGCCTCTCAGCTGCGACGCAGGCCCCTATTGCAGCTCATTTTCGCCTCTCCAGGCAAATCAAGATTGAAGAAGCCTCGCAGAGAGCCTGTTCACAGCCTTTTGTCGATGCCCTGGTCCTCTCCGGAGGCGAGCCCCTGCTTCAGCCCCGCGCTGCTGCAGGACTGCTGCGCCTGGCCAAAAGCCTGGAACTCTCAACCGGGCTTGAGACAGCTGGCTGCTACCCAGACCGCCTGCAGCAGTTGCTGGAGAGAGAGCTCGTGGACAGGGTCTTCCTCGACTTCAAAGCTCCCTTTAGGGATGAGGACTACCGCGAGGCGACAGGCAGCGGCAGCATGGCTGCCTCAGCCCTGCAGAGCCTGAAGGTATGCCTATCCAGGTCTGTAGCTCTTGACCTTCGCTGCACAGTCTTTCCGGAAATGCCCTCCGCCGCTCAAATCATGGATATGGCCGGCTGCCTTGTCCGGCTGAGAGGCATCTATCCGCAGGGCCGCCTGGAGAGCCTGGTTTTGCAGCAGGGCCTAGCCAGAGAGGATGAGCCGGCATTTGAGCCGGTATCAGTTGATCGTTTGCAGCAGCTCGCCGGCCTGTTGGGCGTGGATACAGATCTGAAGATCGTCATCCGTGCCAGCCCCAATATAATCTGGAAAAACCAGGAAGGTGAATGAACTTGAAGATCATCGGCTTTGTGGGCCTCCCCGGATCTGGCAAGGGCGAGGCATGCCGCATTGCGGCCATGTACGGCCTGCCTGTGCTTGTCATGGGCGATGTCATCCGCAGGGAGGCGGCCAGGCTGGGCGTGGAGCCCACGGATCAGAATCTGGGCCGCATCGGCAGCGACCTCAGGGCTGCGGAGGGGCCGGATGCCGTGGCCAGAAGGATTCTCGATGTGGCGCAGGCCACGGGAGGGGATGTGGTCGTGGTGGACGGCCTGCGGTCGCTTGAGGAGGCTGATTTTTTCAGAAGGCATGCAGATCAGTTCTACCTAGTGGAGGTCTGCGCTCCGGCAGAGGCCAGGCTGAGGCGGCTGGAGGCTCGGGGCCGGCCAGACGATCCGGGAGCTGGAGAAGGCGGAGAAGAGGTCACCGCCTCCTGCGAGGGGCAGAGGAGCCCGGCTGCAGCCAGGCTGGAGCAGAGGGAATGCCGGGAGATGGGCTGGGGGATGTGCGAGGCAATAAAGTCCGCAGACTTCAATCTGAGAAATGACGGCAGCCTGGACGAGTTTCATGAAAATGTAAAAAAGCTGCTGAACCTTCTCATCTCCAGTACCCACGCTTCAGGCCATCAGATTGATTCTGGTCGATGATTCGTTCCACTTAGCTCATATTCGACCCTTAGGTGCTGTAGACCTGGCCGGCTGGAGGATATGTGTAGGTTATCTCGCTATCCCAATATGGCTGGGGATGGGGGGCTGGATCGTATTCTGGATAGGGGTTCACCCAGTTGCCGGACGGGCCGTAGGCGTAGACGTAGACGTAGACATAATTGCTCCAGCCGCCGCAGTAAAACTGCATGATATGCCAGCCTGGTGTATCCGCGAAGAACCACCGCTTGTACCAGCCTGGTGAGTAGACATAGCCGGCATAATTGGTGTCAAGCATGCCGCTTGGATACCACTCGTAGAACCATATGCTCCCCCGGCCTGCCGTATTCATCCACAAGGGAAGGCTGGCATAGAGATTGCAGCCTGCAACAGTCTGCGGGGCATATGATACGTAAAGCCTGTTGGGGGCATAAATTCCCGCCGGCGTTATCACCTTGCTGTAGTCAACGTACATGGCGCTGCCGCTCGATGTATAACCAGCCGCCATGCCCTGCGTGCCGGAAGTGCTTCCAAAAGCTCCTGTTTTCGCTCCGCCAGTAGCCTGGGACCCGCCCATGACAGCTGCGTCCTGGGCATAGGCAGCTTCCTGGCTGGAAACGATCAGCTGCTGGGTCCTCTCCTGTGCAGATGGGGTTTCAGTGGATGCGCTGGCGGAAGGAATCTGCAAATTCAATGCATCCGCGCTGCTGGGGGTAACTGGCGTGGGAGCCCCGCCAGATGTTGCTGCCGTCATGCTGATGCCGGATTGACCCTGTTGATCTGGCTGATTTACCGGGTTCATCTGTCCTGATGCCGCAGAAAAGAGAAGAGTCATCAAAGACAGAATTAGGATAATCCATTTCAATGAGAACACCTCACTACTTTAATGATTTCCTGATGTAAAACACTTTCTCCCCGCGCACGCAACCCTTTTATTTTCATAATGCCGCCATTCTATTGTGATCAAGGGCAAGGAAGGCTATCTCAAGAAGTTGACTGCGGGAATGTACATCCCTTCTCAGGAGGTGGGGACGGATCTGGACGGGAGCAGCCCTCCCTCCCTCTTCATAGGTAGTTGGAACTATCCCAGGGTCTTTGCCGGCCCGATGATTGCGCCCCTGCATGGAGACACGGCCATCCTGGACCGGCCCGAGTCATGGATTGGCCAGAGGAAGAGTCAGGAGGAGATAATCAGCTACCGCCTCAACCTGGTGCGGGGAAAGAAGGCTGTGAGGGTCACAGACCTCGACAGCCGGTTTGCAGATAAGCTGAGGGACATCTCCCTCTCAGCCTCATCCATTGAGAGCGAGGTGCGGTTCAGCCGGCCACCGCGTGGCATGTCCTTTAGCGATGAGCACACCCCCTTCGGCCCCAGCGGGCCCATCGACCGGCTGGAGATAGATGCATCATCCTGGGACCCGCACCTCGAAAAGGTCTATAACGACGGCGACCTCCTGGCGGCGGACGCCCTTGTCGATCTGCATGAGAAGGGGCTTCCCTTCTCCAGCATCCAGAAGGCGTTTTCTGTGGGTGCCATGGGCAGGAGCAAGAGAAGGCGAATGGTCCCCACCCGCTGGTCGATCACCGCATGCGACAGCACTCTCGCCAGCCGGATGCTGCAGAAGGTCAGGCATTACGATTCTATAGACTGCCCCCAGGTGAGGGAGGCTTGCAGCCTGAACAACTATTATGCTGTAATTCTCCTGTCCGGAGCCTGGCAGTACGAGTGGATGGAGGCCTTTCTGCACATCCTGGGAGACGAGGAGCTGATATTCTCAGACTACGAGGCCAGCGGCGGCAAGAAAGGCTACTCCCGTGTGGGCGGATGCTATTACTCATGCAAGATGGCGGTGCTGGAGGGCCTGGCCATGGAGAGAAAACAGGCGGGGGCGATCGTGCTGCGGGAGGCCTACTCCGGGTATGTGCCCCTGGGCGTCTTCAATGTGCGGGAGAACGTCCGCAATGCCATGCAGGCCAGGCCCAGGACCTTCGATGATATGCTGAGCGCTCTGAAATATGTCGGCAGCCGTCTGGAGCTTCCCCTGAAGAGGTTCATCGTAGAGAGCGACCTGCTAAAAGAGCAGCTCAAGAGCCGGCAGACGACATTGAGCAGTTTTTCTTAATATTTTATCAGCCGTAGCTATTTGATGCAGATGAAGAAATGATCCCTTGCTTCATAAGCCTATTATAGTCTACTGCAAAACTTAATATAATATCTTGTTCAATATTGCCCACATGAAGGGGGAAAATATTGAATTATCAAGGCCTAAGGAGATCAGAGCCAGACTGCGCCACGAAAAGGATGACAAAG
>JAGPMN010000073.1 GCA_018052825.1 Methanothrix sp.
AGAACAAGCTCTCTTTCAAAGCATGTGAGGTCCCGGCAGCCAGCCGGCCCTACCACCACCAGGTCCTCCAGCCTCACCCCTCCAATCTCCGGATAGTATAGCCCGGGCTCGACTGTCACCACATGACCTGCCTGCAGCTCTTCCCCCACCTCGCTCAGGGAGGGATTCTCATGCACCTGCAGGCCCACGCCGTGGCCTGTGGAATGGGTGAAGCCGCAGCCCTCCCTCTCTTTGTATCCCATCTCAGAGAAGGCCTCTGAAACCCGCTCGTGGACCTCTCTTCCTGAAATTCCGGCGGAGACGGCTGCCAGGCCCCGCTCCTGGGCCATGAGCACTGCCCGGTACATCTCCACCACCTCCGGCGATGCCTCGCCTCTGAGGACGGTGCGGGTCATATCTGCATAGTAGCGGCTGGCCTTCGCACGGGGGAAGATATCGATAACAATGGGCCAGTCTGCCGCGAGGGGACCCCTGCCTGCAGCGTGGGGATCGGCAGCCTGCCGGCCTCCGGCAACAATGGTCTCCGCTGCCTCGCAGCCGTCCTCAAGGAGAGAGATCTCAATTGCGCCTCTCACCTGCTCCGATGTCAGCGGCAGGCCGTCTCTCATGAGTAGACCGCCCTTCGGCTCGCTCGCGGCTATCAGCTGCACCGCCCGGCGCATGGCTCTCTCGCAGGCTCTCTGAGCGCTCTCAATGGCTGCGATCTCTGCCTCTGTCTTTATCTCCCTCTGCCGTGAGACCGGGCTGTCCAGTATCTCTACATCGAAGTCCCTGGCCAGAATGCGGAAGAGGCCGGCTGGAAAGCTCTGGGCAATGCCCAGCCTTCTGACGCCGTGATCGCGCAGCATCCCTGCAAGGGCCACTGCATAGGCCTGTTCCGGCCTCATGCCCGCCTTCATATTCTCGAGGATATGATAGTCGGAGGTGCTGAGCACCTCCTGGGCAGTCGACTCCTTGCGGGCCCGCCCCACCTCCATGGATGAGACGAGGATCGCAATTTTATCCTGGGCCAGGACGGCAAATCTGTCGCCCGCCAAAAAGCGGGTGAGATAATAGATGTCGGCATTGTATATGCTGTCTCCGACGAAAAGAAAGCCGTCCAGATTGTGCTCTTTTAGAAAGGCAGGGATCGTGTAAGGCATATGCTAACTCCGGGAGATGGAGATTGAACAACTATCTCCGGATGGCGCCGGTTATCTCTGAGACGAAGGCGGTCACATCCCTGCTCTTCTCAACAGCCGTTCCTGTCACAATCAGATCGGCGCCTGCTGAAACCAGATCTGCTGCCGCCGCACCGCTCCTGATACCGCCTCCCACTATGAGCAGGAGATCTCCCAGGAGCCTTCTCACCATGGAGACCATGAGCAGGGGCACAGGTGCATCTGCACCCGATCCCGCCTCCAGGTAGACCAGCCTCATGCCCATGTATTTGGCTGCCAGGGCATAGGCGGCTGCAAGCTCCGGCTTTCTCCTGGGAATGATGCGGGCGTCTCCTACATAGCCGACCGTCCCTCCCGGCTCTATTATGATGTAGGCCATGGGCATGGCCTCCAGGCCGTAGCGCAGAACCAGGGGTGCTCCCAGCATCTGATTCTCTATGAGATACGAGGTGGAGCGGGAGTTGAGAAGGCTCATGAAGAATACGGCATCGGCATTCTCGCAAAGCCCGGCGGCGCTCGCGGGAAAGAGTATGACAGGCAGGCCGGTCCTCTCTTTGATCTGGCGCACAGTTTCGTAGAGCAGCATCCCCGACGCTCCTACAGATCCGCCAACCATGATTGCGTCGGTGCCGCCCTGCTCTGCGGCAAAAGCCATCTCCGCCGCCTGCTCCGGCCTCTGGGAGTCCGGATCTATCAGAGTGAGGTGCCCCGCCCCGCGCCCCTGAACGGCCTGGGAGAGGAGCAGCTCAACCCGCCCCCTTTCAAATGTCATCTATGCGGTCTTGTTCTCCTTGGACTTCATCCTCAGACCTTTATATCCGCACTTGCGGCATCGAGTTGCTCTGACCGGGTTTCTTGCATTGCAGCGCATGCATATCTTGAGATTCAATATCCTCTTTTCTGCTTCTGGAAATCTAGCCATGGTCTAATCGCCTTTTTCTGCTCTGATATGAAACTTTCTGTAACTAAGTAGCGCCGGGGTTGGGATTTTCCTGGAGGAGCTATGGCGCCCCCGCCACTTTGAACCCAAGCGTCCCTGTAAGGGACAACAGGTCTCGAGCCTGCCGCGTTTGAACTCCCGCTGCACCCTGACGGGAATCAGGCGGGAATTGTCCGCTCTGCCACCCCGGCCCACCTTCTCCTCCGTCTTAGCCATGCTTTATATCTGTTGCTCCCAATAGCCGCAGGACTTCATGACCAGGTGTTATTATGTCGCTTCGAGATGATGCATTGGAATTTCACAGGGCTGCAGGGGGCAAGATCGGCGTGTACAGCAAGGTACCATGCGCAAGCGTATCGGACCTATCCCTCGCCTATACCCCGGGCGTGGCCGAGCCCTGTCGCGAGATCGAAAAGAATCCCGATGATGTCTACCAGTACACAGCCAAGGGCAATCTGGTGGCCGTGGTCACTGACGGCACAGCCGTTCTGGGCCTCGGAGACGTCGGCGCGCTGGCCTCCATACCAGTCATGGAGGGAAAAGCAATACTCTTCAAGGACTTCGCAGGAATCGATGCCTTTCCCATAGCCGTGGCCAGCAAGGACCCCTCTGTCATAGTGGACACTGTGGCCAGGATCGAGCCGGTCTTCGGTGGCATCAACCTGGAGGACATCAGCGCCCCCCGCTGCTTTGAGGTGGAGGAGAGGCTCAAGAGGATCCTCAATATACCCGTCTTCCATGACGACCAGCACGGCACTGCAGTGGTCGCCCTGGCGGCTCTCATCAATGCCCTCAATGTGGTGGGCAAGAGATTCGACCAGGTGCGCGTCGCTGTGAGCGGGGCCGGTGCGGCTGGAATTGCCGTGACGAAGTTCCTCTACAGCTTCGGAGTCAGGGACGCCGTACTCTGCGATAGCCGGGGCATAATCTCCCGGGACAGGAAGGACCTCAATCCTGCCAAGCAGGAGATTGCCGGGAGCACAAACCCCCGCGATTTGAGGGGCAGCCTGGCCGATGCCATGGCCGGGGCGGATGTCTTCCTGGGACTCTCCGTGGGCGGGATAGTCACTTCCGCAATGGTTGAGAGCATGAGCAGGGATGCCATAGTCTTTGCCATGGCCAATCCCGTCCCCGAGATCATGCCCGATCTGGCTCTGCAGGCCGGGGCGCGGGTGGTGGCCACCGGCCGCTCCGACTTTCCCAATCAGGTTAACAATGTGCTGGGCTTTCCTGGAATATTCCGCGGGGCACTGGACGTGAGGGCTTCGGAGATCAACGAGGCCATGAAGGTGGCTGCATCGCGGGCCATCGCCGGGCTGGTTGAGAGCGTCTCGGAGGGGTGCGTCATACCCTCGCCCCTCGACAGGAGGGTGGTCCCGGCAGTGGCCGCAGCCGTAGCCCGCGCCGCCATTGAGACCGGCGTGGCCCGCGTTGATGTCTCCCCGGAAGAGGTGGCAAGGAATGCGGAGGCTCTGGTCAGGAAGCTGGACGCCCTTTAATACGAACGGATTTTGAAAAAGGAACGGAAAGAAATGAGGTGATGGCGGGGCGGCGGAAAG
>JAGPMN010000047.1 GCA_018052825.1 Methanothrix sp.
GAAGGTGTACAACAAGAAGAGGCTGCATTCAGCTCTTGGCTATAGATCTCCGGAGAAGTTCGAAATGGAGGTTGCTTTAAATACTGTTGCTTAACTATTTGTCTACTATCAGGGGTGCAGTCCAAACTATTAATTAGGATAAGTCACTTGATATATAAAAGATCTCAATATGGAGTGGTGCTAATGGATTCAATCGTTGAAGGCTTGATGAAGCAAATGATGTCGGGAGATAATCTCTCGGTCATGAGCAACAACATTGGAGCAGATGAAAAGTCCACCAAATCCGCTTTGGAAATGGGTTTGCCACTATTACTGGGAGCCCTTAGTGCCAAGGCGTCAAAACCAGAAGGTGCTAATGCGATCATAAGCAGTCTGGCTCAGGTAGGCAGCAATAATCCATTGGATAGTATGGCAAGCTACATTGGAGGTTCTGGCTCTTCTCAGGGGACGGATATGTTAAACTCGATCCTTGGAAGCAGTCTGCAGCCTATCCAGCAGGCTATCTCCAAGAAGACAGGATTGCCTACAGGTGTTGTTGGCCAATTGCTGTCTATGGCGTTGCCTTTGGTACTGGGTTCGTTGACCAAGAGTTCTTCCGGCCAAAGCATGGGAACAAATGATCTTTCAAAGTTGCTGGGAGAGCAATCCAAAATGGCTATGTCCGCTTCTCCTGACGCAGCAGGAGTAATGAAGGAGCTTTTGGCCTCCCAAGAAGGCGGCAGTGGAATTATGGGTTTGATCAAAAAAATGTTCAAATCTTAAAATCATATTTTTACTCTACTTTCCAACTTTTATCCCTATCGCTTTCAGTTTATAAAGCAGTCCCCCCTCATCAGGAAGAGGCAAATTGAGTCCCTCCCACACATAAATCATCAGATCGAGAATTGATTCATATTTGACTTGATCAACCATATCGCCAAGCGTTCTTTTCCTGGGAGCAGTTGGAGGATTTTCGAGTTCGACCAGAAGAATCCCAGTCCAAATGGCGAAAACCAATTGCATAAACCTCTCGATTGAGCGCTTACTGCGGAGTTGATAATCCTTGAATCCCAGCTTCTGGTTTGCTTCGCGATGAGCAGTTTCAATATCCCATCGATCCTCGTATATCGAAAGAATCTCTTTTGCGGTCAGATTCGTCTCTGTACAGATGTAGTACTTGGTCTCAAAATCAGCAGGCGCACTTTTCTGGATTTATCAATTCCGACTATTTGATCAACAACTGCATACGATCTCCTTTTGCCCCGTACCTTTATTGAGATCTTTTTGAAATCCTTTTCATCAAAGTGCTTCGCATAATTCTTTACCTGGAGAGATTTACCATCATCCAGAAAGATCCTCTTGTCGGATTTATTCTGACAGGTGACATGATGACCTAGTTCGCGACAACGCTTGATCGAGGCTGCTGAGTACCACCAGCAGTCGGAGACGATCTATCCAGGCAGGAACCTTTAGGGGTTCTATTATCTCTTTGATCGCGATTTGGATTTTGGTTCTAAAATTGGGTTCACTGTCTTCCTTTTTTACGTAGATTTGGGCCTTGTGAGGAATAAAAAGACCCTTGGCCTGAAGAACAGAGGTAACTATATTTTGTCCCCAAATGAAACCTTTGCTGTGATCGAAGAACTTCCCCACGCCCTCCGTTTGTTTGCCCTTTTTCTCGTTGTATGTGTCATGAGTCAATAAGAAAATAGCAGGAAGGCTTATCGATGGTCGGAGCTGGGATGAGAGACCGCTATTCTGAAATCACCTGTCTGATGACGCTTTCAACCACAGCAAAGATGAAGAACGCAAGGCAATGCCGCTCCATCGGCGTCATGGCGACACTGATGCTGAGCAGTGAGGCCGTTTTGGACAGGACGAAATGGCTAGCAGGTCAGGCCCACTCATGCCATCTTTTAGTCGCTGCGGCGCACGGCCTGACCCTCCAGCCGGACCATTCAGCCAGCCGGCCGGAGCAGCATGCCGGAATTGCCCCGCGATCCCCACCTGGCTTGACTGTCGTTCAAGCCAGCTTGAATTAAATTAATCCCACTGGCGTCGCTTTCAAATAGTAGCAGATGCCGCATTCCGATTATGCCAGAATGGATCTATCCGAATTTCGAATTCCGGCCCCAGCGGCCGCTCTTCCTGTGCATAATCTCCAACACCGACACCGGCAAGATTCCCGGCCTCTCCGCAGCCGGGACCACGCCCGAACTGACAGACTACACCCCTGGAGCCGATGCCGAGCTCGTCGAGACCAACAGGATCATCACAATGCCCGAGCTGCCCGAGGCTCCGGGAGGCTCGCCCACGCCTGCCATTGTGACCAGGGCAGCCCTGAACCTGACGGCAGTCCCCTCCCTCATAGCGGCCTCAGGACTGCGAAAGAAGCCTGCTGTACCGTTTGTCGAGCTTGGAGGAGCTGCGGGATCGGACATCAGAAAGGAGCCGGGGGTGCCAGCCGCCCGCAGCATATACGAGAACGCAGCCATGCTCGGACGGAAGCTGGCCCGCCTCTCAGACTGCGTCTTCATTGCCGAGTCCATAGCAGGAGGTACGACCACCGCTCTGGCAGTGCTGCGGGCCCTGGGCTATGACTGCAATGTGAGCAGCAGCTTTCAGTCCAACCCCTCTGGCCTCAAGGAGCAGGTGGTATCCGATGCCCTGCAGCGGTCCGGCATCAAAAGGGGCAGCCTTAAAAGCGACCCCATGCGCGCTGTGGAGCAGTTGGGCGACCCCATGATGCCAGCCGCCCTCGGCCTCATGAAGGGCCTGCAGGGCTGCAAGGTGGTGCTGTCCGGTGGCACACAGATGGCAGCCGTCCTGGCTCTCGGAATGGCGCTGGGAATCGATGGCGACATCTCCATTGCCACCACCAAATACATCATCGAGGATAAGACTGCAAACTTTACGGAGATAGTCGAGTCCACGGGCAGGCCCTACTACTGCTCCGATCCGGGGCTGGAGCACTCCACAATTCCCTCAGTGCAGATATATGCCCAGGGATACGTCAAAGAGGGCGTGGGAATGGGCGGGGCAGCTCTTCTCGCCGGCCTGTACGGGGTCGGTCAGAGGCAGCTTGTGGCCGAGACGGACCGGGTCCTCATGACTGTGGAGCTGCCCAAAAAGTAGCCTCGATCAACGTGCAATGCGAAAGAGGGAGGAGATAGCAATTAAAGCCGCTGTTTTGAGAGGGCCGGGCCGGATGGAGATAGAGGATCTGCCTGAGCCGGACCTGCCCGAAGGCGGGGCTCTGCTGAAGATGGAGGCCTGCGCCGTCTGCGGAACGGATATCAAAATGCTGGAGCAGGGCCACAGGGACCTCGTCTACCCATGCATACCGGGCCACGAGCTGGTGGGCAGGATAGCGCAGACGGACGGGGGCGATGGCGGCTGCCATTATAGGCCGTCAGCGCCCGTCCGGGAGGGTGACCTGGTGGCCGTCTGGCCGGGCATAGCCTGCGGAGGCTGCCTTCCCTGCAGACGGGGAGATGACGGCCGCTGCCGGGATATAAAAATCATGGGATTCAACTTCCCTGGCGGCTTTGCTGAAATGTGTGCCCTGCCTGCGGAAAGCCTCTACTCTGGCACCAATTTGCTGCCCCGGGGCACAGACCCGGCTATTGCCTCCCTCTCCGAGCCCCTGGCCTGCTGCATAAACGGCCAGGAGCAGGCGCACCTATGCAGCGGCGAAAGTGTCCTCATATTCGGCGGCGGGCCCATAGGCGCATTGCATGCCCTCCTGGCCGGCAGCCGCGGCGCAGGCAGTATCATCATCTCCGAAAAGCTGGCGGGCAGGCTATCCATCCTCAGGAGAAACACCAGATCCCTCGCATTCAATCCCGATGAGGAGGGCCCGGCTGATGTGGTCGCAGCCGAGACGGACGGAGTGGGTGTGGACGTCATACTGACAGCCACCCCGGCGGTCGATACTGACAGCAGTCTGCTCCGGATGCTCTCACCAGGCGGCAGGCTCTGCATCTTCTCAGGCCCCAGTATGGGCAGAGGCGAGAGTTCGGTGGACATGCGCCTCCTGCACTACAGGGAGGTTTCCATCTGCGGAAGCTACGGCTGCTCCAGCCGGCATTGCCGCCAGGCGGCAGAGCTTCTCACATCCGGCCGGATCAGGGCGGACTGGCTGATCACCAAAAGGGCAGGCCTCATGCAGATAAATGAGGCCTTCGCCCACTCTGCTGAGAGGGCAGGCATGAAATCGGTGGTGTTCGGGAGATGAAAGACTTTCGCTCTATTATGATCGCAGATGAAGAGAGCCTGAGATACTTCGGAAGCAGAGTGGACGGCCTGACCAGGGGCACCAGCCTCAGCCGTGAGGAGGCATTCCTCCTCTTTCAGCAAATTCTGAAAAACGAGCAGCCCGACCTGCAGCAGGGCGCATTTCTCGCCGCCATCACAGCCAAAGGAGCCACGCCCCAGGAGATTGCCGGCATCTGGCAGGCCATATACGAGACGGACACGGTCAAGGTCCAGCCTCAGGTGAGCTGCCCCCTTGCCGAGAACTGCGGCACGGGCATGGATGCAATCAAGACATTCAACATCAGCACCGCAGCCTCGCTGGTGGCCGCGGCGGGAGGTGTGATCATGGCCAAGCACGGGGCACGGGCCATAACCTCCAAATGCGGCACAGTGGATATACTGGAGGCCCTGGGGGTGGATGTGGAATGCGAGCCGGAGACCGTGAAGAGGAGCATAGAGAGAGCAGGCATAGGCATTTTCAACGGCATGAGCAGCAAGGTCCACCCCTGTGCCCTTGGCAGGATCCTCTCCCAGATCCGGTTCGGCACAGTGCTAAATGTGGCCGGCTCCCTCTCCAATCCCGCCCGGCCGGAGATGGCGGTGCGGGGCGTCTACTCCGGGCAGATGGTCATGCCCATTGCCCAGGCCATGCAGGAGATAGGCTACAAGAGAGCCTATGTTGTGCACGGCAGGAGCGCAGACGGCCAGCGTGGCATGGATGAGCTCTCCACACTGGGCTGCACCCTGGTGGCAGAGATCACGGAGGACGAAGGGCTTCAGACCTACACCCTCCGCCCCCAGGATCTGGGCCTGGCCTGCGGCGACGAGCATGCACTGCTGCACAGCGGCAGGATGGATGAGGAAGCAGTCGGCCTGCTCCGCATCCTGGAGGGCCGGGAGGCTGGAGCCAGGAGGGAGATAGTCTGCCTCAACGCTGCACCACTGCTCTACATGGCCGGAAAGGCGGCAGACCTCAAAGAGGGGGTGGAGAAGGCGGCTGAGATCATGGACAGCGGCCTGCCTGCCAAAAAGCTCCGGGAATGGGTCGCCTGCCAGAACAGCGATCCTGGCCCCCGCCTGGAGAGGCTGGAGGAGATGCTGGCAGAGGCATGAGACTCATCTCCCTCGCCCATATCTATATATCCATTTGAGGGGCAAGAGACAGTGTAATGCAATGGACGATGATCTCCGCCCCTATCTCAGAGAGCATAGAGGCATAATCCTCCTAGCCCTAGCTGCTCTGATTTTGGTGGCATTCTTCTTCTTTCCCTTTCTGGACGGCATAATCCTGGGTACGGTCTTCGCCTACGTGGGCCGGCCCATACGCGACCATTTCCGGGAAAGGAGAAGGCTGGGCTCCCTTCTGGCCGTAGTATGCATAGTCCTTCCCATCTTCATAATCCTGGGCATCGGCATGCTGGAGATCGCCAACCAGATTGTAATCCTGGCCAAAAATCAGGAGGCATGGCAGTCTGCCCTGGCCGCGGTCACAGAGAGATCCATCTACATGCTTCCTGCATGGGTTAAGGAGATGCTGGCCGGCAGCATGGAGAACGCGGCAGGCATTGCAGCAGCCATTGTCTCATCCATCCCCGTGCTTCACATAGGAAAGGTGGCATCCATGGCCATAATCAACTTCATAGTCTCAATTCCCGTATGCTACTTCACCCTTGTCGAGGGAGAGAGATTCGTGGAGTCGATAGTCTCCCTCCTTCCCCAGAGGGAGAAGGACGCCTACTGGAGATACATCGGCCGCATAGACCGCATATTGAGCGGCATTTACATCGGCACCATCTATACATCCATCCTGGGAAGCATGATTGCAGCATCTATATTCTATGCCTTCGGCATGCCCAGGCCCTTCGCCCTGGCCAGCATAATATTCCTGGCCGGGATGGTTCCCATCCTCACATCCTGGATGGTCATAATCCCGCTGGCAGTCTACAGATACTTCACAGCCGGACTGGAGGGGGCAGCCGTCTTCTTCATCTTCGCCTCAGCTTTCATTTATCTTCCCTCAGAGCTTCTCATCCGGCCATACATTGTGGGTGCCAAGTCATCGCTTCATCCCTTGCTGGTGGTCCTCTCCTTCCTTGGGGGCGCTTTGGTGGCAGGAATCGGGGGATTCTTCCTGGCCCCCGCCATAATGGGGGCCGTAGTGGGAATATACCAGGTGAGGCAGGAGGAGAAAGAGAAGGTGAGAGCGACGGAGGGCAGTGCTGCAGCATGAAGTTTTATATCGAGACATTCGGCTGCACATCCAACTTCGGCAACTCCCAGGAGGCGGCCGCCGCCCTGACCGGGCTTGGGCATGAGCCCGCCCCTTTAGAGGATGCGGATGCTGTGATAGTCAATACATGCGCCGTGACAGCCAGGACGGAGAGAAAGATACTGCGCCGCCTGGCACAGCTGCAGGGAGAGCGCCTGATCATCGCCGGCTGCCTGGCAGCATCCCTGCCCGGCAGTCTGCACGGCATAGCCTGCAGGGGGATTGTAGGACTTCTCTGCAGGCAGTCGGCCGAGGAGGTCTCCAGGCTCCTCTCCCGGCCGCAAGATCTCCCTGCGCGGCAGGAATGCCGCCTCCTCTTGCAGGATCGCACTGGCATCATCAACATAGCAGAGGGCTGCAGCGGAGCATGCACATACTGCATTGTGCGCCAGGCGAGGGGCAGGCTGGCCAGCAAATGCCCCGGTGATGTGGTTGAGGAGGCGCACCTGCTGGCCAGTGCGGGCGCCGCCGAGATTCAGCTTTCTGCCCAGGACACTGCCTCCTACGGCTCCGACATGGGAGGCTGCCTGCCTGAGCTGGTAAGTATGGTAGCTGCAATTCCCGGAGAGTTCATGGTGCGGGTGGGCATGATGAACCCGGACACACTGCTGCCCCATCTCGATGAGATGATAGAGGTGCTACAGGGCTCAAAAGTCTTCAGATTCCTGCACATCCCACTGCAGTCAGGCTCGAATGATGTCCTCGAGAGGATGGGCAGGAGATATACGGCGCAGGACTTCAGCGACATAGTGAAGGCCCTGCGGTCATCGCTGCCCGATATCTCCATAAATACAGATGTTATATGCGGTTTTCCCGGGGAGACAGAGGAGGACTTCCGGGAGACAGTGAAGCTGGTGGAAGCAGTGCAGCCGGACAAGGTCAATGTTACCAGATTCTCGCCACGGCCCGGCACCGCTGCCGCGAGGCTGTACGACATGCCGGACAGGATCAAAAAGGACAGGTCCAGGCAGATGACCGCCCAGTGGACGCGGATTGCAGCAGACAGGAACCGCCGCTACGAAGGCCGGACGCTCTATGCGTGGGTCACAGAGCGAGGCACGGCAGGTACAATGAAGGCCAGGGCTGCGAATTACACGGAAATTGTCTTTTCCGCCACGCCGGACACGGTCGGCTGGCACAAAATTAGGATCGCGAGGTCAAATTCCTTTTATCTGGTGGGGGTTTGGGAGATGCAATAGCATCAGTGCTATAAAAATTTAAGGGCATTAAATTTCCATTTTTTCCCCAAAATGCATGGCCAAATCCGATCTAAGGCCTTTTAAATATAGTATATTGATTTTAAATGCGAATCAATGCTGCCAAAAACCATATGTTATCGGTTAAGGATTATTTAATAAATTATGTATTTTAATATTTACAAAAAGATGAGTGGATAATTCGTAGTTTCTGCTGGGGCCGATGTCAGTGAGGATATGGCTAGAATGTCGCCTCATTGGCAGGACTAGATTTTTGTCATGCGCAAATCGATTCTGCTCTTAACCGAAGACGAATGCTGCCATAAGAAAAAAAGGCAGCCTAAACTAATTATAATCATTGAATTTTATATTTTGCAGCCCACCATTAACTTTATTAATTATGAACATTAATAAACATTATCAATATCCTAAATCATCCAAAGGTGATTTTATCACCCAAATTTGCCGATCATGTACTGAAATAGGAAGGGTAGATCACAAAATTTTGGATGATTGGGATGATCGCAAATGATAAAGGGTAGGTGAAAAAAATGGCTGAGGAGGAGACGGTAAAGACCGCTGTTCTTCTAGAGGAGAAGAGATTATTCAAACCACCGGATGACCTGGTGGAGAAGTCCAACGTTTGGCAGTGGATGAAGAAGAAGGGCTTCAAGACCGAGAAAGAGATGCGAAGCTGGTGTTCTGATCCAAAGAACTACCTTAACTTCTGGGACGAGATGGCCAAGACCTACTGTGAGTGGGACGAGCCATATACACAGGTTCTCGACTGGAAGCCGCCATATGCAAAGTGGTTCGTAGGCGGAAAGCTCAATGTTACATACAACTGCGTGGACAGGCACGCCAAGTCCTGGAGGAAGAACAAGCTCGCCTATATAGGCTACGGAGAGCCCGTCGGCGAGGTCTGGAAGCTCACTTACGGCGACCTCTACAGAGAGGTCAACAAGCTTGCCAACGGCCTCAAGAGCCTGGGCGTGAAGACGGGCGATCGGGTGAGCATATACCTCCCCATGATACCGGCGTTGCCTATCGCCATGCTGGCCTGCGCGAAAATAGGCGCCATTCACAGCGTGGTCTTCTCTGGCTTCAGCGTGGGAGCCTACCGGGATAGGGTTAACGATGCCGAGTCGGTAGTATCGATCACATGCGATGGATTCTATAGGCGCGGAAAGATCGTGGAGCTGAAGAAACAGGCAGACGAGGCAATAGCCGAGGCCCCCACAGTCAAGAACCAGATCGTGTTCAAGAGAACAGGACACGAAGTCCCGTGGAATAAAGATAAGGATGTCTGGTGGCATGAGCTGACGGCGAAGCAGAGCAGCGAGTGCGAGCCTGTTTCTGTGGACTCGGAGCACAGGCTGTACATCTTATACACCTCTGGAACTACTGGCAGGCCCAAGGGAATCGAGCATGCTCAGGGAGGATACATGGTCGGACCGCCGCAAACGCTTCACTGGGTTTTCGACCTGAAGGAGGACGATGTGTGGTGGTGTGCAGCAGACATCGGATGGGTCACCGGCCACAGCTACATCGTATATGGCCCACTCAATCTCGGCGCGACATGCGTCATGTACGAGGGATCTCCAGACTACCCGGACTTCGGCAGATGGTGGTCCATCATTGAGGACTGCGGTGTGAACGTGCTCTACACCACACCTACGTCCATAAGGATGTTCATGAGGGCGGGCGAGCAGTGGCCTGCTAAGTACAACTTGAAGAGCCTGAGGCTGCTTGGGACTGTCGGCGAGCCCATAAATCCCGAGGCCTGGATCTGGTACCGCAAGAACATCGGCCGGGATCAGCTTCAGATCATGGACACCTGGTGGCAGACGGAGACAGGAACCTTCGCTGTATCGCCGCTGCCAATCACGCCGCTCAAGCCCGGCTCAGCTACTTTGCCGCTCCCTGGCTACAATGTCGATATCCTGGACGAGAAGGGAGACCCAGTACCTGTGGGCGAGGGCGGCAACATAGTTCAAACTACACCTTGGCCATCCATGCTCAGAGCCTTTTACAAGGATCCTGACAGGTACTTCAAGACCTACTGGGAGTTCTACTGGCAGACCCATCCGGGATACTACCTGGCCGGGGACAAGGGGAGAAAGGACGAGGATGAATACATCTGGGTACAGGGCAGGATCGATGATGTGATGAAGGTCGCTGGACACCGGATCGGCAACTCGGAGGTCGAGTCTGCGGCTGTTAGCCATCCTGCAGTGGCAGAGGCTGCGGTCATAGGCAAGCCGGACGCGGTCAAAGGCGAGGTCATAATCGTCTTCGCCTGCCTCAAGGAGGGAGTTAAAGAGAGCGAGGAGCTGAAGGCGGAGCTGAGGACCCACATAAGAACGGTGCTAGGGCCATTGGCAACACCAGAGGCGATCTACTTCGTCAAGGACGTGCCTAAGACCAGGTCCGGAAAAATCATGCGCCGCGTGATCAGGGCTAGGGCCATGGGCCAGCCGCCAGGGGACATCTCAACCCTATCCAACCCGGAGGCTGTGGAGGCGATCCCGAAGATAGTCTGATCGGGATCCAAACCCTTTTTTTCCGGCGATACGCTATCCAGAGAGGATCAGGAACTCGTATTTTGCCAGATCTTCAACAACTGGCTAATGATCTCATATCTATCTATCCTGCTGGGACCAAGGCGCAGGATGAAGGCGAGCCCCCCTCGATCACCGGCCGGATGAAGTCGAGGTAGCTGCCCCTCATGGTGTCATAGCCCAGGGACGAGGCCACAACATTCCAGATCCGAGAAGCGGACGGTATACTCGTCATGGCCGCGAAGGCGGATGCGCTCAGGCTCGCCTGGTGAGGAGATCTGCAATAGGCCGGATAGGCAGCAGGTACCTTCGCCTGGCAGCTATGCTCGCTGATGTAGATATATGGTACTCGTGCGGAGCATAGCTTCTCCACTGCCTGGACGGCGCCCAGGTTGAAATTGAAGCTCTCTCCCGGGGGGGGCGGAGGATGATAGGAGCAAAAGATGCGCTGAACCTCGGAGATTAGAGCGTCATCTGGATGGCTGCAGGACAGAGCGCTCCTGGGAATGCAGCAGGCGGTGGGAAGGTCGCCCGCGACCTCATTTAAGATGGCGAGATCCATATGGGGAAGAACGGAATCTGCGGGGCCGCCCTCCTCCAGAAAATCGCAGCATATGAACCGGGCATCAAATCCATTCAGCGCCTGCCTCTGAACCTCAAGCAGATATGGCGAGAGGTCGAGCATGGTCGCTTTTAATCTTCCGTTCCTCTTCAGAAGGTCCCTCATGAGATAGCCGTATCCTCCACCGACCTCGATGATGCGGCTGATGCGGCACATGGGGATGGACTGCTCAAGGAGGTCATAGAGCAGGTCCCCGAAGGAGCCGTCCTTCTCCAGGATGCTGCGGCATGGGCCTGCCGGATCTTCCAGCATGAGAGATACTGTTACCTCCGGGAGGAGGGAATCAAGCTCATGCCTGTGATAGCCTGCGGTGGTGCTGAGGTAGTGCCCTTTCATGCAAGACTTATAATACTCCATTGACTTATAAGCATTTTATTGGTGCACGCATATACAAAGGACTTACCCATAATTTTTCATCAAAGTATTAATAATGATAATTATTAATCATAAGATTAACTTCTCGCGATAACTTTATTAATGAAAAATCAAGATAATGAACGATCATCACATTGTTTGCCGGACCGCTCTATGGCTTGCAGAGCGATTTCAGAGGAGAATGAGATGGGCAGGCAGCAGGGAATTCAAGAGAGTCGGGAACTCCTTACAGCCTTTTTGGGTAGCGTACCCGAAGTCCGGGAACATGTGGCGACCGAAAAAGGAGGTTAGAGATTGGCTGAGCAAAAAGCAACTGCAAAGACTTCGGTTTTGCTGGAAGAGACAAGGATATTCGAGCCGCCCAAGGAGTTGGTAGAAAACTCCAACGTCATGAAATGGATGAAGGAGAGGGGCTTTAAGACAGAAAAGGAGATGCGCCTGTGGTGCTCGGCAAACTACATTCAGTTCTGGAGCGATATGGCCAAGACGTATGCCGATTGGTTCGAGCCCTGGGGTCCCGCTTTAGAGTGGAAGCCGCCCTATGCCAGATGGTATGTGGGAGCCAAATGCAACGTCACATACAACTGCGTTGACAGGCATGCCAGGGGGGCCAGGAAGGACAAGGTAGCCTACATATTCGTTCCCGAGCCCACCGACCAGCCCACCCGGAAGATCACATACGGGGAGCTCTATAAAGAGGTAAACAAGTTCGCCAACGGCCTCAAGAGCCTGGGCGTCAAGAAAGGAGACAGAGTCACCCTTTACATGCCCATGATACCGGAGCTGCCCATAGCCATGCTGGCCTGCGCCAAGATAGGAGCCATTCACTCCATCGTGTTCTCCGGATTTTCATCCGGCGGCCTGAACAGCAGGATACTCGACGCAGAGGCCAAAGTGGTGGTTACCACGGACGGCCTTTACAGGCGCGGAAAGCCCATTCCCTTGAAGCCGAATGTCGATGAGGCCACAAGCAACACCCCGTCTGTGGAAAAGGTGGTCGTGTTCAAGAGGATAGGCATGGATATCCCCATGAAAGCAGGCAGGGATATCTACTGGCATGACCTGGTGGCAGGAAAATCCGAGGAGTGCGAGTGCGAAAAGATGGATTCCGAGGACAGGCTGTTCATCCTCTACACATCAGGAACCACAGGCAAGCCCAAGGGCATTGAGCATGTGCATGGCGGCTACCAGGTGGGGCCGGCCCAGACACTGCACTGGGTATTCGATCTCAAGGAGAACGATGTCTGGTGGTGCACGGCCGATATCGGATGGATCACAGGCCACTCCTACATAGTATACGGGCCTCTGGTTCTCGGTGCCACATGCATCATGTACGAGGGCGCTCCCGACTTCCCGGACTTCGGACGCTGGTACAAGATCATACAGGACAATAAAGTGTCCGTATTCTACACCGCACCCACATCCATCAGGATGTTCATGAAGGCCGGCGAGCAATGGGCCAAGAAGTATGACATCTCCAGCCTGAGGCTGCTGGGATCCGTGGGCGAGCCCATCAACCCGGAGGCATGGATCTGGTACAGGAAGCACTTCGGCAGCGACAAATGCCAGATCATGGATACCTGGTGGCAGACTGAGACGGGAACATTCCTGGTCGCGCCCCTGCCCATCACCCCCCTCAAGCCCGGATCTGCGACCTTCCCGCTACCGGGATTCAACATCGATATCCTGGATGAGGATGCCAACCCCGTGGTTCCGGGCTCTGGAGGCAATATCGTCAGCAACACGCCATGGCCGTCGATGCTGCGTGCATTCTACCGCGATCCTGAGAGGTACAAGAAGGAGTACTGGTCCACATACTGGGACATCAGGCCCGGAACATATCTGGCCGGCGACAAGGCCACACGCGACAAGGATGGATACTTCTTCATCCAGGGCAGGATCGATGATGTGCTGAAGGTGGCGGGACACAGGATCTCCAACGCCGAGGTCGAGTCTGCGCTCGTATCCCATCCCAAGGTTGCAGAGGCTGCTGTAATCGGCAAGCCAGATGAGGTCAAGGGCGAGGTCATAGTGGCCTTCGTCATCCTCAGAACGGGGGCCGAGGAGAGCGAGGAGCTGAAGAAGGAGCTGGCCAAGCACGTCAGGAGCGTTCTGGGGCCTGTAGCCTATCCTGAGCAGGTATACTTCGTCAAGGACGTCCCCAAGACCAGGTCAGGCAAGATCATGCGCCGCGTCATAAAGGCCAAAGCCCTGGGCAACCCCGTTGGAGATATATCGGCACTCTCCAACCCGGATGCAGTAGAGGCCATCCCTCTCATCAAATAAGATGGGATGGCGAATCTTTTTTTTAATTTTTGCAGGAAGAAATTCGCAGGAATTTCTTACTATACCTGTAAATAATGATAATAATTAATCATTTGTTTAGTTCGCCTCGATAACTTTATAAACGAAAAAAAAGGATAATTATCGACCGCTACAATAGTCCCGAGAATGCCCTGCCGGCTAAGCTTTTCGGTCCTGCAGAATATTGCGTCGTGCGGTACAGTGGCCTGTCCTGTGGCCATGCACACGGATTTAAGGAGCCGGGAAGAAGTGAGGATTTAAAAGGAGGTTACAAAATTGGCTGAGCAAAAAGCAACAACGTCTGTTCTCTACGAGGAGACGAGAATATTTGAGCCGCCCAGAGATCTTGTTGAGAACTCCAATGTCATGCAGTGGATGAAGAAGAAGAGGTTCACGAACGAGCGCGAGATGAGAGCCTGGACCGGCCAGAACTACATTCAGTTCTGGGACGAGATGGCCAAGACATATGCCGACTGGTTTGAGCCCTATGCTCAGACTCTGAGCTGGATTCCGCCCTATGCCAAGTGGTTCGTAGGAGGAAAATGCAATGTGGCATACAATGCCGTGGACAGGCATGCAGCCGGAGATAAGAAGGATAAGGTAGCCTACATATTCGTCCCCGAGCCCACCGACCAGCCCACACGGAAGATCACATACGCCGAGCTGGCCAAGGCAGTAAATAAGTTTGCCAACGGCCTGAAGTCACTCGGCGTGACCAAAGGCGATAGGGTCTCTATCTACATGCCCATGATACCCGAGACTGCCATTGCGATGCTGGCCTGCGCCAAGATCGGCGCCATTCACTCAGTTGTCTTCTCAGGATTTTCGTCCGGCGGCCTGAACAGCCGCATCCTGGATGCCGAGTCCAAGGTCGTAGTGACCACCGACGGCTTCTTCAGGCGTGGCAAGCCCCTGCCGCTCAAGCCCAATGTAGATGAGGCTACGGCCAACACGCCCAGCGTGCAGAACATCGTGGTTGTCAAGAGGGCTGGAATCGATGTCCCAATGAAGGCGGGAAGGGACATATGGTACCATGACCTGGTGGCCAAGCAGTCCGATGTATGCGAGACTGTGAAGTGCGACAGTGAGGACAGGCTGTTCATCCTCTACACATCCGGAACCACTGGCAAGCCCAAGGGCATAGAGCACGTCCACGGCGGCTACTGCGTCACACCCGCCCAGACGCTCTCCTGGGTCTTCGACATCAAGGATGATGATGTCTGGTGGTGTACCGCAGATGTGGGATGGATCACCGGCCACTCCTACGTGGTCTACGGCCCTCTCTGCCTGGGCACTACCAGCATCCTTTATGAGGGCGCACCCGACTTCCCCGACTTCGGACGGTGGTTCAAGATCATTCAGGACAACAAGGTCTCGAAGTTCTACACCGCACCCACATCCATCAGGATGTTCATGAAGGCCGGCGAGCAGTGGCCCAAGAAGTACGACCTCTCCAGCCTGAAGCTGCTGGGATCTGTGGGCGAGCCCATCAATCCAGAGGCATGGATCTGGTACCGTCAGCACTTCGGCGGCGACAAGCTGCAGATCATGGATACCTGGTGGCAGACTGAGACCGGATGCTTCCTGGTCGCTCCCCTGCCCATCACTCCACTCAAGCCCGGCTCCCCCACATTCCCCCTGCCCGGATTTAACATCGACATCCTTGATGAGGATGCCAACCCGGTGCCGCCAGGCAACGGAGGCAATATCGTCAGCAACACGCCCTGGCCATCGATGCTGCGTGCCTTCTTCCGCGATCCTGAGAGGTATAAGAAGGAGTACTGGTCCACATACTGGGACATCAGGCCCGGCACATACCTGGCAGGCGATAAGGCCACACGCGACAAGGACGGATACTTCACCATCCAGGGCAGGATCGATGATGTGCTGAAGGTGGCAGGACACAGGATCTCCAATGCCGAGGTCGAGTCTGCGCTCGTATCCCATCCCAAGGTTGCAGAGGCGGCTGTAATCGGCAAGCCAGACGAGGTCAAGGGCGAGGTCATAGTGGCCTTCGTCATCCTCAAGTCGGGAATTGAGCCCAGCGAGGACCTCAAGCCTATACTGGCGAAGCACGTGCGCTCGGTTCTCGGACCCGTGGCCTATCCTGAGGTCGTCTACTTCGTCAACGACGTTCCGAAGACCAGGTCCGGCAAGATCATGCGCCGCGTCATCAAGGCCAAGGCTCTGGGCAACCCGGTGGGAGACATATCCGCACTGGCAAATCCAGAGTCGGTTGAAGCCATCCCGCTCATCAAGTGAGCGGGAATCAACCTTTTTTACGATCAGCATCGATCATTTTACTTGCAATAATTTGCCGCACAAAGGAGGCTATAGATATTTATTCTAATAAACCATTATTATTATCAATCATTACAATTTTATCGCGTTAACTTTATAAATGATCAGGTAAGTTTTTGGGCCGATGTTTCCCGAACCTTCCATGCTATATCAGGCGATGGTCAAGATATGGGATTTGCTCTTCGATTTAAGCCCGGGCCATCAGGGGTATGGGAAGCACTTTAATTTCAAGGAGGTATGAAATTGGCTGATACAGCAAAGACGTCTGTCCTGCAGGAAGAAACCAGGATTTTCAATACGCCGCAATGGATTGTCGAGCACTCCAATGCATAT
>JAGPMN010000048.1 GCA_018052825.1 Methanothrix sp.
CTGCTGAACTGGATTTTGGATGCCAACCTATTTACGGCAGAAAGATGATATTTTTTATAGAATTGAAAATGGAGATTTATCATGTCCAAGAGTCCCATAGTCGCAGTAATATTGAACCTCATCATCGCCGGATTGGGTCATGTTTACCTTGGTTATAGCAAAAGGGGAATAGTCCTCTTCCTGTTGAGCGCCGTCGTCGCGGCCATCAGCTGGGGCCTCGGCTGGATCCTGGCCGTCGTCCTCTGCTCATACGATGCCTGGCAGCTTGCCAATAACAGGCCTGCTCCATTCGACTTCCTGGAGAGGTACATCGGCGAATGGGCAAGGTGAAAGCCGAAGCTAAATGGAGCCCGCGGGCCGTGGCAGAGCCATGCGAGCCCTAATAAACTAAAAGCCCGATGGATTGAGTTGAAGATTCACCATGAGCCAAGACAATCCAGACCATCCGGAGAGAGCTGAGTGCCTCCGGGAATCCATCATCGACACAGCTCGAAAGATCATATCCCTGGGACCCATCTGCGATAGCTGTCTAGGCCGCCAGTTCGCCATGCTGGCCACCGGCCTGTCCAACCCTGAGAGAGGACGCTCCCTCAAGACGGCCCTGGCCATGCAGGCCTGCGCCGCAGGCGATCAGGCCGCTTTAGAGGCGCTGGCTCCCACATTTGAGCCGGCGCGCCTGTTGCTATCGCGACGCGGAGAAGAGGATGCAGGCTGCACAGTCTGCCTGGGGATGATGGCCCCGGCAAAGCTCGATGGCTGGGCGGATAGGGCGGCGGCTGCCCTCTCCGGCATCGAGTACGAGACATTCCTGGTGGGAACGAGGATGTCCGGCCTGCTCTCTGAGAACGAGGAGCTGTTGCTGGCAGACGGAGGATCGCAGCACGCCGAGCCCTTCAAGTCTGAGCTGAATCGCGAAGTTGGAAAGAGGCTGGCTCAGCTCACCAAAAAGAAGTTCGATCTCAAGAGCCCGGACGTCGTACTCCACCTGAACCTGGAGACCTGCGAGGTGGAGCTGCAGGTGGCATCCCTCTTCATCCGTGGGCGCTACCGAAAGCTGGTGCGCGGCATCCCTCAGACTCGCTGGCCCTGCCGGCAGTGCCGCGGCCGGGGCTGCCCACGCTGCCAGGGCACGGGAAGAATGTACCAGGAGTCGGTGGACGAGCTGATCCGCCCTGCAGTGATGGAGGCGGCGGCAGCTGAGGACACAGTCTTTCACGGCGCAGGGCGGGAGGACATCGACGCCCGCATGCTGGGCTCCGGCCGGCCATTCATTGTGGAGGCGGTGCGCCCACGCATCAGAACCATTGACCTGCCCGCACTGCAGGAGGAGATCAACCGCCGCGCGGGGGGCAGGGTGGAGGTGCTGGATATCGCTCCTGCCACCGCAGATATGGTGGAGAGGCTCAAGGAGGCGGCATTTGTCAAAACCTACTCTGCGCTGGTGCGGCTGGGAGGAGATGTGGGAGAAGAAAAGCTTAAATCAGTCCTGACAGAATTAGTTGGGCCGGTCGATCAGCGAACGCCAGCGCGCGTGTCTCACCGAAGGGCAGATAAACTCAGAGTGAGAAAAGTTTACAGCGCGGATCTGCTGGAGATTGCGGGAAGAATGGTTCGCATAAACATCAAAGGTGACAGCGGCCTTTACATCAAGGAGCTGATATCCGGTGATGGCGGAAGGACCCGGCCCAGCCTCTCCGAGGCCCTCAGGGTGGACGCGATCGTAGAAGAGCTAGATGTAATAGATGTAGGTGGAGAATCAGATGGCACATCATCACGGAATGCGGAAGAAGTCCAGAGACAAGCTGAGCAAGACGATCAGGACTAGGGGAATCTCCCCGGTAGTCAGGGCGATTCAAGAGTTTGAAAAGGGCGCAAAGGTACATGTGCTCA
Organism: Methanothrix sp.; assembly: GCA_018052825.1. Lineage (GTDB taxonomy): Archaea > Halobacteriota > Methanosarcinia > Methanotrichales > Methanotrichaceae > Methanothrix. Next base: position 1,891 of record JAGPMN010000048.1, read on the forward strand.
TCGATCCAAGCATACACAAGGGCATGCCTCACCCCAGGTTTCACGGCAAGACGGCTGAGGTGATCGGCAAGAGGGGCAGGGCCTTCGTACTGAAGGTTACGGACGGCAATGCCACCAAGACATTGATCACACTTCCCGAACATCTGACGGCACAGAAATAAATGATTGTCAAAAGCATTTTGCAGGAGGAGATCCTGACCCTGGCGGAGGTCCGGGAGATCCTCGAGCAGATCCGGCTCAGGCGGGCTGAGGAAGAGGAGCTGGGATATGAGCTGCGCCGGGCCATGCGGCATGCGGATCTCTTCGGCAAGGGAAGCGCCGAGGAGAACCGGGCCCTCGTAGCAGAGCTGATGAAAATGGAAAAGATGAGCCGTGAGATTGCCATTAAGATAGCCGATATCAGGCCCGCGAATAAGGATGAGCTCAGGGCGATCTACGCCAAGGAACGGTTCACCTTGAGCGAAGAAGAGCTCAATAGAATTTTAGATATTGTATTCAGGGGGTGAAGGCATATGCCTGAGGGGAGACCGCCGAAGAGAGAAGAGATAGCAAGGGTTCTCGATTACCTCCCCTATGGACGCACTCTCGACTCCAGGAGCTACCAGAAGCAGCCCGTAGTCCAGGCTGTTGGCGAGTCCAATTTCGTGCTCATGGAGATGACGCCGAAGGAGGGCGTGGTCCCGGCGGCCGGAACCCGCGTATATATCGGGAGCGGCAGCAGGGATATCATTGACCACGTCAACCGCAGGATCGAGTATCCGGAGCTCTCCAACAGCGCCAGGCTCGAGCTGGCCTTTCAGATTCAGAGCATAGTGCTTGATAATGAGGCCAGGTTCATACGCTACTTTAACGATGCCGGGCCCATCACCACCCGCATGCATGCTCTGGAGCTGCTGCCCGGAATAGGCAAGAAGCTGATGTGGGCCATACTCAATGAGAGAAAGAAGGGGCCGTTCAAGAGCTTTGCCGACCTGACTGAGAGGGTCAAGGGGCTGCACAATCCGGAAAAGCTCATCGCCAAGCGCGTTGAGGACGAGCTGATGGATGAGAGGATAAAGTACCGGGTCTTCACCACTGCTCCCAGAGTGATGAGATAAGCCCTGTATGGATCTGGATGACGGCCATATCCACCGGAAGAGAGATGAAGCTAGGACAGCATTTTCTCGTGGATCGCAATGTGATAGAGCGCATTGCCGGCTATGCCGATTTAGGGCGGCAGGACAGTGTACTTGAGATCGGACCGGGCACGGGCAGCCTCACCGAAGCCCTGGCCGCCAGGGCTGGGAGGGTTTATGCTGTTGAGATCGACTCCGGGCTGGCGGCGTCTCTCTGCCAGCGGTTTTTTAGCAGCGCAGCCAGCGGCTGCCGTGTTGAGGTTATCGCCGGCGACGCCATGAGGGTTGAGCTGCCCTGCTACAGCAAGATCGTCTCCAACCTGCCCTATCAGATCTCCACTCCCGTCACATACCGCCTCCTCTCCCGGCCCTTCGATCTGGCGGTGCTGATGTACCAGAAGGAGTTCGTCAGGCGCATGACCGCAGCTCCTGGAAGCGAAAGGTACGGCCGCCTGGCCATGACAGCGGGCTTTCTCTGCGAAATTGAGATTCTTGAGACTGTCTCCAAGATGGCCTTCCGGCCCGTGCCACAGGTCGACTCTGCCATTGTGCGGCTCACCCCACGCAGCGACAGGCCGCAGGGCGATCCGGCGCGGTTCATAAGGCTCGCAGAGGGGCTATTCAACAACAGGCGGAAGAAGGTTAGGAAGGGGCTTGCCAGCCTGGGAGCCGGCCCGGAGGCGCTTGCAGAGCTGGACGCCGGTCTGCTGGAGAGAAGGCCTGAGGAGCTGGCGCCAGACGAGGCAGCGAGGCTGCTGCCTGCGCTGAGTGGTGGAGGGGACAAGCCTTAAGTAGAACTGGACAGTTTTATCCGGCCACCATTGAACTCTTCCGGACCAGCAGCCGATCTCGCAAAATCACGAAGCTCTGAAGAGGTCGAGGGATGATCTCACCATGTCCGATCCCAAATCCGACAGGAATATCATAATGCTAGGGTTCGTGAGCCTGCTCAACGACATCAGCAGCGAGATCATTCAGCCCGTTCTGCCCCTATTCATCTCGTCCCTGGGCGGCGGCGGCCTGGCGGTGGGGCTCATCGGGGGCATCAGCGAGGGCCTGCCGAGCATCCTCAAGATCTTTGCCGGATGGTGGTCGGACCGCCTGGGCAAAAGAAAGCCCCTGGTGGTGGCAGGCTACGCCCTCTCTGCTGCAGGTAAGCTCCTTTTGCCAGTCGCCTCTGCCTGGCAGCACGTCTTCTTCTTCAAGGTCCTGGAGAGGAGCGGAAAGGGCATTCGATCGGCGCCCAGAGATGCCATGATCTCCGAGTCGGCGTCATCTGAGCGGCGGGGGCGGGGCTTCGGGCTGCACCGGGCTATGGACTCGGCCGGGGCAGTCGTCGGCTCCATCATGGCCTATCTGCTCTGGCAGGGGGGTCTCTCCTACAGCTCAATCTTCCTGACTGCGGGGGTGATGGCAGTGCTGGCATTGCTGCCCTTCTCCAGGGTAGAAGAGAGATTTTCCGCTCCGGCCTGTGGTGCCAGTCTGAAGCTGTCCGGACTGTCCTCCGAGCTTAAGGCCTTCATCGCCGTCGCCAGCCTCTTCGCCCTGGGCAACTTCAGCTACATGTTCTTCATACTGCGCGCCCAGGAGCTTTTTTCGGGAGCGGAGGCGGTGGCCGCCCCCCTGCTTCTCTATGTGCTCTTCAACCTCGTCTACTCCATCATGTCCATGCCGGTCGGGATCTGGTCGGACCGGGTTGGCAGAAGGCTGGTGCTGGTCCTGGGATACGGGCTCTTCGCAGCCACCGCCCTGGGCTTTGCATTTGTCTCGAGCCTGGCGGGGCTGATAGTGCTCTTCTCCCTCTACGGACTGGTCTACGCCATGGTGGACGGATCGGAGAAGGCCTATGTCTCGGATCTCTCGTCTGCCAGCCTTCGCGGCAGCTGCCTGGGGATCTACTACGGGGCCGTGGGAGTCGTTGCCATCGCCTCCAGCCTTATAGCAGGTGCCATCTGGAGCTCCTGGGGGGCGGAGGCGACGTTTCTATTCGGAGCAGTGGCGGCGGCTCTGGCGGCTGTGGGGCTCTTGAGTGTGGGAGCTGAAAAGATTAATGCAGGAAAGCTGTCCTGATCTTCCGGCGCTGTGTTATTGTGAGATCGCCAAATTCAAACAAACCATAAGCCTTAAGTTGAATCGCTGCACAATTGGCGTTGAAGGCATGATATCCAAAAGCTCTTCAGCTCAGTTATCTCCGCATCATTCTGCCGTCTCTCTCCACTTGAGCCCTCAAGCCCGTTCCCTCCTCCGCTGTCCTCCAGCGCCTCCGGCCTTTCTGATCATCCTCCTCCTGGCCTGCCAGAATGCCTCTGCAATTCTGGACGGAGGCCTCGGCCTGTCGGCGGATCAGCTCATAGATGAGAGCCGGGGAGATTATGTCCTGGATCTGGGCATTCCAGCCACCCCTCAGGAGTCCAGAGAGATCTGGGAGAATGAGAGCGGCATAGACTTCAGCAGTACAGAGAATCTTGGGCTGAGCGCGAGCACTCCTCAGGCCTCCCGAAGCTCTGTGCAAACCGGCCAGGCGCTGGAGTACAGCACAGAGAGCTCGTCGAGCATGGCTCCGGGCACGCCATCGATCTCTAAAGAGCCCTCCCGCGGGGAGACGATTTCAGGCGGTGCCGCATCCGGTCGAAATGGCTCTCTGGCTGCAAGTGCTGCCGGAAACTGGACATTCCGGCTGAGGGACAGCAAGACGGCCATACTTGCCCTCACCCTCTATCAATCCGGTGGTGTCATCTTCGGTTCGGGAAGCATGAACGAGGGGGGCGATACCATGCGAGCCCAGGCCTCCGGCGGGATTGAGGGTGAAAATATGAGCCTGGATGTGACCACCTGGGGAGATATGCGCCTCTATCGGCTCTCCCTTTCGGCCGGGGAAGTCTCATCCGGAGGATCGACCTCAGGATCGGCTTCAGAGTCGGGGCCGGGATCAGCCTCTGTTTCCGTCAGAGGAGGCTATCAGGCATTTTCTGCAGGTGGAGCCCACTGGGCCGGCACAGCGGAAGGAGAAAAAAAGGATTGATTGATATTAAGCACTCTTCTCCATCTCCCCGCTCCACGCCCCGTCCCTTCTGAGCCACTCGTCCATATCCGCAGCAGCGACCTTCCCGGCCCCCATGGCGGAGATCACTGTGGCCCCGCCTGAGGTGATGTCGCCGCCTGCCCACACCCCCCTCATGGTGGTTCTGCCACGCCAGTCCACCACCAGAGTGCCCCGTCCGGTGGTCTTCAGCTCCGGAGTGCTGGAGGCGATGAGGGGATTGGGGACTGTGCCCACTGCAATGACAACCGTGTCCACGTCCACGATGTGCTCCGAGCCCTTCTTCGTGTGCGGGCTCCTCCGTCCTGAGGCATCCGGCTCTCCGAGCTCCATCTCAACAACCTCCATGGCTTTGACCATTCCCCGCTCGTCACCCAAAAAGCGTGTCGGGTTGGTCAGGAAGTCGAATATCACCCCCTCCTCCATGGCGTTCTCCACCTCCTCGAGGCGCGCCGGCATCTCCTCTCGGGAGCGGCGGTAGACGACATGCACCTCATCCGCCCCCAGGCGCAGGGCGGAGCGGGCGGCATCCATAGCCACGTTCCCTCCGCCCACAACAGCCACCCGCCTTCCCTTCTTGATGGGAGTATCGTACTCAGGGAACCTGTAGGCCTTCATCAGATTGACGCGGGTCAGGTACTCATTTGCAGAGTAAACGCCGTTCAGGTTCTCGCCTGGCACGCCAAGGAATCGCGGTGCTCCGGCGCCAATGCCCAGGAAGACGGCATCGTATCCGCTCTCAAGGAGCTCCTTGACCTGGACCTGGCGGCCCACAACAGAATCCAGCTCCAGATTTACGCCCAGGGACTTAACGTACTCGATCTCCCAGCGGACTATGGACTTGGGCAGCCTGAATTCGGGAATGCCGTAGACCAGAACGCCTCCCCCGTCATGCAATGCCTCGAAAATGGTAACTTCGTGGCCGAGGCGTGCCAGGTCGGCTGCAGCCGTCAGCCCTGCCGGGCCGGAGCCCACCACGGCGGCGCGCTTGCCTGAAGGCGGGGCGATCTCACATCTGGGGCACTTCTCCTGCATCCTCTCCCAGTCGGCCACGTAGCGCTCCAGGCGGCCGATTGCCACAGGCGCTCCTTTCTTGCCAAGCACGCATCGGGCCTCGCACTGCACCTCCTGGGGGCAGACCCGGCCGCAGATGCCGGGCAGGCTGTTCTTTCTCTTCAGTGAGAGGACAGCCTCCTGCATGTCTCCCTCCCGCATGGCCTTGATGAAGGCCGGGATCTCCACCTCCACAGGACAGCCCTCCACGCACCTGGGCTTCTTGCACTGAATGCACCTTCCGGCCTCTTCTGCTGCCTGCTCTGCAGTATAGCCAAGGGCGACCTCCTGAAAGTTGCGTCTCCTCTTCTCTGCTGCCTGCTTGGGCATATCCACCCGGTTCAAATTCATCTTGCTTGACATCTTACCTGCACCGCGCCTTCCGCCTGAGATTTTTCGGTAGATCAACGCTGATCTATTAATAAGATTTTCCTTGGCGAATGCAAATTTCTTTTAGAGCAACCTTCTAATACAATCAACCCTCATCACTGCCCGGCGCGGTTGGTAATATGAGCGATATCAGACTGACCATTGACGATCGAGAGGTATCAGTGCCAGAGGGCACGACCATTCTCGAAGCAGCCCGCAAGGCGGGCTCTTATGTGCCGGCACTGTGCGATCATCCGGACTTAAAGCCCATCGGCTCCTGCAAGCTCTGCATAGTCTCGGTAAAGGGGCTGGACTGCTATCCCACGGCCTGCAATACCTCCGCAGAGGAGGGTATGGTGGTGGAGACCAGAACGGAAGAGCTGCAGGATATGAGGCGGCATACCCTGGAGATGCTCCTCGCCCTGACCAATCACCCCACATCCTGCCTGTTTTGCGAGCGGAAGGATGAGTGCACCGACCTGCGCGAGTGCATGAGAAAGTTTCCAGTGACAGTGGGCTGCAAGTACTGCCCGAAGGACGGGATCTGCGAGCTGCAGGAGGCTGTGGTCTTCGTCGGCCTGGACAGGATCCGATATCAGCTCTCATTCCGCAACATGCCCGTCATCAGAGAGCCCTTCTTCGACAGAAACTACAACCTCTGCATCATGTGCAGCCGATGCGTGCGAGTTTGCCAGGAGGTGCGCGGTGCGGGCATTCTATACAACAATCCGGACTTTCACCGCATGCACTGGATCGGTCCAGAATCGCTGCAGGACGCTCAGTGCAAGTTCTGCGGTGCATGTGTTGACATCTGCCCCACCGGCGCCCTCTTCGCCAGGTCGGAGAAGTGGATGCGCCCGGAGGCTGCCGTCTCCACCATCTGCCCATACTGCGGTGTGGGCTGCCGTCTGGAGCTTGGTGTCAGGGATGGCAGGATCGTCTCCATTCATCCTGACAGGGAAGGGCCGGTGAACCGGGGCCAGGCATGCATCAAGGGCCGCTTCGACCTAGACGAGATCGTCCATCACCCAGACCGCATAACCACACCACTCATAAGGAAGAACAGCAAGCTCGAGGAGCCTGTCTGGGAGGAGGCCGGCTGGGATGAGGCTCTCGACCTCGTAGCACGTAGTTTTTCTGAGATCGGGGAGAGATACGGCCCCGATTCCCTCGGAGTTCTCTCCTCATCCCGGTGCACGAATGAGGAGAACTACCTGATGCAAAAGCTTGCCAGGGCCGTCTTCGGCACCAATAACGTGGACAACTGCGCCCGAGTATGCCACGCGCCGTCAGTCACCGGCCTTGCTGCGTGCTTTGGCAGCGGGGCCGCCACCAACTCCTTCGACCAGATCGAAGATGCAGATGTGCTGTTTGTAATAGGCTCCAATACCACTGAGGCCCATCCCATAGTCAGCCTGAAGATCATCAAGGCCGCCCAGAAGGGGGCCAGGATCATCGTCGCAGATCCCCGCAAGATAGAGCTGGTCGACATGGCATCTGTCTGGCTGAACATGCTGCCAGGCACCAACATCGCACTGCTCAACGGCATGATGAACGTCATCCTCGAGGAGGGGCTGGAGGACAGGGAGTTCATAGCCAGCCGCACTGAGGGCTTCGAGGAGTTCAGGAAAGCCGTGGAGGATTATCCGCCCGAGAGGGCGGCAGAGATAACTGGAGTCGCAGCAGATAAGATCGTCCAGGCCGCGCGGCTCTATGCCGGAGCAGAAAAAGCCATGATCATCTACAGCCTCGGGATAACAGAGCACGTCACTGGTACGGCCAATGTCATGTCCATAGGCAATCTGGCCATGCTCACGGGAAATGTGGGACGGCGGTCCACTGGCGTCATGCCCCTGCGCGGCCAGAACAATGTGCAGGGGGCCTGCGACATGGGGGCTCTTCCCAATGCCCATGTCGGCTACCAGCCTGTGACAGATCCGGCTGTCCGCTCCAAATTCGAGGAGGCCTGGCATGTCAAACTGCCAGGAGAGATAGGACTCACATCCACCCAGATGCTGGAGAGTATGAGGGACGGGGCGATCAAGGGTCTTTATATCCTGGGGGAGGACCTGGCCCAGACCGATCCCGATACCAACCGTGTAAGGGCATCGCTTCAGTCCCTGGAGTTCATGGTCATCCAGGAGATCTTCCAAACAGAGACCACTAGATTTGCCGATGTCATACTCCCCGCCGCCAGCTTTGCCGAGTGCGACGGTACATTTACTAATGGAGAGAGGCGCATCCAGCGCGTGAGCAAAGCCATACCCGCCCTCTGTGGCAGGGAGAACTGGCAGACCATCTGCGCCATCGCCCAGAAGATGGGCTATCCCATGAGCTACAGCCATCCTTCGGAGATCATGGACGAAATTGCATCTCTGACACCCATGTTCGCAGGAGTGAGCTTCTCGCGGCTGGGCAGCGCCGGCCTGCAGTGGCCCTGTCCGGCAAAGGACCACCCAGGCACTGAGACTATGCATGTCGGAAAATTCAGCCGCGGCCTCGGAAAGTTCAACGCGGTGTACCACCAGTTCCCAACCGAGATGCCTGACCCACAGTACCCCATGATCCTCACAACTGGCCGGAGGCGGGAGCATTACAACTGCGGCTCCATGACCCGGCGGTCCAGGGGGATCATGTGGATCAGCCCTGAGGAGGTAATAGAGATAAGCCCGATGGACGCGCAAGATCTGGGCGTTGAGGACGGGGAGACGGTCCGGGTCATTTCCAGGCGGGGAGAGGTCAGGACGAAGGCAAAGGTTACAGACAGGTCGCTGCGCGGCGTGGCCTTCATGTCCTTTCACTTCAGGGATGTGCTCACCAACCTGCTCACCAATGCCGCACTGGACCCCGCGGCCAAGACACCGGAGTACAAGGCATGCGCCATACGCATAGAGAAGATAACCGCCTGAGATGGCGGAGCATCAGTCTGCCGGGATCATCCCCCGGATTAAAGAGCAACCTTCTAATATAATCGCGCCATCGATATCAAAAAGATGAGCATGGTCAAAGAGAGCTTGGCCGAAGGAAATCCGGGTCGAAGCAGCATAAAGAAGAGGCGAGAAGAGTGTACGAGATCATAAAGAAGGAGTGCGTCGCACCCAATATAATTTACATGAGACTTAAAGCCCCCAAGATCCCCCTTTCAGCAAAGCCGGGCCAGTTTGTGATCATCAGAGTGGATGAGAAGGGGGAGAGGATTCCCATGGGCCTCGCAGGCTGGGACGAAAAGGAGGGTACAATCGATATCGTATTCTACGTCCTCGGTACCAGCACAGCCAAGCTGTCCACGCTGAAAGAGGGCGAGGCGGTCGCCAACATCGCCGGCCCCCTGGGAACGCCTACCGCTGTGGAGAGCTTCGGAAAGGTGATCTGCGCCTGCGGCTGCTTTGGAACCGGCCCCTCACTGCCCCTCATAAAGGCCCTCAAGGAGAAGGGCAACTATGTGATAACCGTAGTGGAAGGCAGAGGTCCGGACTTCGTCTTCTGGACGGACAGGCTCAAAGAGTTCAGCGACGAGGTTCATGTGGTCACCGGCTGCGGCAAGACGGCCTGGGCCAACGACTTCATCGAGCAGCAGCTTGCCTCCGGCAGCAAGATCGACAGGATCTTCGCACACGGCTGCCCATTCATGATGAAGGTCTCCTCAGACGCTTCCCGGGCGTCGGGAGTGGAGACGACGGTAAGCCTGACTCCCATCATGGTGGACGGCACGGGCATGTGCGGGGCCTGCCGGGTGGAGGTGGACGGCAAGACCAGGTTCGCCTGCGTTGACGGACCAGACTTCCCGGGCCACGGCGTCAACTGGGACGGCCTTGTCCTGCGGCTGCGCCAGCTTATTCCTGAGGAGGATAGGTCCTTTAACATATGGGAGAGGGACAACTGGCACAAGTTGATGGACTGCAAGCACAAGAAGAGCTTCAATCCGGCAAAGAGAATGGCTGTAGAGGAGCTCGAGCACCCGGAGGGTGGCTGTAAGATCGCCGGAGTATGAGGTGGCCCGCGTGGCTTGAGACCAAATTTTTCCAGTTTTCCTTCCATTCTTAACATTTTTTCATTAAATACACAGTTGACCGTAAGTTTTTTACTAATATGCAGGCATGCACATGCCACCTGCAGGCTGCTCAATGGTATCACCAGCACAGGGAGGGCCTGCTCGGGAGATGGATCATGGCGTTCAAAGTTCCCGCGGAAATAGCCAAGGCAGCCATTGCTGCCGGATGCACGAAATGCAATACAACCTGGCAGAAGCTCCTGGTGCTGGCCTTCCTGGCCGGAGCCTACATCGCCTTTGGAGCCCTCTTGAGCGAGATTGTGGCCGGCGGCCTGTCCAATGGCACTATCACAGGACCGGATGGGGCCGTCTGGAAGATCGCCCTTCCTGCGGGGCTTGTCAAGTTCGCTGCCGGAGCGGTCTTCCCCGTGGGACTGATGCTGGTTGTCATCGCCGGATCTGAGCTGTTCACAGGAAACTGCATGTTTGCTCCCATCAGCCTTCTCAATGGCGAAGCGAGCGCCAGGAGCCTGCTCAAGAACTGGACGCTGGTTTACATAGGCAACTTCCTGGGATCGATCTTCGTGGCCTTCTTCCTGGCCTACAAGTGCGGATTCTTCGATAGCCTCCCCTGGGCTGGCTGGGCTGCAACAGTCGCCAACACCAAGTGCGGCCTTGATTTCACGACGGCCTTCCTGAGGGGGATCGGCTGCAACTGGCTGGTCTGCCTGGCTGTGTGGCTGGCCATAAGCTCCGAGGACATCATCGGAAAGATCTTCTCCTGCTGGTTTCCGATAATGGCATTCGTCACCACCGGATTCGAGCACAGCGTGGCCAATATGTTCTTCATCCCCCTTGGCATATTCGCAGCCAACAACCCGGCAATAGCCGCCAGGCTGGCCGATGCCAATGTTGCCACTGCCAACCTGGCAGGAGGGGCGGGATGGTACAACTTCTTCGTGACAAACCTGCTTCCTGTGACACTGGGCAACATCGTCGGAGCGGCGTTCTTCGTGGCAGCCCTCTACTGGTATGTCTACCTGAGGGGGCCGCTGTGCACGCTGCCTGCAGAGAAGGCCAGCAAGAGGTAAAAGCGAATACTTTCGCCCCGCAGGCAAACAGGTTATAACCGAAGAGCTGGCAATAACTATTCCGATGGTCAGCCTGGAGAAGATCGCCCATCTGGCGGACGACTGCCGCTTCGACTCCATGGGCCCGCCCTCGGCTTCAGCCGTAGATCCTGAGAAGCTCCGGCTGCTCGGAGAGGGAACGAGGCACGATGTATGCGCCTCCACATTCTCGCCGCGGGAGAGGACACTGCCTGGGATCTGCCACGCCTTCACCCAGGACGGCAGGTGCGTATCCCTTTTCAAGACCCTCTACACCAATCGCTGCACCCATAGCTGCTCCTACTGCACAAATGCCAGCAGCTGCAGCCGCAAGGCGAGGGCATTCTCCTATACACCCGAAGAGCTGGCCAGGATCACCGCCTCCCTCTACCGGGGCAACTACGTCGAGGGCCTCTTCTTAAGCTCTGGAGCGGGCAGGGATGAGGAGAGCATCATGGAGAAGACGATAGAGGCGGCGAGGATTCTCAGAGAGAAGTGGGCGTTCTCCGGATATATCCACCTCAAGATCCTGCCCGGGGCGGCAGAGCATCACATCCAGGAGGCGGTTATGCTTGCCGACCGGGTGAGCATAAATCTGGAGGCGGCATCTGCCTCGCACATGAGTGAGATCTGCTCCACCAAGGACTATGAAAGGGACATAGTGCAGAGGCAGAGGTACATCCGCGACTTTGCAGCTTCAAAGAGGGAGAGCTCGCCGGCATCAGCCCCGCTTCCCGCAGGCCAGACCACCCAGATTGTGGTTGGAGCCGCGGATGAGAGCGATGAGGAGATATTTCAGAGGATCATATATGAGTACAGGGAGATTGGAGTGCGCCGGACATACTACAGCGCCTTCTCCCCCCAGCCAGGCACAGCCCTTCAGGGCAGGCGAGCCCAGCCGCTCTGGAGGGAGAGGAGGCTCTACCAGATGGACTGGCTCTACCGGGTCTACCGCTTCCGCCCTGAGGAGATAGGCGGGGCATTTGATGATGGCGGCTTCCTCTATGACACCGATCCCAAGAGGGCCATCGCCCGGCAGATGCTGGACGGGCCGGTCGACCCCAACACAGCCACATATCAGGAGCTGCTTCATGTCCCTGGCATCGGCCCTAGGAGCGCCGGCAGGATCGTGGCTCTGAGGAGGACCCGGCCCCTCTCCAGCCGGGCGGAGCTGGCAGCCCTCGGCGTCCGCATAAGGCGCGCCTCTCCCTTTTTGAGGGTCAACGGCTGGAAGGACACCACACTGGAGATGTGGTCGGATTGAGGGTCCCGCAGAGCTTCCTCTACTACCTCTCCATGCACCGCATGGCAGGAGAGAGGCTCCTCTCGGAGGCAGGGGCCTTCCAGGCATGGGAGATCGAGGCGGCTGTTCTGCCCAAGCAGGCCCGCATCAAAAAGATGGTCTTTGAGGTTATGGGGGAGGTGCACCGCATGGAGGCCTTCGTCCGGCTGGCGCCGGCGGGCAGCCATCTCCTCTACGGCTTTCTCCGGCCCAGACACAGGACAGAAGAGCACATCTGCGACCACTTCGCCCGCAGAAATGAAGGGACTGCTATTGTGCTGGGCAGCGGCAGCGAGAGCTGGATTGCCCTCTTCAGACAGGGCAGGATCTACCGGGGGAGGGGGCCTGGTCTCTCTGAGACTGTGGAGCGGCTAAAGACGGCCATCTCTGACCTCGAAGGGGGAGCAGAAGCGGATTGGTGGCCGGACGCAGAGGGTCTGTGGCAGGTCTACTACGACAGCCAGTACTGCCGTGAGAGAAAGAACATCCAGGCCTTCAAGAGACGCATGCCCAGGCGCGACCAGGAGAGCGCCGGCCTGCGGCTGGTGCAGGAGTGCAGAACACTGGATGACTTTATCCGAACATAGCGCAGTATTGTGCTTTGCAGGTATGTGAAATGACGGCAGACAATTCCCACGGGGATCTGAAGAGGAAGCTGACCCCCATCCAGTTTCATGTGACCCAGCAGTGCGGAACAGAGCCGCCCTTCCGAAACGAGTTCTGGAACAACAAGCGCCCCGGCATCTACGTTGACGTGGCCTCTGGCGAGCCGCTCTTCTCCTCCATGGACAAATTCGACTCCGGAACCGGCTGGCCGAGCTTTACCAGGCCCATAGAGCAGCAGAGCATTGTGGTGAGGGCAGACGGCAGCTTCGGGATTGAAAGGGTTGAGGTGAGGAGCCGGGAAGGTGACAGCCATCTGGGCCACGTCTTCGAGGACGGGCCCGCACCCACGGGTCTGCGCTACTGCATCAACTCTGCATCATTGCGATTCATCCCTGTCGAAGATCTGGAGAAGGAGGGCTACGGTGAGTACAGCCATCTCTTTGCCGGGCAGAAGAGAGGCGAAGACAGAGGAGATGTAGAGGGAGACGGCGCAGATGCAGTATCAAGCACTGCTACCGGAGAGGGCGGCGAAAGATACGAGATCGCCACATTTGCCGCCGGCTGCTTCTGGGGTGTCGAGGCCATCTTCAAGCAGGTCGAAGGAGTGCTGGATACGACCGTCGGCTACACGGACGGCACCACAACCGATCCAAGCTACCGTCAGGTCTGCACCGGTATAACCGGCCACGCCGAGGCGGTGCAGATCAGATTCGACCCAGATGTGGTATCCTACCAGGATCTGCTCCACCTTTTCTGGAGGATGCACGACCCCACCACTGCCAACCGGCAGGGTCCTGATGTCGGCAGCCAGTACCGCTCCGCCATCTTCTACCACAGCGATGAGCAGAGGAGGGCAGCCGAGATGTCCAGGGACGACTTCGACCGCTCCGGTGCCTGCCTGAGAAAAGCCGTTACCCGGATCGTGCCGGCATCAAAATTCTACCCGGCTGAGGAGTACCACCAGGACTACTTCGACAAACACCGCGGTACAGCCTGGCGAGTATGTGTTTAGCTCTTAACTCAATAACGTGATCCGATCAACATCCATTCGACCGCAAGAATTATATATTATTTTGGCAATAATGATTTGATGGGAGTATGCAAGAAGAAGAGTTTATCGAGCAA
>JAGPMN010000074.1 GCA_018052825.1 Methanothrix sp.
AGGCATCTTCTTATTCTCTCTTGCCGTTTTAAATGCCCATCCAACAAAAGAATTCATAATAATTAATAGTAATACTAGTATATATACTTTTCGATACTTCCAGGGCAGAGGTTTATAGGAATCCTCATCTGATTTTTAAATCTGTCCGTCATTTTTTCCATAATTTGATCATATTCCAGTCGCCTAAAAGAGAGGAGAGCCGAAGGATTCCTCCTCCAGATCCATCAGCTCGCTCCAGGCGGATTTGCACCTGCAATCAAGCTCGTCAAAGGCTGCAGCGTCCTGAGTGAGGGCATGCTTTCTGATGGCCTCCGCCACTACATCATCGCACCGGCCGCAGTTATGCGGGCCCCGGCGGGTGCCGGCGCCGACAGGATCGCAGACTATGGGGCACGGGGCGCTTTTGATCACCTCCAGGGCAGACCAGAGCCAGGGCGGCCGGAACTCACCCTCCTGCCACATCCGCTCGACCACGGTGTTCCTCTGCACATTGCATAGGTTCAGTGAGATGATATCGGCGTGGGCTGCAGCTGCTCGCGCTGACGCCACGGCATCTCTCAGAGCCTGACCCTCGGAGAGCAGGGGCGGCTTGAGCAGCAGGTAGGCCTTGACACTTCCGCCCAGATCGTGCACAGTCCGGGATGCAGATACGAAGTCCTGGAAGGAGAAGCCCTTGCGTATGACGCTGTTCCTGATGAGATCTGAGGCCGTCTCCAGGCCTATGGCAAACTCGGTGGGCAGGCGGGAGAGGCAGGCGCTGATGCTCTGCCCGGTCACATACTCCGGCCGGCTCTCGATGACCAGTTTCCTGATGCCCATGCCCTCCAGCCTCTTAAGGATCTCATCCCTGGCCTGAACAGGCATCTCCTGGGGGTCGAGAAAGCTGCCGCTGGTGTATATCTTGACCACGGACACATCGGGATGGGATCGATGCATACCATATTCGAACTGGGCAATCAGGTTGTCAGCCGTGGCAGGCGCGCCCTCCCCGGCGTAGCCGCACATGGTGCAGCGGTTCCACCGGCAGCCCACTGTGCGCAGTATCATGGTAACCGACTCCGCTGCCCCGCCATCCAGCAGCTCCTGGGAGCGCCAGACTGCGACAGGCTTATTGAGGTCCAGCTCTCGATCCCTATCCCGCACTCTTTCCACCATCTGTTTTGCCATAGTCTTATCCTAATTTTTCTTCAGCCAGAATCATCACAAGAGAGGCTTGCTCATCCCAGGTACTGCATGGCGCTGATCCCAGCCGAGGCTCCGGAGCCCACTGCTGTGGCCACCTGCAGCCTTCCACCAGTCAGATCTCCTGCGGCGAAGACTCCGGGCATGCTCGTCTCCTGGTTGAGCCTGTTTACCTTGACAAATCCGCCGGCCGTGAGCTCCAGGCCCAAGGATTCTGCCAGCTCCACATTGGGCTTTACGCCCATCTCCACGAAGACTCCCTCCACCTTCGATGACCGCAGAGTATTTCCCACCTTGAACTCCACGCCGGAGACGAACTGGTCGCCCAGGATCGCTGTGACATCCGCCCCGAATGTGGCTATGTAGTTGGGCAGATTCTTGATGCGCTCCAGGTAGACAGGCTCGGCGACGAGCTTATCGCGCGGGGAGATGAGGTGCACTTTGCTGGCGATGCCAGCCAGATAGAGCACAGCCCGCGCCGCTCCGTTGCCGTAGCCTACGACAGCCACAGGCTTGCCTCTGAAGAGCGCGCCGTCGCAGTGCACACAGTAGGAGACGCCTCTGCCCGTCATCTCCTTCTCTCCAGGGACGCCAATGGAGCGGTGGCGGGCCCCCATGGCCAGGATGACCGTCCCGGACTCGTACTGCCAGTTCTCAGTCTTGAGACGGAAGAATTCGCCCAGGTTCACAATCTTCTCCACCATCTCCGTCTGGTTCTCAGCCCCGAACTTCTGGGCCTGAGCGAGCATCCTCTCTGACAGCTCTATGCCCTGGATGCCATCCGGAAATCCGGGGTAGTTCTCATAGAGGCCGCCCATGGACTGCTGCGATGCGTAGATGTTGCCGAGGACCAGAGTCTTCTTTCCCCCTCGCGCGCAGTACATGGCCGCGGTCAGCCCCGCAGGGCCCGCTCCCACTATGATGACGTCATGCAAGCCAATATCACCATAAACAAGCAGCCCTTCAAGGTAGATAAAGGGTATGCAGGGCTTATCCGGAAGAGCGCCCCCGGTTGGTTTTACCCGCAATGTTTTTAGACTAGAAGGTGATTGTAGGGGATGCCTCGTGCAGCATGCGAGCGCCGATAGTGTAGCGGTTATCACTAGGCGTTGCCAACGCCTAAACTCGGGTTCGAATCCCGATCGGCGCATATAATTGCTAAGTGAATCCTAACTCAATCAGAGAGACCTAAGGCATTCGCTTTCATTTATTGCTGGAAGAAAAGGCCCATCCGCCAATTCTTCAGAGTAAATCGTTAATCCTTTTTCTTAATCAGGCCGTGTACTCGAAACACTGAAAAGGTGTCCTGAATGCCATCAGCTCCTTGGTGGCCCGTAATTATATGGTCCTCCGCAGGATGCGGAGGTACGAGGTAGCGCACATCCAGATCTGGGTAAGACCACAAAGACGATTGAGAACTACTTTTCCGTGCTCTCCAGCTTCTACGAATACCTGGTATTTGAGGGGAAGGCGGCGGACAATCCGGTTATTGCAGTCAGGAAGAGATACCTGCGGCGCTACAAAGACAACGACGACGGCCAGGCCCGCAAGCTCATTTCTGTGGAAGAGATGGCAAACCTGATCAACTGCACCCTGGACTTGAGGGACAAAGCCGTTATCACGCTCCTGGCCAAGACAGGCATAAGGCGGCATGAGCTGGTAGAGCTGGACGTGGGCGACGTTGACCTGATCGAAAACAAGATCAGGCTGAAGCCCACAGCCAAGAGGACCAACAGGACAGTGTTCTTTGATGATGAGTGCGCTTACATCCTCCGGCGCTGGCTGGCCATCCGGGAGGACATCAACAAGAAAGGCAGCCCCGCCCTCTTCCTGAATAACGAAGGCGAACGGCTTAACAGGACCGGAATCTATAATCTTGTGACCGAGGCGGCCCGGAGGGTTGGCCTGCATGATCCGGCCTCCGAGCGGCTTGAGGACCATTTTACGCCCCATTGCTGCCGGCACTGGTTCTGCACCCATCTCTTTCGGGCTGGGATGCGGCGGGAGTTCATCAAGGAGCTGCGGGGCGATAGCAGAAAAGATGCGTTCGATTTGTACAACCACATCGACCTCAAGGAGCTGAGTGGAGTGAACCCCTCCGAGTGGACAATGAGTTAAGCAACTTCAACTCATGGAGGGAAATATATGAAAAGGACGAGGCAGCGCTACGACCGTGCATTCAAGATATCGGTAATAGCAGAACTTGAG
>JAGPMN010000004.1 GCA_018052825.1 Methanothrix sp.
CTTCGATCATATTCACATCTAACAAGTCCTATGGTGAATGGGGAGACATCTTCAAGGATCATGTTATCGCCGCAGCTATTCTGGATAGGATCCTGCACCATTGCACTACGATCAACATTAAAGGGGATAGCTACCGGCTCAAAGATCGAAAGCGGCAGGGATTGATTCCTCAGAGCTTCCCAGGATGAGAGGAATGGTTTGCCTACGATTGCCGGAAGGCTTTTAAGTTAGGTGGTCAATTTTATCCCGCCATAATTGGACAATTTTACGCCGCCATTGACACAGATGCATCTGTCATGCTGTAATTTATGATGGCCTCATTTTGCAAAATGGAGTTTGGCACCACAAGCCTTCTGTTGTCCCATGTCCTGAATATGGTATGAATGAGGCGCATGTCCTCCACATTGCAGAATTCATTGCGGAACATCACAGCGTCGCCTATGCGAAAGGGCTGGGAGAAGGAGTTGATGATCCCTGCTATGACATTGGAGAGGCTGGACTGGGCAGCCAGGCCCACCACGATAGATGCAAAGCCGGCTGCTACGAATATCGAAGAGATTATACCCAAGGATCCTGGAAAGACGCTAAACGTCGTGGCCATAACGCCCACGATAACAACACAAAGAACTATCAGCCTCCGAGTTATGGCCAGGTTTGTGATAAATCTGGGCTGAGATAGGATGACGCTGTCAAAAGATCGTTTCAATATCTTATTCAAATAATATGCTGCCAACAAGGTTATGGCTAAGCCGACAACAAACCCCAGCAGGGACCATAGAATTTTGCTCTCTTCAAAAAGAAGATCCATCTGCTCTCAACCCCCTAAAAATCAAAGATATACCATATCTTCTTTATGATACAAAGAAATAAATAGACATAGATAATCCTTGATGTGCCTAGTTATCAAAAAGTTGTTCCTTATATGCTCTCTGCCGTTCATCCCCAGTTTCGCGGCGTATTCCGGCTCGCTCAGCAGCTCCATCAGGTAATGGGCCATGCCTGCGGTGGAATATGCGAGGATTCCTGAATGTCTGTGCTCGATTTGCAGGGGGATGCCTCCTGTTGCAGTGGCTATGACCGGCTTTGCCTTCCACAGGGCCTCTGCTACAGTCAATCCGAATCCCTCCCGGAGGGACTTTTGCAGTACGACTGTAGAGGCTCTCTGCAATGCATTGACCTCCAGATCGCTGGATGGGGGGAGATATATGATGTGAATATCCGGATCGGACTGTACAGCTGATCTGATCTGATCCAGAACTTGCGGCCCCTCTGGGTCGTCGGTTGCGCCTCCGCCGGCCAAAACCAGCTGGCAGTCTATATGATCTTTGACCTTTTTATAGACCTCGATGACCCCCAGAGGATCCTTGAAATAATCGAACCTGGATATCTGAGTTACAATAGGCCGGTTCCTGTCAAGGCAGTAGCGCTCCGTCACAGAATCGATGACACCTTGAGGGAGCTCCCTATTCTTTTCACTCAGCGGATCGATGGAGGGGGATATCAGAATCTGTTTTGCAGCGATGTCGGACCTGGCAAAGCTTGGGGCCGAAAAGACTGCCGCATCATATCGATCGATAAAACCCCTCAAGAAGTCCATAGTCGCCTTCTGTGGCTCAGATATATCGATATGGCATCTCCATATCCATTTATTCCCATTATGCTCTCTCTTCTCGACGAGGCCGATGGGCTGGGGATCGTGAATGAAGACGATGTCGCCGAACAGGTCCATCTCCTCCTGGTTCTGCCTGTTTACCTCCAGGAAGTATTCCAGATCGTCCTTTGAAACTTCGACGTTTAATCCGTGCAGGGCGTTGTGCATCTCCTTGGTCACTGTGAAGAATTTCTCGTTGCCCTTGATCACATCCCAGTGAGCATCGATCCCCAGGTCTCTCAGCAGAGGGACCATTCTGGACAGGATCTCTGCCACCCCGCCGCCAGTAGCCGTGGAGTTGATATTCTGGACAGATTTTCCTTTGAGCCTCTCCGCCAGCAGATACAGCTCGTCTACCTCCTCGTCGCCGACAATAGCCCTGTAGTCATCAACTCTGGACACGGCCCTCAACCATCCTTATTATTTTTCTCCTCAGGCTCTCCAGGGTCATGTTGTATGGGTCCAGCCTCGATATCTCATTTGCCAGTCCCTCTTCACCTATGCCCTTTAGCCACTGGGAAAAGTCGTTATCCGGTACGCCCAGCCTCATCCTGGCCTCAAACATGTGAAAATACAATGATCGGATGCTGACCTTTTTTAGAATCACCGCAAATTCCGCCAAATTATGTGCAACATAAGGCATGGGCAGGATGAATGTCTTGCATGCCAAAAAATGAAATTCGAAGCCCGGAAGGCAGTCTGTATTTGCCCCGCCATTGGAGAGGTAATCTTCTAGCAACACCACAAATCTCTTGCGCAGACTTTCCAGATTGCAGTAACGAACTGTGTCTATGCTGAGGAATTCTTCGCCCAGCCTGTTTTGATGCAGAATATCCATCAGCCAGAAGGCAAAATCGTTTGGCGGCTGTGGAGATAAATAATGGTGCTTCTGCAAGAAATGGTGTGTGTGATAGTAAATAGAGGATGCGGGAACAGCCTTTATGCCATCCAGCAGCTCGCCAGGATCTCTGGCATTTAGCCCCAGCATCTCCACGAGGTGGTGCTGCGTGTAGAAATGAAAGCCTTCGCTCATCTGACTAATTCCTCCAGCAAATCCAATGCGTTCGTATGATCTTGAATATTGAACCTGGCCAGGGATCGATTCAGCCCAACTCTGATGGAGTAAGCGGATGTGGGCAGCGATCGGAACATGTCCTCGTCTGTGAGATCGTCACCCAGGGCCAAAATGAAATCATATTTCCCTTCGCCGACAAATGATCGAACGGCATCGCCCTTATTTACCCCAGCATTCCTGACCTCTATCACCTTGTTGCCGGGGAGAACCTGGACGTCTATGTTTGCGGTAAAATTCACAAGCTCGTCCATCAGCTCTTTGGCTTTAAGTGAGGCGATTTCGGGGTCGGCCCTTCGAAAATGCCAGACCAGTGAGAACTCCTTCTCCTCCACAAAGGAGCCGGGAACCCTGTCGGCATAAACATCCAGTATCGGCCGGATCTTGGCCATCCACTCCTTACTCAAGCACTTTGGATTTTTCCATTCGCCTCTGCTCTTCTTGATCCAGACTCCATGCTCCGCTACAAGGGAGATTCTATAGTCGCCAAACCACTTTTGCAGTATGTCTCTGCCGCGGCCGCTGATTAGGACAAAATCATTTTTGGGATCACTGGTGAGTTGTTTGAGCAAATTCAGCAATCGCTCATCCGGCTTTGCCAGGAGGGGATGCTCGGCAAAGGCAACGAGAGTGCCGTCATAATCGGAAAATATCAGCCGCCGCCTGGCAATCTTAAAGTCGCCGATCATCTTTTGCTTCTGCTCTTCTCCAAGCAGCCTGATCTCGAGGGATTTCTGTTCCTCAATTGCCGATCCGATGCTATGCATGAACTCCCCGGCCCAGTGAAATACATCATAGCGTTTCAGCCGAGTTTGCATTATCTGATTGCGGCGGATTTGCTCTTCCTCAGGCATCTCCAGGGCCACCTTTATGGCATCGGCGATCTCTTTGACGTTGTTTGGGTTGATGATGACGGCCTCTCCCGCCTCATTGGCAGCTCCTGCCATCTCGCTGAGGATCAGGACGCCTTTTAAATCTGATTTGGATGATACAAATTCCTTGGCCACAAGATTCATGCCATCCCTCAGGGGCGTGATCATAGCCACATCGCAGATGTTATATAGAGCCATGAGCTGGGGTTCCGGAAGATATCTGTAGGAGTATATCACAGGTGTCCAGTCGGGGCTTCCAAATCTGCCATTGATCTCTCCTACTCGTTCGTCGATCTGTCTCTTCATACTCTGATAATGCTCTATTTTATCCCTGGAGGGGACGACTGCCAGGACTAAAATGACCCTTCCTCGCCATGACGGATATATATTGAGAAATTCCTCGTATCCATTAAGCCTGCTGCCAATTCCTTTCGTGTAATCAAGTCTATCCACCGATAGGATCGTCTTTTTGTCTTTGAAGGCTCTCTTAAAGATCTCCATCTCTCTTTGTACATCCTTTCTCCGAGAGGACTCGTTAAACTTCTGGAAGTTCACACCCATTGGAAATGTATCTGCCTTGACCAGACGGCCTTTGAAAATAACCTCACCGAGGTTATTCTCAATTCCCAGGATGCGCAGCACGCACCTTAGAAAATGCTGGGTGTAATCATATGTGTGAAAGCCGACTAAATTGGAGCCCAAAAGCCCCTCCAGAATACCCTTGCGCCATTCACCTGGCAGGATTCGAAATAATTCGAATGACGGAAAGGGGATATGCAGGAAGAATCCCACCGGCAGATCATGGAATTTCTTTCGGATCATTCCCGGCAGCAGCATGAGATGATAATCATGAATCCAGAGGGCATCACCAGGCTTTAAGATCTTTTCGAGCGTTTCACAGAATATCTCATTGACCTGTATGTAATTTATCCATAGATTCTCGTCATATGAGGTCAATAATGGGAAGTAATGGAATAGGGGCCAGAGTGTTTTATTGCAGAATCCGTGGTAAAATTTATCTATCGTTTCTCCTGAAAGAAAAACAGGATGGCAGGAAAAGTCATGCTCCAGCCTGGATGCAATCTCCTGCCGTTTCTTTCCTGTGACGTTTATGCCGGGCCAGCCTACCCAGAGATAGTCTGAATATTCCCCCGTTCCACTTTTCAGTGATTTGAGGTAAGAGGAGAGGCCTGTAGCCAAACCGCCTACGCTTTCCTCAAATGAGAATTCGTCGCCATTTCTTGCAATAGTTACTGGCAGGCGATTTGAAACTATTACCAGCCTCATACGATGTTTGTTTCCCAAAGATCATATAAAACTTTGCCGCTTTACATATGCTGCAGCCGCAAATAACGGGCGAAACATTAAAGCACAATTGCTATTTAAATAAAAATTAATATAAAAAAAAATAAAAATTTATGTTGCCTTCTTTACGGGCGGCTTCATAGTAAAGAACGCAACGATTATGCCCACCAGCGCAAGCACTGCCACTATCGGGAAGACATTGGTATAGGCTCCGAATATATCCTTTATCTGCCCTGCCAGGAGATTTCCAATCACCGCACCAGCGCCATAGGCGGTAAAGACCAGGCCGTAATTTCTGGCATTGTCCTTGATGCCAAAGTAGCTCGCTGTAGCAGTGGGAGCAATGGCCAGCCAGCCGCCGAGGCATCCCCAGAGCAAAGCAAAGCCGATGGTATACACTGTGACGCTCGACGTGCTGGTATAAACTCCCAGTGATGCCAGTATGATCAGCACATATGTCAGAATGGCTGCGTTTCTGGGAGTCAGCCTGTCCGTAAGCCATCCGAATATGGGCCTTCCGAAGCCGTTGCATGCCGCAAATGGGATCACAAGCCCTGTCATCAATGCACCTGCTGCAACCTTATCCATTCCGGCATTGGTTGCAATCTCAAGCCCGACCGGCTTGGCAACTCCTATGGCCATGAGCCCCGCCAGCGTCCCTATCGTATAACAGATCCACAGACCCATAAACGCACGAGTCTTGACCATTTCGTTGCGCATGAAATCGGCCGCAGGTACGGCTCCTGCCTTGGGCTCCGGTGGCTTCCATCCTTTCGGGGCCCAGCCTGCAGGTGGAAACACCATCAACATAGACAGCAGCACCAATATGATCAGGAAGGCAACGCCGAAGATCCTGAATGTATTGAGTATTCCACCATAGTTCGTCACAAGGAAATCCGCTATCGGCGCGATCAGCGCTGCGGAGAATCCAAAGCCGAGAACCGTCAGGCCCACCGCAAGGCCGCGCCTATCCGGGAACCATCTCGTCGATACCTGAATGGGAACGTTGTAGGCTATTCCGACCCCAAGCCCGCCAACTATTCCGTACGTGACGGAGAGCATGGTTGGGCTTGAAACTGTAGACGCCAGGAACCATCCGAGGCCGGTCAGAACTCCACCTATCATCGCCACCTTTTTCGGCCCCATCTTTACGATATATTGGCCAGCCACCGGCATGGTAATAGCAAAGACCAATAAGAACACAATGTAGGGGTATAGCATATTCGTTGCCGTTACCACTACATTAAGCGATTTGTAATACGCTTCTAATGGCACTCTAATAACGCTATAGGCATATATGGCGCCGAGACAGAAATTCATTATCATTCCAGCGATGACAAAGAGCCATCGCCCTGACTCGGCCGCCATCCCAAATACTTTTGTATCTTCTGCCATAAGTCAACACCCTTAAATAGATATTATCCAGCTCCTACTCGATACAAACATAAATATATATAAACCAAAGATTACCCAGTAAACACTATATATTTTACTTCATCAATACCTCCTTTTACCCCTCCATTAACCCTTAAAGGATTGTTCAATGGACCTTACCTATTATCGCCTCCCATATATTTAAGATTAGCGGCAATTATCTGGATTATAGATTAATGAATTTTCAAAGCCAGGAGATTCAAGAAAAGGCTTTTAAGCGAAAATTGCCCCGCGAAGACAATATGCATTGCCCGTCATCCAAAATTAGCGCCCGACGCAGATGCATTCCATCAGTCACTATCGATAATTGGAGATATCGTATTTTACCAATCATCGTTAATGGCAATCTCTTTTAAGGTGAATGGAGAATAAACGAAAAGGTGGTACTAAAATGCTCAAGGCGAATCCCAAGACATCCTGGAGTGGCAACGAATGCCTGCCCACGATTGCAGATAGCTCTTACGTTGATGAAACTGCCTCCATCACCGGGGATGTGCGCATCGGTGAGGAGGTCTACGTCGGACCATGCGCATCCCTGCGAGCGGATGAGGCCAGTCCCATCATCATCGGCGACAAATGCAATATCCAGGATGGTGTGATCTTCCACGGCCTCATGGGTAGCTCCATCGAGCTCGGCAAAAAGATCTCAATAGCTCACGGGGCGGTGATTCACGGGCCCATGAAGATCGGGGACGAGAGCTTCGTGGGCTTCAACTCGGTGGTCCATGCATCAACCCTGGGCAGAAAGTGCTTTGTGGGCCATGCCGCGGCGGTCATAGGCGTCAATCTGGCGGACGGCAAATTCGTGCCCCACGGCGCTGTGATCGATACCCAGGAGAAGGCGGACACCTTGGGTGAGCTGCCCGATGCCCTCAAGCACTTCAATGAGGAGGTGGTTGAGGTCAACCTTGAGTTCGCCAGAAGCTATGGGGTGCGGCGGAAGTCATGCGTGGGGCAGTGACGGTGAGCTCATCTGACAAGGAATATATACAACCCTGATCCTAAGCCCCACTTTAGACTCAAGGTGATTTGATAATGGCCAAGATCAAAGCTGGCGTTTTGGGTGCCACCGGTGCCGTAGGACAGCGCTTCATAGAAGGACTGAAGAACCATCCCTGGTTTGAGCTTACCAGCCTCGCAGCTTCGGAAAGGAGTGCGGGCAAGAGGTACAGAGATGCCGCCAGGTGGCGCCTCGAAAGCGAGCTTCCCGAGGACATAGCTGAGATGACAGTGGTCAATGTGGATCCGCGGGAGGTCGATGCCGATATCGTCTTCTCGGCTCTGCCCTCAGAAGACGCCATGACAGCCGAGCCTGCCTTCGCTGCAGCGGGCTGTGCCGTGGCCAGCAATACCAGCTCCTATCGAATGGTAGAAGATGTTCCCCTGCTCATCCCTGAGTGCAACTCCGACCACCTGGACCTGATAGCAGTGCAGCGGGAGAAGCGCGGCTGGGACGGCTACCTCACCACCAACCCCAACTGCACCACAGTGATGTTCACCCTGCCGCTCAAGCCCCTCATGAAGTTCGGCATCAAGAGCGTTCACATGGCCTCAATGCAGGCCGTCTCCGGAGCAGGATATGAAGGCGTGCCATCTATGGCCATCCTGGGCAACGTCATACCCTACATCGGGGGCGAGGAGGAAAAGGTGGAGACGGAGCCCCAGAAGATACTGGGCCGCTTCGACGGCAAGAGGATCGTCAACGCAGATTTCACAGTGAGCGCGAGCTGCCATCGCGTGCCGGTCATGGACGGGCACACTGAGGCCGTCTGGGTGACCATGGAGGACGACCCCACCCCGGAGGAGGTCAGAAAGGCCATGCTGGACTTCGATCCGGGACTTGGAGACCTGCCAACTTCCCCCAGTAAGGCGCTCATAGTCAAGGACGAGGTCGACCGCCCGCAGCCGAGGCTCGACAGAAACCGGGGCAACGGGATGGCAGTCTCTGTTGGCCGGATCAGGTCTGGCATCCGCTTCATCTGCATGGGACACAATACCGTACGCGGAGCGGCAGGAGCCAGCATCCTCAACGCCGAGCTACTGGTCAAGAAAGGCCTGCTGTAAAATGCTCATCGTAGCCTGGGAGACAACAGCTGCCTGCAACCTGGCCTGCGGCTACTGCCGCGCCTCAGCCACGCAGCAGCCGGACGGCCAGGAGCTGTCCACCGTGGAGGCGGCAGCCTTCCTGGAGAGCATCGCTCCCCTGCAGCCAATGCTAATTCTCAGCGGCGGCGAGCCCCTGCTGCGGCCGGACATATTTCTTTTGGCCCGCAGCGGCGCAGCCCTGGGCATGCGGGTCTCTCTGGCCAGCAACGGCACGCTTATCACACCTGATATCGCCGAGCGTATACGGCAGAGCGGCATCACCAGGGTGAGCATCAGCCTGGACGGGGCCGGTGCAAAGAGGCATGACGCGAGCCGGGGTCCGGGAAGCTTTGACGCTGCCATGCGTGGCGTCAGGAGCCTCTGCAGCAGGGTGCCGTTTCAGATCAACTTCACCATCACCCGCAGAAATGAGTCTGATGTGGCGGCCATATTCGATCTGGCTGAGAGGGAGGGGGCGGCAGCCCTGCACTTTTTCTTCCTGGTGGCCACCGGTCGTGGGCGGCAGGAGGATCAGGTCTCTCCCGAAAGGCAGGAGGAGCTGCTCCATGAGATCGACCGGCTGCGCCAGTGGCGGAGTGTGGAGGTGCATGTCACCTGCGCCCCCCAGTACGCCCGCCTCGCTGCACAGGGCAGAGGCCGGCGGCCGGGAGGCTGCCTCGCCGGCAGGAGCTTTGTCTTCGTCTCCCGCAGAGGGGAGGTCTATCCCTGCGGCTATTTTCCCATCCCAGCGGGAAGCATCAGGGAAAAGAACTTTATAGAAATCTGGCAGAACTCGCCTCTGCTGCAAGCCCTGCGGGAGAGGGCTTTAAGCGGCAGGTGCGGCAGATGCGGCTATACTGCCATCTGCGGGGGATGCCGGGCGCGGGCATATGCGGCCGCCGGAGACTTTCTGGGGCCGGACCCATCATGCACCCTGGAGGTGTAGCTGACAGGTATGGATGAGATCGATCTCCGGCTGCTGGCTGCGGTGCAGGATGGCTTTCCAGTCACAGCCAGGCCGTATCTGGATCTGGGCTATAGGCTGGACCTCTCCGAGGATGAGGTGATAGAGAGGCTGCGGGGGCTGCAGGATGAGGGGCTTGTGCGCAGGATAGGTCCCATACTGGATCTGCGCCGGATGGGCCGGACCGGAATTTTAGCGGCCCTGAAGGTCTCGGTTGAGGATGCGGACAGCGCCGCAGAAGCTGTCAGCGAGTATCCCGAGGTATCCCACAATTACCTCCGCCCAGATGAGAGCGGCTACAACCTCTGGTTCACGGTATCGGCAGAAGAGGATCGAATCTCTGAGATACTGGAGGAGATCAGGAAGCGCACCGGAAGGGAGATGCTGGTCTTGCCCACAGTCAGGATATTCAAGATCGGCGTCAAATTCGATATAATTTGAGTTTATCCCAGAAAAAGAGGAGGAGCGTGTGGATTATGGCTAAACTGGTCCTGATGGACTTTTATGCGGACTGGTGCGGGCCGTGCAAGATGCAGGCCCCCATCTTCGAGGCCCTGGCCAGGGAATACGACGGCAAGGTGGAGTTTCGGAAGGTCAATGTGGACAGGGAGGGTGACCTTGCGGCGGAGAAGGGCATAATGGTGGTGCCCACCATCATCCTGGAGAAGGACGGCGTTGAGGCCGCCCGGTGGATGGGGGTCACAACCAGGGAGGAGCTGGTCCGGGCCATCAATTCTGCCGGCATATAATTTACGAAAAAAAAGGTTATCTGAGGTGGGCATTGATAGCAGGAGGGGAGAGGTGCCTGGAGGCAGTGCGCAGGATAAACAGCCGGGGAGGCTGCGCCCCCCATCTGGCACTGCGCTTCGACTCCCATCTTTTCTCCATCGACACCAGTCGCGCTCCCCGGGGCTGCATGCAGCCCGATGCCTATCTCATCACCCATGCCCACAGCGATCATTACGGCAGGTCGGCCATGCTCTCCCCGCGGGCTGTGGCATCTGTGCAGACTGCCCGCGCCCTGGAGATCCGCTACGACCGGGAGTACAGGGGCCGGACATTCCAGGTGGGAGAGAGCATAATGGTGGGAGGCGTGAGGGTGGACAGCCATCCCACCGGCCACACCATCGGCTCCTGCGCCTTCTCCTGGCAGACGGAGGCAGGGGAGAGGGTGCTGGTCACGGGCGATGTCAAGGACTACCACCACCTGCCAGGGTGCGACTACCTGGTGATGGAGGCCAACTACGGAGATCCTTATGACCCTGCCTGCATATTCGATGACGACCTTGCGGGATTCTCTGAGGCCCTGGATGAGCAGTCGAGCTTCGGGGCCTATGCCTTCGGAAAGGCCCAGAGAGCTGTGGCCCTGATGAGGGCCATGGGATACAAGGACGAGATCGGCATGGATGAAAAGAGCCTGCTCCTGACGCGGGAGCTGATGGGCGATGCAGCCGGGCCGCTGACCGATGTCGATGCTGCCCTCATCAACGTTGTCACCCCCTGGAATTTGCATCAGGTCCGCTGCAGGAGCAAGTACCTTCTCACCGGAAGGAGGGAGACCTCCTATCCCACCATCCAGCTGAGCGATCACCTGGACTTTCGCGGCCTGATGAGGATGATAGAGCACGTCTCGCCCCGGAAGGCGCTGGTCTACCACCCGGAGGGAGTGAGGGCCAGCCTGCTCGCGCATCACCTGCAGGAGTGCGGGCTGGAGGCGGCATCCCTGGACCTGATAGAGGAGTTCGTCAGATAAATGCCCAAATTATGGGTTTACAGCAGTTCCATAAGTTCTTCTCTTGTTATGCCAGCCCGTTTCATGATCTCGATTAGCAATCCCTTCCCAACCTCATTTTTATGGAAGGGAATTATGACAGTGATATCGAGATCCGGATGACAATAAGCATGGTGGCCGCCCTTGATACGATCCAATACAAATCCTCTCTTCTCCAGAACTCTGGCCAGCCTATCTGGGTGATAATACAGGCAGTTTAGGCATTGGCTTTGACTGTTACTGTTGTCTCTATTCTGTCCTCTTCTATCGGAATCTCTTTACCTCTGGCGACCAGGCTTTCGATGTACAGCTCTATGGCCTCCTTTGCCATTTCAATTGCCTCCCCGATGCTGTCTCCAAAGGTAAGGCATCCCGGCAGAGCTGGCACTATAACAGTGTATGTGCCATCAGTCTCCGGCCTTATCTGAATCTTGTATCGAAGTGCTTTCATCCGGATCATACAATGCACTCCATCAATATAAAATCCTCTTCTTCGCATCGGACCGCATATTTAAATTAGTCAGAAGCTATTGCACCGCTTATATGGTGGACCTCTTTGGCAAAAAGAAGCTGGAGGATCGCATCCTTGAGCTTGAGGCGGCGCTGGCGAGGCTGGAGGGCGAGCGCGATGATCTCTCCCGCACTCTGGAAAAGCGGGATGAGAAGATCAGAAAGCTCACCAGCTCCCTCCAGGAGGCGAGCGTTGCCCTCAAGGCCGCCTCTCGAAATGCCCCCATCTCGCCTCCAGTCTCTGCTGCGGCAGCTCCGCCCGGAAGTGTCAGCGCTGATGGACAGGAAGAGTCCGACGGTCTTGACGGGGGGGAGGGGCCGGGTGAGATGAACCAGCCGGGGACCGCCTGGGCGCAGAAAGGGACTGGAAGAAGGCTTTCCCCCCGCGAGATGGACCTGCTCCTCGAGAGGCTTTCCTCCATCAGCTCTCCCCGCGAGGACCTGCTCACCGCCTACCTCTCCGGTCCCATCCCGGCTGATGCGCCCCTGCCATCCCGTCTCAGGGATGCCGCTGCCGCAGTCGGCTCCCTGCGTGGCAGTATAGTACTGCACTGCCCACAGCTCTTCTCCTTGCTTCTGGTCCCGCCGTTTCCGATCGCGGATAGCCGCCTGGTTGAGGCCGCCACATTCAGCCTCGGTCCCATCCGGGAGATGCTGGAGACGCCCGTCCTGGTGCTCTCAGCCCATGCCGGAGAGAGCTTCCTGGGCGTTGCCCTGGGCAGGGAGGGCTTTATTGCGGAGAAGCTGGTGAAAAGCTCAGTGATTGGCAAGCACTCCAAGGGCGGCTGGAGCCAGAAGAGGTTTGAGAGGCTGCGAGAGGAGGAGATCAAGAGCCACGCCGACGAGGTGGGGCAGGCTCTGGCAGCCCTGGCGGAGAGGTACAGGCCCCTGGTCAGGTATGCAGTGCTGGCCGGAGATGAGAGCCTGCTGCGCAGGATATCTCCTGTGGGAGGCCTGCCAGTTCTGGAGCGGCGGCTGGCCAGGCACAATGAAAAGGATTTGAAGGCGCTGCTGGATGAGGTTTACGGATTTGTCTGCTACCGAATCGACTGAAGGCCGGAAGGAAGCGAAAGCGGATATAGAGCAGCTCTCCCGCTCATGGGACTGGCATGTTCGGCGAAAGGCGGCCTGGTGTCCGGATGCTCCTGCCGCAGTGCTGGAGACCCTCTCCCGGGATCCAAACCAGTGGGTGAGGGAGGCTGTGGCAGGAAATGAGAGAACACCTGCTGCAGCCCTGGCCAGGCTGGCTGAGGACAGCTCCGGATATGTACGGGCGGCTGTGGCCCTGAACCGCCGGGCCACGAGCGAGATCCTGGCATCCCTGGCAGAGGATGAGATGGTGGATTACGACTCAACTCTGCAGAAGAACCGCTACCTCGTCAAGGAGTCTGTGGCAAAGAGCCCCAATGTCGGCCCGGAGACGCTGGCATCTCTGGCTTGCGACAGCGATGAGCATGTGCGGGCAGCTGCAGCCGGCAATCCCCTCCTCTCCCCGGAATCGATGGGCCGTATGGTCAGGGACGTATTCTGGGAGGTGCGAAACAACATCGCTAAAAATCCCTCCACACCTGAGGAGCTGCTGCTCCGCCTCTCAGGAGATCAGATCATGGATGTCCGGGCTACGATTGCCAAAAATCCCCGCACGCCACCTGCGGCGCTGGCTGCTCTGGCCGGGGACAGAAGCTGGGAGATCAAAGAGGCCCTGGCCGGTAATGCCAGCCTGGACGGCAGCATACTGGCCGAGCTGGCCGGCCACTGGTCCTGGATGGTGCGGGCGGCTGTGGCGGGCAATCCCAATACCCCAGCCGGGACTCTGAAGCTATTGGCCGACGACCCGGACCAGAGCGTGCAGAAGGCTGCACGGAGCAGGCTGAGATGATTTCGCATACCAATACTATTAATATTCGCAAAGAAGTGCTGTAACACATGAAGGCGATTATGACCCTCTTAAGCCTGCTGGCGGCACTCTCGCTGGCGGCTGCGTATACCCCTGAGCAGAATGTCACCATCGAAGGCGTCCGCCTCTCCTTCCAGCTCGGCCAGGCCTTCGAAAAGGCCTCGCAGGGCCAGGACGTGCCGGCCTTCAACAGCCTGGTAGAGCAGTGGAATGCCTGGGTGGTCAGGAACTTCGGCAACGACACCAGCCTCCTCATGGAGAAAATGGCTGTACCTGTAAATCTGCAAAAGCCCTATATCGCCTCCAATAACAGCACCGGAGGCATAGTGCATGAGATGGACAGCACCGAAAAATACACCACCAACGACGTCAACCTGATGTCCGATTACGCCATAGCAAAGTACGCATTATCCGAGCAGGGGAAAACTCAGGGAGCCGATTTTCTGGGCGGGGTATGAGCGAGCGGGATCGTAAAGCATAGCTGATCTGTGGAGGGGCATCCCACTCATCCCCGATTTTCTTTCTTTTCAGTTGTTATCACCTCTCTGTGGCGATAGCGTCGCTAGCCACTGGTTACATGGTTTCGGTCTGCCACCACAGAGGCACAGAGAAAAAGCTGCAGGCCCTCCGGTGGCAGCCATACCGAAAGCGATATGAGAAGTGACGGAGAAGACTAGAGCCGATTATGTCCAGGCTTTCGCCACTCATGGAGCAGTACTACCGGGAGAAGAGCCGGTTTCCAGATGCACTGCTGCTCTTTCGCGTCGGCGACTTTTACGAGACATTCGCCGAGGATGCGATCATCGTCGCCCGCGACCTGAATATCACCCTCACCTCCAGGCAGAAGGACGACGAGGGCAATAAGATCCCTCTGGCCGGGGTGCCCTACCATGCACTGGATGCCTACCTGGCCAGGCTCATCCGTGCAGGGCACAAGGTGGCCATCTGCGATCAGGTGGAGGACCCAAGGCTCGCACGGGGGCTGGTCAAGAGGGAGATCACCCGCGTTGTCACGCCTGGCACAGTTGTCGAGCCTGCCATGCTCGACGAGTCCAGCAACAACTTCCTGGCGGCTGTGGTGGCAGAGGATGGCGGACCAAGCGGAGATGGCAGGATGGCAGGGCTGGCCTTTCTGGACGTCTCTACAGGTGAGTTTCTCACGACGGTTGTGGCTTTTGAGCGGCTTGCTGCGGAGATGGCCAAGTTCCGGCCGGCTGAGTGCATATCTGCCTTTCCCCTGCCGTGGGAGGGCGGCAGGCAGCAGATTCTGGAGGAGGCTGCCTTCTCTGAGGAGGCCGCAGCCGCTGCCCTGCAGGATCGCTTTGGGCCGGACTGGCAGGTGAGGCTGGGCCTTGAGGCCAGGCCCCTGTGCACCCGCGCCTGCGGAGCCGTCCTCACATACCTCAAGATGAGCTGCTTTGAGGGCCTCGGCCACATCCAGGATATTCGCTGCTATTCAGGCTCCGAGTTCATGGTCCTGGATGATGTGACGCTGCGAAATCTTGAGATACTGCGAAACATCCGCGACCGATCCAGGCGCGGCACCCTTCTGGAGTATTTGAGCCACACCAAAACTGCCATGGGGGCCCGAACCCTGGCCAGGTGGATAGAGATGCCGCTCCTCTCGCAGGCGGAGATATCCCGGCGGCTGGATGCAGTGGAGGAGCTCGTCAAAGACAGCCTGCTGCGGGAGGGGCTGGCAGAAAAGCTCAGGGGCTGCGCTGACATCGAGAGACTGCTCTCCCGCATCACACTGGGCCTGGCCGGACCGAAGGAGATGGTGGCGCTGAGGAGCACACTGCAGAGGCTGCCAGACCTGCAGATGCTGCTTGCCGGTCGGCGGAGCGCATATCTTCTCGATTTGTTCGCAAGGCTGGAGCCCATGCCGGAGACCGCCACCCTTTTGGAGAGGGCGGTCGTCGACGACCCTCCAGCTCACATCCGGGATGGGGGCGTGATCCGGGACGGCTACGATGAGGAGATCGACCGGCTGCGCTCGCTGCTGCGGGACGGCCGCGGCTGGATGGCCCGCCTGGAGGGGGAGCAGCGGGAGAAGACGGGCATCAAGTCCCTCAAGGTCGGCTACAACAGCGTATTCGGCTATTACCTGGAGGTGACGCGCGCCAATCTGCATCTTGTTCCCGGCAATTACATCCGCAAGCAGACCCTGGCCAATGTGGAGAGGTTCATCACCCCGGAGCTCAAGGAGATGGAGTCGCAGATCCTCACCGCCCAGGAGAGAGCAGTCTCCCTCGAGCAGGAGATCTTCTCCCGCCTGAGCAGCAGCCTGGCCGAGCAGGCCCGTTCCATTCAGGAGAGGGCGGCGGCAATCGCCGAGGCCGATGTCCTCTTCTCACTGGCTGTGGCTGCGGCTGAGGGCGGCCTGGTAAAGCCCCAGTTCGTCGATCAGGGAAAAGGTGGCAAGGGGGGACGGATCTACATGCGTGCCGCCCGCCACCCGGTGCTGGACAAGGCCATGCGGGGCGCATTTGTGCCCAATGACGTTCTGCTGGACGGAGTAGAGAACAGGTTCATAATACTCACAGGCCCCAACATGGCTGGAAAGTCGACATTCATGCGCCAGGTGGCCCTCTGCTGCATCATGGCCCAGGCGGGATCCTTTGTGCCCGCCGACTTTGCAGAGCTCTCTCTGCTGGACAGGATCTTCACCAGAGTTGGGGCCTACGATGACCTCTCCGCCGGCCAGAGCACATTCATGGTGGAGATGAAGGAGATCGCCGCCATCCTGGCATCGGCAGGAAGGGACAGCCTGGTTCTCCTGGATGAGGTGGGAAGGGGGACCAGCACATTCGACGGCCTCTCCTTGGCCTGGGCCATCTCCGAGTACCTGCACAGCTCCATCCAGTGCAAGTGCATATTCGCTACCCACTACCATCAACTCACCCAGCTTGAGGGCATACTTCCCGGCGTGAGAAACTACAGCATCGCCGTCAAGGAGGAGAGGGGAGCCGTCACATTTCTGCGGACGGTGGTGCCGGGGGCAACAGACAGGAGCTATGGGGTGCACGTGGCGCGCCTGGCAGGCCTTCCAGATTCTGTGACCCGGCGCGCCGACCAGATCTTAAAGGAGATAGAGAAGGAGGCGGTGATCGAGCCACTCTCCACGGCCAAAAGGGCGAAGAGATCCCCGCGCTATACTCAACTGATATTCTTCGACAGCCTCAAGGAGGACGGCGCCATAATGCAGCCCAAACAGGACAGCTTCGTGCTCGATGAGATCCGGGCGCTTGACATAGATTCCATAACGCCCCGCCAGGCCCTGGATCGCCTGGCCGAGTATCAGAATCGCCTGATGGAGGAGGGGGCCGATGGCGGCAATCAAGCTTCTCGATGAGGAGACGATCAACAAGATCGCTGCGGGTGAGGTCATAGAGCGGCCTGCCTCAGTGGTCAAGGAGCTGGCGGAAAACTCCATCGACGCCGGCGCAGGCCGGATACTAATTGAGATCGCCGATGGTGGAAAGCGCTTCATCAAGATAACAGATGACGGCTGCGGCATAGCCGCCGACGATCTGCCTCTGGCATTTCAAAAGCATGCCACATCCA
The DNA here is from genome assembly GCA_018052825.1 of Methanothrix sp. Lineage (GTDB taxonomy): Archaea > Halobacteriota > Methanosarcinia > Methanotrichales > Methanotrichaceae > Methanothrix. Next base: position 17,129 of record JAGPMN010000004.1, read on the forward strand.
AGATCAGGGATGCGAAGGACATAAGCTCCATCTCCACCCTGGGCTTTCGCGGCGAAGCCCTGGCCAGCATAGCCAGCGTCAGCCGCAGCGTTGCGGTCGTGACCAGGACAGCTGCCTCTCTCTCCGGATCCTATCTGCGCCTGGAGGAGGGGCGTATTGCGGAGAGAAAGGAGGTGGGCGCTCCCTACGGGACATCCATTACCGTCTGGGACCTCTTCTACAATGTCCCTGCCAGGAGAAAGCACCTGAAAGGGGCTGAGGCGGAGTCTGTCTACATCGCAGATGCAGTGAGCGAGATGGCGATCATCCATCACGACATATCCTTCGAGCTCTACTCTGGAAGGCGTACCGTCTTCAAGTCCGTACGCTCCCCAAGCTGGAATGATGTCCTCATCCGCCTCTTCGGGCTGAAGACTGTCAAGGGCATGGCGCATCTGGAGGCGGAAGGGCCTGGCTGGAGCCTCACAGGCCTGGCTGGAGAGCCCTCCGCTGCCAGGAGCAGCCCGGACAGGATCTTCATATTCGTCAACGGCAGAGCTGTGTCATCCCGCAGCCTCTCCTCAGCCCTGCGCGAAGCCTACAGAAACATCATCCCCCAGGGAAAGAGCCCAACAGCGGTGGTCTCCCTGAGGATCAGCCCGGAGCTGGTGGATGTCAATGTCCACCCGACCAAGAGGGAGATCCGCCTGCTGCACGAGCAGGAGATAGCCTCTGTTCTAACTGCGGCAGCAGTCCGGGCTCTGCAGGAGCAAGGCAGCAGCTACAGGGATGCCGGGAGCGTGAAAGCCAACGGTCTGGCAGAGAGCATCGATTTTGGGCAGCAGCCCGGGCTGTCCCTGCCATCTGCGGCTGTGTCTCTTGCAGAAAGCTGCGCCCAGAGCACCCTTCCCATCGAGGTGGATGAGCTGCAGCCTTCCGCCGGGCAGGCGGGCCGGCCGAGGTTGAAGATCCTGGGCCAGATCAGGAGGCTTTACATCGTTGCCGAGTCGGAGGAGGGGCTGGTCCTCATCGACCAGCATGCTGCTGCGGAGCGCATCCGCTTTGAGAGGCTGGTGGAGCTATACCGCAGCAAAAGGATCCGCCAGGATCTGGCCGAGCCTGTGGCTGTGGAACTCTCAGCCAGCGAGAGGATCATGCTCTCCTCCTGGCAGCAGACACTGCAGGAGATAGGCTTTGATATCCAGCCCTTCGGGGGAAACAGTTTCTCAGTGCGGGCCGTCCCGGCTCTCGGAAGGAGGCTGGAGAGCGCCGAGGCGGTGCACGACGTCCTCCGGGACCTATTTAGCTCAGGCCGGCCCCGCCCAGATTCGAGCAACAGAGACGATATCCTCAAGCTCCTCGCCTGCAGGGGCTCCATAAAATCTGGAAAGAAGCTCACTTTAGGTGAGATGAAGAGCCTGGTCGATGAGCTGTTCAGATGCAAGAGCCCTCAGAGCTGCCCCCACGGCCGGCCGGTGACAGTCACCTTCGACGAGGCCCATCTGGAGAAGATCTTCGCCAGAAGGTGAACGGAGGCGGCCGAACTGGCAGATGGCCTTTTCTATGAAGCAGTTGAGATAGCGCCTCATGGATCTGGAAGGATTTGCCAAGAGAGGTCTGTTGAGAGGCGAGCCTGATATAAAGTCCAAGCTCGTATCCCTTATCAGAGAGGTCAAGCAGATACCTGAGAGCCGCGCCGCCCTCCTGGCCGGGGCAGTGCTGGAGGAGGCACAGGCGACGCTGCATCCCCGGGGCGATGTCTTCTCACTGGAGAGCTCAGGCGTCACCATGGGCGACTTCGGCGTCGGCTCGCGCGGCTCGGGCGACTTTTATACCCATACCAAGATCGCCGAGGTCATAGGCCGCACTGAAGCGGTAGTCGATTCGCGCCAGCTGGACGATTCCGGAGTGGTCCGGGCATCCGGCCAGTACATAACCGTAACAGTAGACGGAATGCACTCCCGGCTGAGCGACTATCCCTTCCTGGCTGGCTTTCATGTGACACGCGCCGCCCTGCGCGATATCTATGTCATGGGAGCGAGGCCCGTCGCCCTGCTATCCGATATTCACCTGGCAGACGACGGGGACATCTCTCGCCTATTCGACCACATCGCAGGCATAGCCACTGTATCGGAGCTGATCGGAGTTCCCCTTGTCACCGGCAGCACTCTGCGCATCGGCGGGGACATGGTCATAGGCGACAGGCTCACAGGCTGTGTGGGAGCTGTGGGCGTCTCTGATAGGCTGACGGCGCGAAAGGACGCCAGGCCAGGGGATGTAATACTCATGAGCGAGGGGGCAGGCGGAGGCACTGTCTGTGCTGCAGCCCTCTACAACGGCAGGCATGAGGTTGTGGAGGAGACGCTTAATGTTAAGTTCCTGGAGGCATCCGATGCCCTGCTACAGGAGGATTACTGCATTCACGCCATGACCGATGTAACCAATGGCGGCATCCGCGGCGACGCCAGGGAGATATCCTATACGGCCGGGGTCAAGCTGGTCTTTGAGGAGGAGAGGATGCGCCGGCTGGTCAACGTCCGCGTCCTGGAGATGCTGGAGTCCCTGAAGATCGATTATCTTGGAGTCTCCATCGATGCCCTGCTCATCATCGCCCCTCCGGAGGAGGCGGAGGGCATCTCAGACACCATCCGCCGGGCCGGGGTGGCGGTGGATGAGGTTGGAGCAGTTCAGGAGGGGTCGGGCGCGGAGCTGCTCATGGACGGCAAGGCAAGCGACTTCTCCCCCCGCTTTCGCGAGTCTGCCTATACTCCCGTTAAGAAGGTGGTGGGGCAGGATGCGCAGAGGGATGTGGAGGAGATGAGGCGCAGGGTGGACCTGGCCGCTCGCAATGCCGTGGAGAAGAAAAAGAAATTTGTCGAGATGATACGAAGAAAATAATTCATTTTTTTGCAAATTTTAATTCAAATTTTTACAAAGTTATTTATTTTTAACATCCTTGATGAATGTAGTAATAATAGTAAATATTTTTTTTACAGAAATAAACTATTTATACCATAACGTGCTTCAATTATTGCAAGGGAGTAAAAATAAGGGAGAAGATAGCAATGAAGGAATCGTTCGTAATGAGATTTGATGAGAAAGATATCGAGGTAGTGGAGACTTTGAAGAGCCTGGGAGTGCCCAGGAAGGTCTCCAATATGATTGCCTATCTGGCCAGCGGTGCAGAGGCCACCTCACGCGAGATTGAGAGGGGCTCTGACCTGCGCCAGCCTGAGGTCTCCATTGCTCTGCGCACCCTGCGCAAGAACAACTGGGTGGAGGAGAGGATGACCAGGAGCGACGGCACTGGAAGGCCCATGAAGGTCTACCGGCTCAAGGCGCCCATAGAGGACATACTGCATTATTACGAGCAGGAGAAGCTCAACGAGGCCAATGCCGCACTGCAGTCCATACAGAAGCTCAAGGCACTGCTGGGTGAGGCGGGGTCAAGCTGAGGGGAGGGCAACTCATGATTTGGATAAATGTTAGATATATCCAATATATTTTTTCTTTATATCTATAATTATGGTTGCTTACTATATATCACTATATACTTATTATCAAATATATTTACTTTTTAAGAAAGATTTTCACGATGGGGATATATAGAAGGAAGACCCAATATAAATCAAATGCAAGCCGGAAGCTACTGTACAGCAAGTATTAACGAGCGTATTATCAGGTAGTGGTTCATTGACGGTCATAGAAGAGTCTATTCATAGGGCATACCTTAGCAAGCTTGTGGGAGAAGAAGGTCTGAGGATTGTGGAATGCATACCGGATGAAGAGATAACCGATGAGAAGCTGGCGGATCTGACGGGAATCAGCCTCAACACAGTGCGGCGAACTCTTTACCTTCTTTATGAGCACAGGCTGGCTGTATACAGGCGCAAGCGCGACCCGGATTCCGGATGGCTCACATATCTGTGGCAGCTGTGCCCTGAGAACTTTGAGAAGGCGCTGGAGTCCGAAGCCAAGAGGCTGCTGCACAAACTGGACGAGAGGCTGGCCTATGAGAAGGAGAATATCTTTTACGCTTGCACTGAGGGCTGTGCCAGGTTCATATTCGATGAGGCCAGCGAAGCCAACTTCATCTGCCCCTTCTGCCAGGGAAACCTGGAGTATATGGAGAACGCCAAAGTTGTTGAGACCATAGAAAAGCAGATAAATGATCTGAAATCCTGTTTATAGGCCGTCCAGCTCCCGCCCCAGCACAGCCGTCCACCACCAGCGAGCCATGTCGGTTAGATCCCGGCTGAACATGCCGGAGAGGCGGTACTCTCCACCTTTGTTTGTGATCAGTCCGGCTCCGAGAAGCTTATTTCTCATGGCATAGAAGGCAGAGCGGCTCACATTCAGCTCGGAGAGGAGGGACTCCCATTCCCGCGTCTTCAGGGGACTGCCGCTCTTCTGCCTCTCTTCAACCAGAATGAGAAACCTCCTTCCCCTCTCGGCGGTCGCTTCCTCCTGGAAGAGCCGTAGCATAAGCTCATGGTATGGATCGCGGCTGCGGCTTATGGCATACTCCGACTTTGAGCGAATCTTGAGGGTTGTCGCAGTACGGTGGGCCTTTTTGACGCTGGTCATAACGCGGCTGTCACGGGCCGGCCAGCACCTGTCTGGCTATATCTGCGTATTCATTTCTCAAAACATAACTTCTGGGTGCACGATAGGACTTTTGCATGACATGCAGTATTCCAAGGCTGGAGCAGATATATCCGACCATGGATGCCACTGCCTTTCTGGATACATCCAACCGCCTTCTCACTATATCATGAAGTGTGGCTACAGTAAACTCCCCTGCATCGAGTATAGACTCAAGAACAATCCGCCTCAAACCGTCCGTGTCCAGATCGAGGAACCTTACCATTCGGCCAATTATCTCTGACCGCTGTGGTTTCATCGTACCCCTCCGAAACTGCCCCCTGGATGTTCAACATTCAGACATTTACTATTACTTTACTTAATATATACTTTACTATATTGTGCCTATCCTAATATTCCATTGGAGCCCCTCTTGAGCCCGTCCTTCCCAGTACCGACATCCGTTTAAGCCTGGCATGTAACCATGTTGGTGATAAAGAGGTTGTGGTCAACCGGGTATAATGCAATGGCTGAAGATGCTATGCCTGAAGATGATGTATGGCTTGAGGAGGGAATCGCCCTGCGCAGGACGGGCCGCTATAGCCAGGCGGCGGAGGCACTGGAAAAGGCTATAGCCATCAATCCCGGAAATGCAGCCGCCTGGAGAAATCATGCATGGGCTTTATGCCAGATGGACAGAGATGAGGAGGCCTTGGCGTCCCTGGACAAGGCCATAGCCCTGGAGCCTATGAGCGCCCGCACATGGATACTGCGGGGCTTTGCCCTGCACCGGCTGGGCAGGTATGAGAAGGCGGTGGAATCTTACGCCCGGGCGATAGAGATCAATCCCCTGGGGCCGGATGGAAGGAGGGCCTGGAACAACCGGGGTGCAGCTCTGGACAATTTGCGGCGGCATGAAGAGGCCATAGAGAGCTACGACGAGGCCCTCCTTATAGATCCCTTCGACGTCTATGCCTGGAACAACCGGGGGGTCTCTCTCGCCATACTGGGCCGGCAGGAGGAGGCAAGCCGCTGCTTTGAAAAGGCCATTGAGATCGAGCCGGAGTATGCCACAGCCTGGAGGAACCTGGGGCTGGCCTATCAGGCGCTGCATCGCGATACCGAGGCGGAGGCGGCTTTCGCCAGGGCCAGGGAGCTGGGGCTGGAGTAGAAGGGCGGCGCCAAAAGAAAAAGCGGGAAATTATCGAGCCATTAGAGCGTCAAGGGCCCTCGTACTTTCCCAGTTGCGGCCCAGTCACTGCGATCCTGGGGACCATAAAGCCCTCTCATCCTCTCTGTGTAGCGGCTCAGGCTCTCCACATCCTTTATATCCTTTTTGACCAGCTTCTTGAGCCTGCTTCGAATCTCTGCATCAGGCCGGCATCCCAGGGAGCGCAGGTGCAGATCGATCATGCGGCACATCTCCTCGCCCTTGCTGTCCCAGTCGGTGAGCAGGATGATGTGCCTGTACCGGCGGGCGGCATCCTCCGCCAGGTCCAGGGCAGGTGTGCGCGAGGCCATGATCACGGGTCCTGGCAGGCCCAAAGAGCGCAGGGCCTGCTCGTCGCGCCTGCCCTCCACAATGACCGCCGCCCCCTCCGAAGAGGCCTCCAGGAGGGATGCAATCAGCTTCTCCAGACCCTCAAGGTCGTATGTCCTCCTGGGGCGGCCCTGCTCGTCCTCTTTCTGCCAGGCCATCTCTTCAATCCTTTTGACCAGCGGTCTCAATCATCCTCTTCTGCAGCGCCGCTACTGCCTCTTCACTGGAGATGCCTCTGGCCAGCAGCACCTTTCTGGGACTCTTCTGGCCGCTCAGAACCTCGACATCAGTTGCGGCAAGGCCCAGCACTGCGGCAATCTGCCCGGCAAGCTGGCGATTGGCCCTGCCCCTTGTTGGCTCTTCGGTAAGGCGGGCCTCAAGAGCCCTCCTCCAGGAATTGAAGCCGGAGGGCACGGCCATTCGCGTGCATCCCGGCACAACCTCAAAGCTGATGATGCAGCCCAGCGGATGGGGTTTTACAGCTTCTTGCAAATCCATTGATGCGAAAAATGGCGCTCATCAGCCATAAAGCTTCTCTATTAGCATAAAGTTAAAATAGCGCCTGCTCTGAAGGAAGAGAGGTTCGATGAAGATCAAGCACATCGTCGTTCTTCCTGGTCAGACCTCTGAGCCCATTCTTGCCGGGCTTGAGCAGCTTGGCCTGCAAATCAGCAATCGATTTTCCAATGGAACGGATTGCCTTTTGATATGCAATTCCGGATATGAAATGACCCCTTCGGGCTCTCTTCTCATTCGCGAGGCACTGGCAGGAGGCACGCCGGTTTTGCTGGACGGCGACGGAATGAATTGCGCCGCAGTTTTGGATGAGATCAGAGAGACCAGCGACCTCTCAGAGAAGACCAGAAGAGGTCTGGAGGCTCATGCCCTCTACCGCTGTCTGCAGGCCGACGCTAAAAGGCTGGCAGAGCTGCAGGCCAGCCCTGATGGAAAGTCCCTCCCTCGTTATGTGGCCGCAGCCTACGAGAAGGTGCAGGACCTGCGCTACGGTGAGAACTGGCACCAGAAGGCGGCACTCTACAGCAGGGATGGCGAGCCTGGACTGTATCGGGCCAGGAAGCTGAACGGCAAGGAGATGTCCTATAACAACATGGTCGACGCCGAGACCGTGCTGGAAATGCTCATAGACCTCTCGCAGTACGATGGCGTTCCTGTCGATAAGCCCCTATCTGTCATAGTAAAGCACGCCAACCCCTGCGGCGTGGCTTATGGCGATACCCTGGCTGAGGCCTACCGCCTCTCATTTGCCACGGATCCCAAATCCGCCTTCGGCGGTGTGATCGGCTTCAACCGGCCGGTGGACGTGGCTGTAGCCCGGGCTATAGGCGACAGCTTTGTGGAGGTGCTGCTGGCCCCCGGCTTTGAGCCTGAGGCTCAGAGGCTTCTCACCGAGAAGAAACCCAACCGCCGCGTGCTGGATATAGGCGACCTTCTGGAGAGGAAGGAGGAGCTTTACCGTGGATTTTACCAGAGGAGCATATTCGGGGGCATGATGCTTCAAGATTACGATACATGCGACATAAAGGAATGGAAGGTCGTCACCAGAAGGCCTCCCACCGGCTGGGAGACCAGAGCACTCCGCTTTGCCTGGAAGGTATCCAAGTACGTCAAATCCAATGCCCTGGTCTACGCCACCGACCGCCAGACCATAGGCATAGGCTCGGGACAGGTTAGCCGGGTGGATTCGGCCCGCTTCGGAGCGGAGAAGGCGGAGGAGCACGGCCTCTCCACCAGGGGGAGCGTAGCTGCCACAGATTCCTTCTTCCCCTTCAGGGACGGCCTGGATCAGACATATGAGGCGGGTGCAGTGGCCGTAATTCATCCCGGAGGATCTATCCGAGATTCTGAGGTGATAAATGCCGCCGACGAGCACGGAATGGCCATGGTCTTCACGGGCATGCGCCACTTCCGGCACTGAGCTAAAGCCGCAGGGCGGCAGAGCGGCCGCGGGGCTGGCTTGTTCTCTGGCCATTCTCTTTCTTCTCCTTTCAGCCGTCCAGGCCAGCACCATTGATGCCGGCAGCAATATTCAGGCGGCCATAGATTCTGCATCAGCCGGAGACATCATACTGGTATCCGCCGGGGATTATGGCAGCTTCCTGGTGGACCGGCCCGTGACCATCATGGGCGAGGGCGAGCCCTGTCTCTATGCAGGGCTGCAGAGGCCGGCCATAGAGGTGAAGAGCGACGGCGTTGCCATCAGCGGATTTCGCATCAAAGGTGTGGGCAAGGATACCACTGCCAAGTTCAACTACTACATGCAAAATCCGGCTGCTGCGGCAGGAGCGAGCCTGGACGATCCCAACTCAGCGATCGTGGTGAAGGGCGGCGGATTCGCACTGAATAACACCACCATCTACGGGGCACAGGTTGGGATTTCGGCCGAGAGCATAAGGGGAGTCCTCCTGCAGAATGTGACCCTGGAGGGCTGCGATACTGGAGCCTCCATACTGCAAAGCCACAGCATCACAGTATCTGGCTGCCGGATTTCCGGCTGCAAAAAGTACGGCCTGGATGTGGAGAGCTCCTCTGGCGTGCGGGCGGACAACAACAGCGTCATAAATAACAGCAATGCTGGAATGCTGCTCAAAGAATCGAGTGGAGGCGTGATCCAGGACAATATCCTCTCCCAGAACACATTCGGCCTGTCCCTCTGGAACTCATCCGAAAATGAGGTGAGGCGAAATCAGGCAGAACATAATCGCTACGGGATACTGGTTACGGATTGGTCCAGCCACAACAACATCACCGACAATGTGGTCAGGGACAACAGCAGGAGCGAGATTGTAGCCGGCTTTGGCATAGGCATCAGCGTTCAGGAGAACAGCAGCTACAATATGCTCCTGAGAAATTCAGCCAGTGGAAACTTCAACGGCCTGGAGATATCAAGGGGCTGCCATCATAATGCCGTCTACAATAACAACGCCTCAGACAACAAGCACGGCATAAGGCTCAACGAGAACAGGAACAACCTCATATTCGGCAACAACTTCAATCGCAACGACATCAATGCCTATGAGAATACGAGCCTGAATATATGGAATACCACCATGGGCAACTACTATAGCGACTATCAGGGCAGCGACGGCGACGGCGATGGATTCGGTGACGATCCCTATCCTTTGCCCGGTCCGCAGTCCGTCTCCATGGACATGAGGCCTCTCATCAGCCCCTTCGGCACTGGGAACCTGGATATTGAAGCTCTCAGATCTGAGGTGGCGAAGTACGCGGTATTCGCTCCAGCAGTTGAGGAGCAGCCCACAGCCACCATGCAAAACGGAGTGGCGGTCATATCCAGGAAGACTCCCACCAGGGCTCCCAGATGGGATGACTCGGATTCGTTTGATGCCAGCGCTCCACCCTTCCAAAAGGAAAACAGCTTCTTGAATGGAGACTGAACAACTGGCCAGGAAGAATTATATCCCCGTCTGCCTTTTTTTAACCGATGAGCCTGATTCGCGAAGGTGCCATTGAATTCGAGACGGAAGGCGCCTTCTATAATCCCAGGATGATATTGAATCGTGATATATGTGTGGCAATGGCCGGCAGCCTGGGCCTCTCCGAGTATCTCGATGCCCTCTCAGCCACCGGCATTCGGGGGCTGAGGGTGGCAGGCGAGGCGGGCGTGCAGAAGGTGGCATTAAATGACATAAGTCCCCAGGCCACCGCCCTTATGCAGGCCAATGCCGCAAAAAACGCCCTGAATTGCACCATATACTGCAAGAGTGCCAATGTCCTCCTTCATGAGCGGCACTTTCAGGCCGTGGACCTGGACCCATTCGGCTCGCCCTCGCCCTACATCACAGCGGCCAGCCGCTCAGCCCTCTCCTATCTCTTCATCACGGCTACGGATACGGCTCCCCTCTGCGGCGCCCATTTTTCGAGCGGTGTGAGAAAGTACATGGCCCGTCCCCTCCGCACCGGATACCACCGGGAGATGGGTGCCAGAGTCCTTCTCGGCCTGGCGGCGCGAGAGCTGGCACGCTGGGATAAGGGGCTGTCTCCTCTGCTCACGCATGTGACAGACCACTATGTACGGATATATCTCTCTGTGGTCAAAGGTGCAAAGGCTGCCGACAGGAGCCTGGACGGGATGGGCTATGTAGAGCACTGCTTTGCCTGCGGCAGCTTTAAATTGCTGGACGGCCCCTCTCCCGGAGGCGTCTGCCTCCACTGCCAGGGCAGGACAGAGGTGGGCGGGCCTCTGTGGCTCGGCCCCCTCCATGACCGGCAGGCCATTGCCGCTGCCCTCTCATGGGGAATCAGCCGCAAAATGCTGAGCAGAAGGGCGGAGAAGATCCTGTCCTGCTGTGCTCAGGAGATAGACGCCCCCATGTATTACGATTATCATAGCATCTGCGATCGGCTTGCCATCACACCCGGCAAAATAGATCATGCTGTGGAGCGGCTGCGCCATAGCGGCCGCAGCGCCTCACGCACTCACTTTTTGGGACTGGGCATCAAGACAGATGCGAGCCTCGCAGATGTGGAGGAAGCTGTGAAGCTGAGGTAAGGGCAAATCGGTTTTCCGACCTAAAACTTAATAAAGGAGAAGGGACCTAATAGTGATAGCTGCATTATGAAATGATAATGCAGAGATTCGCGGCACGAGGTGACGTTTATTACCCCCTTCATTGCTACTCCCTTTCGCATCTCGTGCCATCCCTTCTTATGAGAATCTAGATTAATCCTTTCAGCATCGCCGACGGATCCACCAGCCCCAGCCTCTGCCATATGAGGTATATGCTGATGAACGTCCCTGCCATGGCTCCGACATTGGCGAGAGCTGCCACCAGTATGACCCTGAATAGACGGTTTTCCATCATCTGGGAGAAGCTGTCCGCCTGAGCCAGCCTCTTGAGGTCGGATACGGTCGGCTTTATCTTCCAGGCCTCCACCATTCCCGCAAACCAGCCTGCCGCTACGAAGGGATTGAGGGTGGTCATCCAGGCCACCATGAGCGCAGTGAGGACTGAGAGGGGATGGCCCCTGGCAACAAGCGCCCCCAGGGCAGATAGGCCGCCTGTGACCGCAAACCATATGGCGAAGGCTAGCAGTATGGCATGGCTGGACTGGGCGCTGACCAGCACAAGTCCGATGGTGGCCAGGATGAGAATGCTCACCGCAATCCCGAAGATCCTGGCAAATGTGATTCTCTTGTTCGGCTTCTCATTCAGGCTCTCCATGGCGGGAATGTCCTCCGGATGGGCCAGATGGCGGGCTATGCCCTCTCTGTGCCCGGCCCCCACCACCGCCAGCACCCTTCCCTGTTTGGAGAGCAGATGCAGGTTCCTGGCCAGGTATGCATCGCGCTCGTCAACCAGGGCATTGGCTGCGCCTGGAGAGATCTTGCGAAACTCCCCCACCATCTGGGTGACTATGTCCTCCTGGGTGATGGAGTCTATGTCGATCTTCTCATCTCCGCCCCAGCCCAGGGCAGGCGGCACCATCGACCATAATAGCTTCAGCTTATCGAAGAATCCCATGGCTGACCAGAAGCGCTGGATGGTGATCCCTACGTCCCTGTCCACCAGCGCCACTCGTGCACCCGTCCTCCTCGCAGCTTCTATGGCTGCCAGCATCTCCGAGCCGGGCTTGACCCCCATCTCGTCTCCGATCTTCCTTTGGGTGTAGGCCAAAAACCACTGTACCAGGAATAAGTAGAGCTTTCCGCCGCTCAAGAGCTCACTGATCTTGATCTCCTTCGCCTCCTCCTGGCCGGTCAGCGCCCTGTAGCGGGCAGGACACAGCTCCACAGCCACAATATCGGGCCGCTCCTCCTCGATCCTGCTTACAACCTCGGCGACGCTCTTCTCAGACACGTGGGCGGTCCCTACTATGACGACCTCATGAGTCTCGCCTCCTGTGACTGGCTCGGATCCAGGCACCACCAGCCGTGCGGCCGGCAGTGGCCCATCCTTCAACGCATCCGTGTTATCCAAATCAATTACCTCTCATGCTCCCCGCTCGGAGGAGAGCTCAATGGCCCTGACCAGGTCTTCTCTGGAGAGTATGCCAGCCAGATGGCCACCGTCCATCACCGGCAGCCGGTGAATCTGCAGTTCATTCATCATCTTCATGGCGGTCGATGCCCTCTCATCAGGGGCGATCACATATAACTTTCTTGCCATCACATCACCCACTCGGGTGACGGCCCGCTTCTCCTCTGGCACCCTCAACAGATCGCTGATGGTGACGATCCCTCGCAGGACTCCATCCTCGAATACAGGATAGCCCCTGTGCTTCTCCTTGAACATCAGCTCTTTGAGCTCCTGAAGTGTCATGTCTGGGGATACGTCTCGCACCTGCCGGGACATGATATCTGCGACTTTTATGCCCTCCAGGCTGAGGGAGATCTCGGTTGCCCGTCCCTCCTCGGCTGCCCCTACATAGACGAAGAATGCTACGAATATGAGCATGAAGTTGAGATAGAAGAGGCCGAGCAGAAACATGAGCGTCGCGAAGATCTTTCCTATATCCGCCGCCAGCCGGGTGGCCTTTGCGTAGGGCATGCGCCCGGCAAACCAGGCCCTCAGAAGCCTTCCTCCGTCCATGGGAAAGGCAGGCAGCATGTTGAAGGCCATCAGCACCAGGTTCATTATGCCCAAAGTCCAGAACAAATTTGAGAGAGCACTGGCAGGAGAGAGGGCCGCAGATGCCTCCGATAGTGCGGCGAAGGCGAGGCCCAGAAGGCCGCTTGCGGCCGGGCCGGCGAAGGCCATCTTCAGCTCGAGGCCCGGATTTCTGGGAAGCTCCTCCATGGCAGCCACTCCGCCGAAGAAGTAGAGGGTGATGCTTTTTATGGCGACTCCGCTTCTGTGAGCGATAAGGGAGTGTCCCAGCTCATGAGCCGCCACGCAGATGAATAGAATGAGGGCAAAGGCGAGAGAGTAGATCCAGCGCACCGCCTGCGGCTCAATGTCTCCAAAGCCATACGTGCGGCCGTAGATATCCTGGCTGAATGTGACAAAGGCCGCTGCAACATAAAGGATTATTAGAAGCAATGTCCAGTGCAGGCGCACAGGAATGCCCATGATCTTTCCGATCTCCAGCGACCGATTCATGAAGGGTATACGACCTGCGGCATTAATAGACCTTTCTTTTATTAATTTTTAAAGTGAGCGGGTAGGAGAGTGGGGGTTCAGTGTGGATTTCAAAAACTAGGATTACCCGCTCATTTTAAAGAGACAATGATAAAGATATAAATTTTTCCCTTAATGGCAAAAGCCCTGCCGGTACGCCCGCCGCTATTGCCGATAGGCTTTTACCAGATATCCCACCTGGGCGCTATGCTCAACCATACAGGCCGCAGTATAGGCCTCGGTCAGGCTCTTTCCTGCGGCAAAGACGCCGTGGCTGCGCGCAATGCAGGCCTGATGCCCTACCAGGGCAGATGATACGGCCCCCCCCAGCTCCTCCGATCCCAGGCGGCCCTGCACTACGGGCACGGCTCCTAGGAATATCAGACCCTCGCTATCCAGGGGTATCACCTGCTCCGTCTCGAGAATCGACATGGCTACGGCATAAGGGGAATGGGTGTGAATGACAGCCCTGTGCGTTGACCGCTGGTATACGGCCCTGTGGACACAGGTCTCGCTGCTGGCGGTCTCATCCATAGGGCAGGGCCCTGCCAGATCCACCCGCACGATCTGGCTCTCATCCAGCTCATCCAGCATGCTCCCTGTACAGGTGATGAATATGCTGTCATCTACGGCTATGCTGATGTTTCCGAACCTGGAGCTGGTCAGGCCTGAGGCTACCGCCTTCCTTCCATAGCGAGCTATCTCCCTCCAAGGCTGCTCCTCATGCATGGCAGATTCACCTTTTCTCCCGCAAATGGAAAGGGACCGTCAGAGAGTCCACCTCCCCGAACTTTCCCAGCATACTGACTTCAAGCCGGTATTCCCCGGGCGTCCAGAAACTTGTCTCCCACCGGGCGGAGTAGATGCCGTTGCCGTCGAAGTCGTCCATGGGGATCTCCATCTCCCTGTCCGGACCTCTTATATTGGCGTTTATGGATCTAATCTCGCCTACGGCCCGGGCCTCTATCATGACCGCCTCGCCAACTGTGGCCTCCTCCTGGCTTGCATCCGCCTTCTCCAATGATGGTGCGGACAGCTGGGGGGAGCGCCCTTCGACCTTCTCCAATGCCCTGGTGAGATTGAGGGCTCCATAGCCGTAGCTATTATCCTGTCCCGGTTCGCCCAGGTCGTCTGCTGTCCTGGCGAGCGCCCTCTTAACGCCGGCAGTGTCGAGGTCGGGCCTCGCCTCCAGCAGGACGGCTGCCGATCCTGCCACCTGGGGCACAGCCATGGAGGTGCCGCTTAGCGAGCTTCTGCCGTTCCTCGATCCGGCCAGAGCTGACACCACATCCACGCCAATGGTGACCAGATCCGGCTTGATCTGGCCGCTGGCGGTCGGGCCGCGGGATGACAGATCGAAGATCTTTCCGGAACTGTCTATCGCCCCCACGGTTATCACATTCTCGGCATCGCCGGGAATTACTATTGATGAGGGATCAGGCCCGGAGTTTCCGGCAGCCACGCACATGACCAGCCCCTTTTCCACCATCCTGTTGCAGGCGTCATCCAGCAGAGTGGAGCTGTCTGAGGGGCTTTCGCCTCCCACTGAGAAGGAGACCACATCTATCCCATAGAGATCTTTGTTCTCCAGGCAGAAGTCCAGGGCTTTGAGGGCATCGGACAGATAGCATGCTCCATCCCTGTCCATGACCTTGATCACAACCAGCCGTGCATCGGGAGCCACGCCCGTTCCCCTCTCGCCTGCTATGAGGCTGGCGCAATGGGTGCCGTGGCCGTTGTCGTCGTAGGCTTCGGTCTGGTTGTTTACGAAATCCCGGAAGGCCACAACCCTTCCTTTCAGGCTCTCATGGCCGGTGTCAGCTCCGGTATCTATGAGGGCTACGGTCACTCCCTCGCCGGTGTAGCCTCGATTGCTCCTGGGATCATCGACATATGTCCTGCCGCCGGAGGCTTTGCTGGTTGAGGATGATTCGGTGGATGTCGCTATCTTCAGCTTCTGGTCCCTGTAGATCCCCTTCACTCCATTCGTCCCGGCAATATTCTCCAGCCTGTCTGCCGAAACAGTCATGGTGCTTGCCGGCAGGATGTGGAGCTGATTTGAGGCGTTCTCGTGATCGCTCTGATTGCCTTCATGCAGCACTATCACCCTCACATTCTGGCTGCCCTGCCTCTCCAGGCTGTCTTCGATTTTGTTGCCGTTGAGGTCGTTCGGATCGCGAATGGTCAGCGTAGCCGACTCATCCTTTGATGCATTGCCCGTCTTGTCTTTGGCCACAATGGTGACACTATATTTGCCGGGTGGCAGGTTAGAGCCGCAGTAGCCCGTATACCGCCCGTCCCTGTCAAGGTCCAGCATGAGGTTCATGCGATTGCCTACTTCGGCATAAACCGCCTCCACGCCGGAGCCGTCGTGGACAAAGGCGTTGATCTCGCACCGCGGGTCGCCCGTCTTCAGGACGGAGGGGCTGACGCTCACCCCGTATATGACAGGAGGCCTGCCGTCATCGGCATTGGCATTGAAGTAGCTATTGTACTGCTTGGCAAACCAGATGCTGGCCTTGTTGTTCTCAGAGGCGTTTTGCATGGGAAAGCATGCCGCACAGCTAATCAGACCGGCTAATAAAATAAAATAGGCAAATGACCTGGAGTTCACGCTTGCCCGCTGTATTTCATCTTCAAGATTCTTATATTTACTGGTCGGCTCACATTCGGGCCTGGACACTTATCTCCAGGCAATTCGCAAATGTCTCTGTGATCCCTTCTGCCGAGGCCTCGATGTCCAATGTGTAAACCCCAGCGGCCACATTGGCATTCCAGATTCCCGAGAACTCATCTCCACCGGATTTTATGCGCTTCATCACAACCCTTGAGACTGCATCCCCAGATGGCCCCTTCACAGTGGCCGATACTGCAAATGCGCTATCTGCTCCTGCTCTTGCCGTCTGGGAGGCCGAGCCTATCCTCACCACTCCGCCGCTGCTGCTCAAATCTGCGTACCCCTGGGGCGAGCCGAATCCGCATGTCGCACAGCCCTTGATGGTGAGAACGGTCATATTGCCGCTGCTGTTTTCCTCCTGCGGCACGCTCGTACCGCTCTGTTTCCTGGCTGCAAAGATTGCTGTAATTGTAACCGGGTCGCCTATCCTGGCGGGATTGGGATCTGCCTTAACCTCCTGCAATGTGATGTTGAGGTGGGGCAGGCTGGACTGCCACTCCTGCCAGGAGTATATCCTGGCATCATAGCCCAGGAGTGTCAATGCCAGCCAGGTCATGGAGGCCTTGACTCCGGTGTTGGTGTAGACCACCACAGGCCTGTCCTTCTCCAGGGACGAGAATATCTCTTTTAAGGCCTCCTCATCTTTGATTCTCTTGCCGTCCAGCACACTGTCGTAGGGAATATTGATGCTTCCCGGTATCGATCCTGCCTCAAACTCCTGCTGCGACCTGGCGTCGATTATCTGGGCTTCCCCGCTCTTCACGAACTCGAAGCCGGCCAGTAGGCTGGCATTTATTCTGGGCGTGTAGATCTGCGGGGTGAGATTGGCCGGCCGGGCTGCTGTGGGCTCTAATGCTGCTACCCAGTCGTCTATGCCTCCGTCCAGCAGCCTGACCCTCTCATGTCCGAGGTACTTCATGATCCAGTAGACATAGGTTGCTGCCGACGGGCCTCCCCCACAGGGCTGGCACTCTCCGTAGATGAGCACGGAATCATTGGCGGATATGCCGGCATCTCCCAGGACCTCTGCCATCTCAGATACAGGCTTCAGGGATCCGTCGGCCTTGAGAAATTCGGTGTAGGGTATGCTCACCGCACCGGGAATATACTCAGTGGGGGTGGGGCTGATGTCGAGGATTATATCCGAATCGTTTATTGCAGTCAGTGGTGCCAGAACGGCGGCAAATTCGCGGCCTCTCTTCACATCCCCGCTCTTCTGGGCAGATGAGGAATTTGCGTCGGCAGGGCTTGCAGATGCCGAAGCCCCGTTGGATGCCTCCTCCGCCGATGATTGCAGTGCGGCACTGGCTGCCCGGTTGTATTTGGGGTTGACCAGGCCGCCTGTGCTGTATACAACCTCAGTTGTAGATGCATTCTCGCCTCTCAGGAAGGATGCATACTCAGCGTTCAGAACGTCCTGCTGGGCGGAGGCGGATCCGCCTTTGCAGGTGATGCACTCTGCGCTGGCAATACCGGCGGCAGACGCCAGGATCAGAGCCAGCAGCACCAGGCATCCCGAAGATCTTATTTCCTTCATGGGCTCATCCTCGCATCATCATGCAGCAGCATTGAGAGCTCCTCCATTCTTTTTAGCTTGCTCGTGAATCATATAGTCCTCATAGGTATAGAGCCTGGCATCATATCCCAGCAGCTTCAGGGCAAACCAGACGGGAGATGCCTTTACGCCGGTATTGGTGTACACCACCACCGGCTGATCCTTCCGCAGGAAGGAGAAAATGCTCTCAAGCCTGGACTCGTCCTTGATCCTGTTATTGCTGATGACCAGGTCATAGGGATAGTTCAGGGCTCCGGGAATCGAGCCCTCTCCAAACTCCAGGGCGGTTCTGGCATCCACTATCTGGGCTCTGCCGCTCAACACATAATCGTAATCGGCTGAGAGATTGGAGTTCGCATCAGAGGCGTATGTACTGGCGGGGAGCATGATAGTCTCTTGCGACACCGGCCCTCCTGCAGCCTGCCAGTCCTCGACCATCCCGTCCAAAACTCTGACATCCTCATGGCCTAAGGACTTCAGAAGCCAGTAGACAAATGTCGCTGGAGCAGGTCCGCCTCCGCAGGGCATGCACTCTCCGTAGACTATCACCCTGTCTTCAGATGTGATTCCAGATCCGCCCAGGATATCCTCCAGCTCCTCGACGGACTTCACCCGAGTTCCGTTGAGAAACTTTGTATAGGGAATGGCAATTGACCCGTCGATGTGGCTGGTGGCGTTATCGCTGATGTCAAGCAATATTTCGTCTCCTGAGATCTCATCCATCGGCGCAAGCATCTTCTTTGCGGCGGGGCTGCGCACAATGGCCTCATTCTCTACAGAGGCGGCGCTCTTATTGCCCCTCTCTGGTGCGCTGCTCTGCTCTGATGAGTTGCTCGAGCGAACATCCGCCTCCGAGCCGTCTGAGTTCTGGAAGCCCGATAGTGGCTGATGCCAGATGCCCACCCGGTTCTTCTGAGCAGTAGAGAGGCCTGCCATGACCTCTGAGCTCCCTGCATTTGGGTTGCCGATCTCATCCAGCTTTTGCTGAGCATTCCAGCCTGTTTCGCCCTTGCAGGCATCGCAGTAGGCTTCTCCGCCAGATACGGGGTTTATCATTAGAGCGAGAAGCACGAGGATGCCTAAACATAGTACAAGAGATGATATTGGATCTGATCTGAATGCCGTCATTTATCTCTCCTTTTTGCCGATGGAATATCGTAACTGCTACTGACCTGGCATATGTAGATTGCCGCCGTCATGCGGACCTCTCCGCATGGGCTTGCCTCATCTGGAGACAACCCTTACTTTGCCCAGGCTCTTCTCTATCTCAGCTCCTCGCGCATCTCTGGCTGTCAGGACTATATCATACTCGCCTGGGTCGAGCAGAGCTGTGGAGAAGGCTCCCTGGTACTGCTCCCCGGACTGAGCCAGCCGGCAGTACCCTTTAGCCTCCACGCCATCCTCGTAGGCCCGTGCGGTCACTTGCTGCAGATCGTAACGGGACTTGAGCTTTGCCTTTACGGCGATATTGTCGCCTGCTCTGACCTGGGTGGGAGAGAGCTGGCTGTCCAGTATGGATATGGACTCGACCTGTCCGCCCATGATGGGATACCTGTCGGCGGAGCTCTCCGATATCCGGTAGGGCGTGTCTCCAATGCCGTCCTTGCCTGGGATGTTCTGCCCCGCTCCATGCATCTCGTCCCTGCCGTCATAGTCGCTCCAGATGTTTCCGCCCAGAGGATAAGGCGCATTCCACGTATTTGATCCCCTGTCGTCTGCGGATACGGCGTTATCGGCTATGCGGTTGCCGTAGACCCAGTTTTCATCCGACTCCAGGAACATCCCGGTCTGGCTGCCGGTGATGTTGTTATATGTTATGATGTTGCCGTCTGAGCCGCTCTGTATCTGCAGGCCGTATCGGCCGTTATCCATGATTCTATTTCCGCTGATGGTATTTCTGCCCGACTCCTCCATCAGCGTGATGCCTGCCACCACATTATCCTCCACGCTGTTGTTGAGTATTCGGTTGCCCGTGCATTTGATGCGCAGGTCGATGCCTGTATTGGTATTGCGGGATAGGTCGTTGTTCTGGATCAGGTTTCCTGTGCAGCCATTGAACATGTAAAGGCCGTACATATTTCCCTGCAGCACATTGTCCCTGATGGTGTTGTTCTTGCAGGCGGGAAAGAGGTTGATTCCGTAAGCTCCGTTTCCGCAGGCGGAATTGCCTGCTATGAGATTGTCATTGGAGTTGGAGAGGTATATCCCGTACCAGCCCTCGCCCACTATGCCATTGAAGCTGGCGTTGTTGCCTGTTATGGTATTGCCGTCTGAGAAGAGCAGGGCGATGCCGGGCTGAGCGCAATAGATTACTGTGTTGTTGGCGATGGTGCAGCCCTTCACATAGTTGAGCTTGATTCCATAAAAGCCGTCTCTCACCAGAAAGCCGCTCATGTTTACGTTATCCGCCTCGATGCTGACGCAGGCGTCCCTGCTTCCCGCCCGGATGATGGCGCCGCTGCCTATCAGATTGATGCTCTTTGATATGGTGATCCTGTCATAAGTCCCTGCGGATACCAGCAGCGTATCTCCTGGGGAGGCAGCATCTATTGCCGCCTGCAGATTCGAGCTGACTCTTATTTCTGCGGCGAGCCCTGGAGAGAGAGACAGCAGGGCGGCGCAGAAGAGGCAAAAGACTTCTGTTTTCAAAGCGACCCACCTTTCGCAAAGGCTGCCGTGGTGTTAATAAACCTAACGTATAGGCCTGTCGATCATAAACCGCCTACATAGGATACATATGAACGCAAGCCTTTTTATTCGCGATGGCCATAATACTGGCGTGGAGGAAGTGAATTTGAAGTATTTGTATGCAATGGCAGGGATGCTTATGCTGCTGGCAGGCTGTGCCGCGGCAGGAAGCTATACTGCGGAAGTAGATGTCGATACATATGTGAGTCAAAGCGATGCCAATCAGAGCTATGCAGACAGCCCCGTTCTCTGGGCTGCATCGGAGGATGGCACTGCGACCAAGATTGTATACCTCAGCATCATCAACCTCTTCGGCACTCAATCCATATTCAAGCCGGATCAGATCGAGTCTGCCACATTAACCCTCGATGCAGTGGATGTGAAGAACGGAGGCAAGATCACAGCTTATTTCATGCACGGGGCCGCTCTGGATACCATGACCTGGTATGACAGGGCTGATTACGACTCGTCAGTCTCATCCTCTGCGGTAGAGGTTGAAGATACTGGAAGCTACAAATTTGATGTGACCGACATAGTCAAGAAGGCGGTTGAGACCTGCAGCGACGGCTGCCCCTACTCCATTGTGCTGGTGGCCGAGGATGACGCCGAGGTGGGATTCGCCTCAAGCGAGTCGGATGAGGGCGATAAACCCCAGCTGAAGTACGAGACGGCCGAGTAAATATCACGGCTGGTGAGCTGGCAGGGATTTGAGGGGGGTATGCCCCTCCCCTGGATTATTTTTGTTTTTCGGGCCGGCATGATAGAGGCTTTTATATCCCTTCTCACCAATAGGCGGCCCGATGCGCGCCATCCCGGCTCTGATGCTTCTCGCAGTCTTATCTCTGTATGTGATAGCCCCTGCCTTCTCCAGCCAGGCAGAATGGAAAACGAGTGCCGATCCACCAGTGTCAGCTGCATCATCTGCCTCCTCATCGATGCCTGCGGAGGTAATCTTCATCGAGTCGCCGGGATGCACAAAATGCGCGGCAGCAGAGAGGGCTCTGGAGAAGATCGGCCGGGATATGCCCATGAACATCGCCGCCTACTACTATTACTCAGATGAGGGCCACCGCATCATAAAGCAGTACAATGCGAGGGATGTGCCGGCGGTGATCATCGGCGATGAGGTGGTCAACTATCGCGATTACGACGGGGACATGGACAAGATGGAAGCCCTGGTTCGCGCTGCCCTTGCCAATTACAGCCCGCCGCAGCCCGCAGCCATAACCCTGCCTGCAAACGGAAGCCGGGGAGGGACGGCTGGCGGCGTGTCCGAGCTGGACCTGCAGGAGATATCCCTTTATGCAGTGTCTGCCGTGCTGGGGGCTGGGCTGGTGGCCGGGTTCAATCCCTGTCTTCTGGGCATCCTGGTATTTCTGACGGCGTCCGTCCTCTCATCATCAGGAAGGAGGCGAGAGCTGTTTATGATGGTGGCATTCTTCTCTCTCGGTATATTCACCATGTACTTTCTCTTCGGCCTGGGAATGCAGCGGGTGCTCCAGACGGAGGCGGTGGCCGCAGCCTTCCGCTATATCCTGACAGGCTTTCTCATCCTCGCCGGCCTCTCCCAGGTCTGGGATGCCGTGCGCCTGCACCGGAACAGGCCTTCTCTCTTCCGCACGGACTGGGCTCTCAAGTACTTTCAGGCCGGGGTGGATAAAGGCCGCTACAGCTCGTACTTTCTCATCGGAGCCCTCTTCTCACTGGTCAAGGCACCATGCGTTGGTGCCATCTATCTGGCCATACTGGACCTTCTCTCCGCGAGGAGCTACATGGAGGGGGCGACGTACCTGCTCTTCTTCAACCTGGGAGTGATCCTTCCCATACTGGTTTTAGGCGGTGGTATTGCCATCGGCATGAGCCCTGAGCAGGTGGACTCCTTCCGCAAGGACCACAGGGTGGCGATGAGGCTCTTCACCGGCCTGACCCTCATAGCACTCGCGCCCCTCATATACTGGCAGCTCATCTGAGATGCGACCGGCGCTGCATCGGAGCGGCTGCCCAATTTCAGTGCAGCTGGCAAAAGGATTAAAATAGTGAGATCGCTCACCTGCAGCCGAGGTGAATCTTTTTGTTTTTGGTTGGAGAGGCTCTCATTGGAAAGGAGCCTGAGATAGCTCATATCGATCTGATCATCGGAGACAAGGAGGGTCCGGTGGCCGCGGCCTTTGCCTCCGGGATGGCTTCGCTTTCTGCAGGGCATACGCCCCTTCTGGGTGTCATCCGGCCCAATCTGCCCCCCAAACCGTCCACTCTGATTGTGCCCAAGGTGACCGTAAAGAATATGGAGCAGGCTGCCCAGATCTTCGGGCCGGCCCAGATGGCTGTGTCCAAGGCTGTGGCCGATGCAGTGGCTGAGGGGATCATCCCCAGGGACAGAGCTGAGGAGCTTCTGGTGATAGTCTCAGTCTACATCCACCCCAAGGCCAGGGACTACGATGCCATATACCGCTACAATTACGGAGCCACCAAGCTCGCCATACAGAGGGCCATGACAGGCTTTCCGGATGTGGATATCATGCTCTATGAGAAGGACCGCTCCACCCATCCGGTCATGGGCTTCCGGGTGACGCGCCTGTGGGACCCGCCATATCTGCAGGTGGCCTTCGACCTGGTGGACGTGGCCGAGGTGCGCCGCGTCCTCTCAGCCCTGCCGGATAGCGACCACATTCTGATCGAGGTGGGAACGCCCCTGGTCAAGATGCTGGGAGTCAGTGTGGTCAAGGAGATACGGGCCATCCGGCCCGGTGCCTTCGTCATACTGGACCTCAAGACCCTGGACACCGGAAACCTCGAGGTGCGGCTGGCTGCGGACGCCACTGCAGACGCTGTGGTCATATCGGGCCTAGCCCCCAAGAAGACACTGGAGCTGTCCATTCGCGAGGCCAGGAAGACAGGCATCTACTCAATCATCGACATGCTCAACGTGGCAGACCCTCTGGCCCTCCTCAAGGGCCTGGAGATGCTGCCAGATGTGGTGGAGCTGCACCGGGCAATTGACATGGAGACGAGCGCTCACGCCTGGAACAACATCAGAGACATTCAGGCCCTGGCCAGGGACGGGCGCAGGCTCCTGGTGGCAGTGGCAGGCGGAATCCGGGTGGACACGGAGGGAGAGGCTCTGGACGCTGGAGCCGACATCCTGGTGGTAGGCCGGGCCATCACCAGATCCAAGGATATTCGCGACATGGCCGAGCAGTTCCTGGCCGGCCTCAAGCAGTCGGAGATAGACCAGTACAGGATCATGACAGACTTCTGAGATCGCAGATCCCGGATGATCCGCAATCTCCATTTTTTATTGAAATTCAAAACAGTCTGCCGGACTCACCACAAAGGCACAAAGGTACAAAGGAATAATATATTACTAATATTATTACTATCATCACTATTATCTGGTGCAGACTGTGCCACCGATATCCAGGCAGGCGAGCGGGCAGTGCCCAATGGTGCTGTCCTGCTTGTGGTGGACGGCCTGGGCGCGTCCTACATCTATCCCGAGTACAGCCCCTATGCCCTGGACGGCTCGCCCCTGCCTGGGGCGGTGCTCTTCAATCTGACAGGCGGCGGGGCGCGGGTACTGGATGTGCAGGTGCCTGTGCCTGAGACGACGAAGAGCCACAGCGTCCTGATCACAGGCAGGGCGGAGGTCGACCCGGAGAGCCCGGGCCTCACCATATTCGATGCGGCGCACGGCCAGGGCTATCTCTGCCTGGCAGTTCTGGAGAGGGGCGACAGCATGCCAGTACTGCAGGAGATGGACGCGGTTTTATATTTGGATGACAACTCCATGTGTGGGGCGCAGCCCGTCCTCGGTTTTCGAGCCGGAGCAGCTGAGGGGCTATCAGCAGTCCTGCAGGGATGGAGGGACGCCTTTCCAGCCTACACCGCCAGCGGAGGCGGCGAGGGCTACGCCGGATACAATGCCTGGGCGCTTGACTGTGCTGCTGATCTGGTTCGCCACCTCTCCGGGCAGCGGTTCATCATCCTCGTGAACGCGGGAGCTGTCGACAGCGCCGGCCATAATCTCGGCCCGGACGGCTACAGCGATGCGATCGCCTCGCTGGATGCGCCCCTGGGCAGGCTGGAGCAGGCCTGCTTTGAGGGCAATGTGCTTCTCGCAGTCACCGCCGACCACGGAATGGTCTTTACGGGCCAGCAGGGCCAGGGCGGCCACTCGGCTGAGAGGTACTCCTCCAGGCCGGAGGCACTGCGAATTCCGCTGCTCTTCATGGGGCCGGGGGTCGAGGAGGTCAGCCTGGCAGGCCGCTGGTCGGAGATGGATATCGCCCCTACGCTGCTCGCCGCACTGAATATATCTTCGATCTATGCTCTTCCTGGCCGGGCAATGCCTCTCCTGAAGGGCTACGATCTGCGGGTCACAGGCGCTCCGGCTGGCTTTGCGCTGCTGCGGGGAGAAGAGCGGCTGGCAGTCTGCCCAGGCGGAGACTGCTGCTTTCTGGATCTGCCACGCGGCAGCTACAGCCTGATGGCCGGCGGTGTGGAGCGGCCTGTGGTTGTGAACGGAGACCTCGCCGTAGACCTGGGGGAGAGGGCGTCCCTGCCGGCTGGAGCGAGGAGGGCCACAGGAATCATGCTGATTTTAGCCATCAACCTGGCAGGGATTGCGGCCATTGTGAGGATATGGAGGAGAGGTTGAACCAATGAAGCTCTAGGGCGGGCTGCATGCCTTGCACGGCACATATCCATGGCTTTTTGCCTCCTGAGAGCTGTTAAACCAGATGCGGTTTGCGGGATCTATCTTCCCGGCCCATTCGCAGCCAGGCTGGCCGTGCCGGATGCGGCATTTCCAAGAAGCGAGCAGCATGAGCTGGAATTGCCATCAGCTTCCATGAGGCGGTCGGCCTCGCTGCTGGATGACGGACAGAAGAGACCACCGCCGTGATTTTGTGGAAATGTCCCGTTCCACCACTCAGCAGGATCGAATTCGTTATTCCTGAAGTCCGAAATGCAGGCATGCCCTGCCTCAACCATCTTCCTGTTGAAGTTCAAAAGCGTGCCCTCCCCCTCCTCGAGAAACACGACAGCGACCCATCGGCAATATCTATCTCTTCCGGTCTTGTCATCCAGATCCAATGTGACAGTACAGCCATTTAATTCTTGAAAGGCATATTGCTTTGCGGCAGGTCCGCCGGTTGCGTTCAGCTCAGGGCAGTCGATATCCGCCAGCCGGACACTTATATTTCCAATTCGGCTGTCATAGCCCTGGATCTGGACGTAGATCGTATCCCCGTCCACAACATCCGTCACAATGCCATAGGCCTCGTCGGGCGCTGCCGGATCTGGTGGAGGCAGCAGCAGAACCAGGAAAATCGAGATTATTATTTTGTGTTTTATCAGCCGCCCGGTACGTCCAACATCTTTTATCCGCCGATCCACGATGGAATCGCCGGTTGTTTTGGAATTGCCCATCTCCGAAAATTCCCGGCTCTAACTAACATTTAGTGCGAAGTATGCCAGCAGTGCCTCGAGCTGTATCCTCTCGTTGGCCCCCTCAGTCAGGCGGAAGTCGATCTCACCGATGCGGTCGATGAGCCGGACCCTGTCCCTGTCTGGGATATCCATATCCAGCATGGCCCGGTGTATCTGGATCACCACATCCTGGCCGGAGAGGCCGCGAGAGAGCAGCAGGTCGTCTAATGTGGAGCGTGCGGCTGCGAAGTCCCCTGACATGGCAGTCCTGATAAGGCTCTTGATCTCCTCCGGCCTGGCTGTGGATGTGATCTGGTATATTGTCTCCTCGTCCACCCTGTCGCCCAAAAGGGCCGCGGCCTGCAGGGCGTTGATGGCCTTTCTCATGTCCCCGCCTGCCACGTACTCGATGGCCGACAGCCCTCCTTCAGATACGGTCAGCTTCTCCTCTGCGGCAATGAACTCGATGCGCTTTCTCACCGCCTCGGCTGAGAGGGCGCGGAAGCGGTAGACTGCACAGCGGGACTGGATGGGCTCTATTATCTTTGAGGAGTAGTTGCAGGAGAGGATGAACCTGGTGGTGGCAGAGTAGCGCTCCATTGTGCGGCGCAGGGCGCTCTGTGCGTCATTGGTCAGGGCATCTGCCTCATCCAAAAATATGACCTTAAAGTCGGCGTCTCCGAGGGGCGCCATGCGTGCGAAGTCCTTGACCTTGTGGCGGATGATCTCAATTCCCCTCTCGTCGCTGGCGTTAAGCTCGATGAAGTTGTTTCTCCAGGCTTCGCCGTATATCTCCCTCACAATGGAGATGGCGGCCGCAGTCTTTCCGACACCGGGCGGTCCGGAGAACAGAAGGTGCGGCAGGTTTTTGGTCTTCACATAGGACTTGAGACGGCGCACTATCTCGTCCTGCCCCACTATGTCGTCCAGCCTGACCGGCCGGTACTTCTCAATCCAGATCTCCTCTTTGATGATCGACCCCTCCTGCAATGGATGGCTCCTGTCATTATATCAATATTGCTGCAATTCGGCCCGTACAGCATTGAGAGGTCACAAAGGCTAAATACAGATGTGTTACATGGGTGGCAATCGTTTTTCGGAGGATATGCAAGTGATCTCTGAGGTGGCTGGACAGTACAACGCTCATGAGCTCGAGGATCAGATCAGAGGACTGTGGGAGAGAGAGCAGACCTACCGCCGTGTCAGGCAGCTTCGAGTTGGAGGCAGGAAGTTCTTCTTCGTGGACGGCCCGCCCTACACCACAGGCAGGATCCACCTCGGCACCGCCTGGAACAAGGTGATCAAGGACGCAGTGCTGCGCTATCGCTCCATGAACGGCTGCGAGGTCAGGGACCGGGCCGGCTGGGATATGCACGGCCTGCCCATCGAGGTCAAGGTGGAGGAGTCCTTCGGCTTTCGGAGCAAGAAGGACATCGAGGCCTACGGTGTGGACAAGTTCATCGCCCGCTGCAAGGAGTTCGCGCTGCGCCAGAAGGACGACATGACAGCCCAGTTCAAGATGCTTGGAGCCTGGCTGGACTGGGACGACCCATACATGACCCTGAAAAACGAGTACCTGGAGGCGGCCTGGTGGACGCTCAAGAGGGCGCATGAGAACGGCCTGCTGGAGAGGGGCCTGCGCGTTGTCAACTGGTGCCCCCGCTGCCAGACTGCCATCGCAGACTCGGAGGTTGAGTATTGGGATGAGACGGACTACTCAATATATGTCAAGTTCCCGGTCGAAGGCGAGGAGAACACATACATCGTCATCTGGACCACCACCCCCTGGACCATACCAGCCAACGTGGCAGTGGCAGTCAACCCATCATTCCAGTACTCCAAAGTGCTGGCCCGGAAGGACGGCAGAAGCGAGACGCTCATCATGGCCTCCGACCTCGTGGAGCCGGTGCTCAAGACGGGCCGCTATCAGGACTATGAGCTTTTGGGCGTTCTTTCGGCCCGGCAGATGCAAGAGCTTCACTACAGCCACCCTCTGGGAGAGCTGGTGCCGAGGCAGAAGCATATCGACCACAGCGTCTATGCCGCAGACTTCGTCACGGCAGAGAACACGGGGTGCGTGCACATCGCCCCCGGACACGGCCTGGAGGACTACGAGCTGGGCCTGGACCACCATCTGGAGATCTTCTGCCCCGTGGGAGAGGACGGCCGCTACACAGCCGAGGCCGGGGAGAAGTACCGGGGGCTCTATGTCAAAGAGGCGGACGGAGAGGTGATAGCCGACCTGGAGGAGCGGGGAATGCTGCTCGCCCAGGGAAGGCTGGCCCACCGTTATGGGCATTGCTGGCGCTGCAAGACGCCCATAATATTCATCGCCACCCGCCAGTGGTTCTTGCGTATCTCCGACCTGCGGGAGAAGATGCTGGATGAGGTCAGCCGCGTCACCTGGTACCCGGAGTGGGCCGGATCGGCGCGCTTTTCAGACTGGATCAACAACGCCCGCGACTGGTGCATCTCCAGGCAGAGGTACTGGGGGATCCCCCTGCCCATCTGGACCTGCCCGGCCTGCGGCCACCTGGAGGTCATCGGCACGTCTGCGGAGCTGGAGGAGAGAAGCGGCGTCAAGATCGATGACCTGCACCGTCCGGATGTGGACTCCGTACTCCTGAACTGCCCGTGCGGCGGCAGGATGCAGCGCTCTCCGGATGTCTTCGATGTCTGGTTTGACAGCGCAGTGGCCTCCTGGGCCACACTTCACTTCCCGAGCCGGGAGGGCAGCGACAGGGAGATGGAGATGTGGTGGCCGGCGGACTTCATCACAGAGGGGCACGACCAGACCCGTGGATGGTTCTACTCCCAGCTTGGCGCATCCATGGTCTCCTTCGGAAGAGCGCCCTACAAGAGCGTTCTCATGCATGGGTTCACACTGGACGATCAGGGCAGGAAGATGAGCAAGAGCATCGGCAATATAGTTCAGCCGGAGGAGATCGTGGCCAGGTTCGGAGCCGACATCCTTCGCATTTATGTTCTGGGAGCCAACGCCCCGTGGGAGGACCTGCACTTCTCCTGGGAGGCTGTGGAGAACACTGCCCGGATGCT
This sequence comes from Methanothrix sp., assembly GCA_018052825.1. GTDB lineage: Archaea > Halobacteriota > Methanosarcinia > Methanotrichales > Methanotrichaceae > Methanothrix. The sequence goes on from JAGPMN010000004.1 coordinate 45,739, forward strand.
CAACATCTACTGGAATGCCTACCGCTTCGCCCTGCCGTACATGGTCCTGGACGGCTTCGACGCCAAAAGGTCGGATCTGTCCGCCTGGGAGAAGAGCCTCCGCCCGGAGGACCGCTGGATACTCTCTCGCGTCAACAGCCTTGTGGCAGATGTGACTGCAGAGATGGAAGGCTACCAGCTTCACCGCATTGTGCGCTCCATATCCGACTTCATACTGGAGGACCTCTCCCGCTGGTACATCCAGCTTGTGCGCCCCCGCACCTGGATTGAGCAGGACGACCCGGACAAGCTGGCAGCCTATGCCACCATCTACGAGGTTCTGGTCAAGCTCTGCAAGATCATGGCCCCATTCACCCCATTCCTCTCCGAGTCCATTTACCAGAACCTCGTGGTTGGGCTGGCTGAGGGGGAGGGGGTAGCTGCCTCTGTGCACATGTGCGACTGGCCGCAGGCTGACTTTTCCCGCATAGACAGGCGGCTGGAGGAGAGCATGGCTCTCGTGAGAGAGGTGGCCATGGCGGCATCCAACGCCAGGCAGAAGGGCGGCAGGAAGCTGCGCTGGCCCGTCTCCGAGATAGTCATCGCTCCTGCAAAAGAGGCGTTGGACCTGGACGGACTGGAGAGCGTCCTCAAGGGGCAGACCAATGCGAAGAAGATCACAGTGCTCTCTCCAGGAGAAAAGCCGCGCATGGAGCTGGAGATGTCGCCGGTGCACAGAAATATAGGTCCGGTCTACAAGGGCGAGGCCAGGGCAGTGGTGGCGGCTATTGCCGAGGCGGATCCGGCATGGGTCAAGAGCCAGCTGGACGGCGGCTGCGAGGCCACAGTCTCCCATGTCGGAAAGGAGTATAAGATCACGCCTGAGATGGTGCAGATTAAGGAGATCGCACCCCAGAATATGCCGGCAGCCGAGTTCTCCAGGGGCTTCGTCTATGTGGATGTCACCCTCACTGCCGATCTTGAGGCAGAGGGATATGCAAGGGAGATCATCCGCCGCATCCAGGACATGAGAAAGGAGCTGGACCTTCGCGTGGAGGACTCAATACGTGCAGTGGTGGATATCGAGAGCAAACCCATACTGGACCTCGCTTTAAAGCTGAAGGACTATATCGCGGGAGAGGTCAGGGCCTCAGATTTCCAGATGGGACTCGGCCTGCCCCTCCGGGGAAAGCTGGTCAAAGACTGGGATATCGAGGGCGTATGCGTGAGGATCGGCATAGACCTGCATGAACAGCCTTGAGTGATTTAGATCGCCGGAGCTTTATAAGATGAGCGAAGGAAGTGATGCTATGGAGGCGCCCGTTCCAGTCAGAGTCAAAGGAGTCTACATCGCCGAATCGGAGGGAAGCTCGCCAGCCCCCGTAGTCCTTCTTGAGGATGAGAAGTCGAGGATCGTGCCCATATTCGTGGGGCTATCCGAGGCCATCTCCATACACCATGCCCTATCCGGAGAGCTCTCCCCCCGGCCCATGACCCACGACCTGTTCATATCCGTGCTGGAGTGTCTATCCGCCAGCATCACCAATGTGCTCATCGACGATCTGGAGCAGGGCATCTACTATGCCCGCCTAACTTTGAAGAGCGAGAAGGGGCAAAATGAGATCGACGCCCGCCCCTCAGACTGCCTGGCCCTGGCCCTCCGGAGCCACGCTCCCATCGAAGTCCAGGAGAAGGTGGTGCTGGAGTCAAGCATCAGCAAGAGCGATGTTGAAAAGCTGACCAGCATCGACAATTATCTGCAGTAGGCCTCTCTTTTAAGGGCTGGTAATTGATCCTATCATCTCTGTGCGTCCTTTGAGCTCTCGATGGTTGCCGTAACAGGCTGACTGCGCCTTCACCGCGGAGCCACAGAGGGCACAGGGATGAGCTAATAACTGAAGATTTGCTTAAGGTTATCCGCAGGAAATAGCGAGAGTGCAGATCAGAGCAGCGGCCTGTTCGGCGGCTCGTCGTCCTCCAGGAACCTGTTCAATTCCATGCGGTCCGGGTCGTCATGCTCCTCAACTCCGGCGTAGTATCTATCCTGGGCCGCAAACTGTCTGGTGGAGGTGGTGCTGTACTCTGATGATGTGGCATTTTGATAGAAGCTGAAATGCTCCCATCTGGCCAGTACGGGGTGAAAATATTCGGTCGCATTCTGCCGGAAGACGGTTGATGTGAGGATCACTGGAGCGATCGACGTTGTGCTGTTCGAAGCATTAGCCGGCGAAAAGAAGGGAATAAATGAGGGGCCTGTCCAGGCCGGGCCGGCAGAGGCCGCCGCCTGGCCGCCTGCGGCTGCAAGCAGGATTAGAAGCGTGATGATGATCGGCAATTTTATGGTCGCTCTCATGATTGCCGCTCACTTTCGTGATAGATAGATATACCTTTTGGGCTCAGACTCCCTAGCGCCTGGAAAAGCCGCGCCTTCCGCAGACGGTTGCGAGATAGCCCCCGGGGCGGCCTGCAGCCATCATCTCACCGACATGTTTAAATGGGGTACTGATCACCTTGAGTCCTGCTGGGCAGGTAGATCAGCTGGAAGATCGCTACCTTGGCATGGTAGAGGCCTCGGGTTCAAATCCCGACCTGTCCACTTCCGCGGCTTTTCAGCGTTTTCATAATCAAAATCTTTTTTAACCCCGGCTCAATGTGGAAGAAGGAGACTGGATATGTACGAGATGGTGCAGATGCTTGCCATGGCCTTCGCCATTGGCCTTACTGGCGCCCTGGCTCCTGGGCCGACGCTGGTGGCCACCGTAAACACATCTCTGCAGGACGGCTGGAAGGCCGGGCCCAGGGTGGCGGCAGGCCATGCCTTTCTGGAGACCCTGATCTTCTTTCTGATCCTGGGAGGGCTGGCTGACGCCATGCTGGCCCAAACCCGCATCATCTCGCTGGTCGGCGGCCTGGCGCTGATCGCCTTTGGAGCCCTGACCCTTTTTGGCAGCAGCCGCGCCTCCCTTGCATCTCCCGGCGGAGGGCTGGCTGGCAATGCCTACCTGGCAGGGCTGGTCACCAGCGCAGCCAATCCCTACTTCTGGATCTGGTGGCTCTCGGTGGGATGCGCCCTGCTGCTCTCCGGACTGAAGGCAGGCGCCTTTATGGCCGCACTATTCATGATCGGCCATTGGGGTGCCGACTTCGGCTGGTACACCCTGGTCTCCCTCAGCCTGGACCGGGGGCGGACTGTTCTCTCCCAGAGCAACTACCGCAGGATACTCTCGGCGTGCGGCATCTTCCTTATGTGCTTCGGCCTGTACTTTCTGAGCGGCGCCTAGGGCCTTTCTTACCACCCGGCGACAGCTCAGGAAGGGCCGCGGCAGGCTTAAATAAAAGCTGCAGCCAGTTCCGCGAGGAGATATTAATTGTCGGCAAAAGATGATTGGGCCTATCTGAAATCGATTCGCATATTCATAATCCTCTCTGTCTTCACGTTCTTCATCTCGGCAGCGCTGGGCTACCGCGTGGCCGGCGTGGATCCTGATTTCGCCGCCCTGCAGACTCAGGAGATAGAGAAGCTGATAGCACTGATACTGAGCCAGCCGCCCATGGTCATCATGCTCATGATATTCCTTAAAAACCTCATGACTTCAGCCATGGCCATGCTCTTCGGCCTGGGCCTCGGCATCCTTCCGCTGCTTGCAGCCACAAGCAACGGCTTTCTGCTGGGCATAGTGGCCTGTGAAACCGTGCATGATGAAGGCCTGGATATGCTCATGGCAGGCATACTGCCCCACGGCATAATCGAGCTGCCCGTGGTGCTGGTCAGCATCGCCGTGGGCTTTCGTCTGGGCTATCTCTTCATACTCACTCTGGCAAAAGAGAGTGTCGACCTGGGCGGGGAGATCAGACAGGCGGTGCACATGCTGCTCCGGTATGTCATGCCCCTGCTCTTCCTGGCCGCGGCCATTGAAACTTTTATCACCCCTCTGGTTATATCGGTGGTTACATGACCGATTACAAAAATCCCACGTCCGAGGCAAAGGAGGGCCGAGGAGGCAGCCAAGCCTCAATCAGGCTCCCCCCCAAGGAAAATTTCAGCGAATGGTACCATGAGCTTCTCATGACTGCGGAGATAATCGACAACCGCTACCCTGTCAAGGGAATGTGCGTCTGGTTTCCCTTCGGCTTTGCAATCAGGAAGAATGTCTATAATATCATCCGGGAGCTGCTCGACCCGGACCACCAGGAGACCCAGTTTCCCCTCATGATCCCTGAGAATGAGTTCATGAAGGAGGCCCAGCACATCAAGGGCTTCGAGGACGAGGTCTACTGGGTGACCCAGGGCGGCACCTCTCCTCTGGATGTCAAGCTCGCACTTCGGCCCACCAGCGAGACTGCCATATATCCCATGTTCAAGTTATGGATCAGGTCCCATGCAGATCTGCCCCTCAGGATATACCAGATCGTCAACACCTTCCGCTATGAGACCAAGCACACCCGCCCCCTCATCCGCCTGAGGGAGATCACATCCTTCAAGGAGGCGCACACGGTCCATGCCACATGGGAGGAGGCTGCGGCACAGGTGGAGACGGCGATCGAAAGATACGGCCAGTTCTACAGCCGCCTGGCCCTGCCCTTCCTGATCAGCCGCCGCCCCAGCTGGGACAAGTTCCCCGGTGCTGACTATACAAAGGCCATAGATGTGATCATGCCTGATGGCAGGACACTTCAGGTGGGCACAGCCCATCACCTCGGCTCGACATTCGCCAAGACATACGAGATCACTTATGAGGCTGAGGACGGTGAGCAGAAGCTGGTCTCCCAGACATGCTACGGCATATCGGAGCGCTGCATCGCCGCACTCATTTCTGTGCACGGAGACGACAGGGGCCTGATCCTGCCCTGGGAGGTGGCCCCTACGCAGGTGGTGATCGTGCCCATTCTACTGGGCGACAAGGACAGGGTGCTGGCAGTCTGCCGGGATTTGAAGAGCCGGCTCGCATCCGCTAAAGTGAGGGTCGAGCTGGATACCAGCGACGAGCGGCCGGGGGCCAAGTTCTACAAATGGGAGATGAAGGGAGTCCCACTCCGCCTGGAGGTGGGGCCCAGGGACATAGAGAGGGGTGCCGTCACCCTGGCCCGCCGCGATGGCGTCAAGAAGTCAGCTTCCATGGATGGGCTGGAGAAGGCCATTTTCAAAGAGGCGGAGCAGATGCAGTCTGCACTCTATGAAAGGGCCAGGCTCTTACACGATGGACTGGTGAAAGAGGTTGCAAGCATGGAGGAGGCTAAAGCGCAGACCCAAACAGGAGTCGCTCTCATACCGTGGTGCGGGGAGGAGGAGTGCGGCCACCAGCTCGAGGACAGCGTTGGGGCCAATATGCTGGGCGAGCCTCAGTACCAGAGCTTCCCTGAGGCGGCCTGTGCCGTCTGCGGCAAAAAGAGCGCCGTCAGGACATACATGGCCCGGCAGTACTGAGCCGGGCTTTTTCAGGACTTTCGATATCCAAAGGGCGGCCCCGTTCCGGGCTATTCCCGGCGTGGGGCTTCACCTCCCCTCCCAAGACCTTCTTCAGGGGCTGGCTTCTATAGTCGTGTTCTGCAGAGTGCCTTCTGCGGTTATGTTGATGGCCTGGCCAAAAGGCTGGGCCGTCTCTGCCTCAGACGGAAGTGCTATCTGAATATACCCGTTTAAGTCGCGATAGAGGTAAGTGGATTTGATCGACATCTGAATTTGCAAATCGCCCGCTTCCTCTGCCGGGATTCCCAGATCCTTTGAATTAATAGAGATGTCCATATCCATCTCCGTCTTCTTGAGCAGGTTTTCGTTCGTATCGATCCAGTATATCATGCTGATGGTGGCGTTTCTGTAAATCTCGCTGAGGTTGAGATTGAGCGTTCCCATATCAAGGCCGTCCTGCTGAGAGACCATCCTCGAGAAGGCCTCCCTCTCCTGGACAACTCCTATCTTGTAGCAGTCTATGCCGTCAATCGATTCCATGCCGAGAAGCGAGATTTTAGACTGGTTGAGCATCTCCATCTGCTCTCCTGCAGGCTGCTGAGAAGTCCAGCCTGGCAGGCCCAGTCTTATATATGTCCAGTTGCCATCGATCTTCATGTAAACAGTATCGTTTATGAGGTACTCCTCAATGGAGGTGGCCGTCACATTGTCTTCGTCTCCCTGGGAGATGACGACGCTGGCCAGGGCCATCTCCATGGCCTTCTCTGTGACGTTCACGCTGCCTGCGCCGAATGACTTGACCTGCAAGACCTGAGGAGCTTCAGTCTGGTTGCTGAGATTGTGCAGCCTCATTGTCTGATCCATATCCAGCGTGAACCGATAAGATGTGATGTCTGAGGAGGAGACAATCGCACTCTTCAGGGCATCGACTACGGGATTATCTTCCACCGAAGAATTCTTTTCAATAGCTACAGCAGAACTGCAGCATACGATCAGAGTTAATGCCACTATAATCTCTTGTCTCATGGGGCTGAGGTTTGCAGTAATTACAAATAGCTCTTTTGGTCAATTTGCGCCGTCTTTTCGCGTGGCGGCTCTTGGGTTGTGTATGTGTCCAATTATTAAAAAATTATTTCCTGTAACCGATGCTTATCCGCCCTGCGGTGCTCGTGTCCAGTATGCTGCTCTTCCGGTCTTCTCCCGTAGCGAGCCCTGATGCTGCAGCCCCTCCAGACGTGGTGTAGGCCTCCTGACGATGACGCTGCCCCTGCTGCATGGCCTTGAGTTGATTGCGCTTCTCACCCGGCAGGAAAGAGGGGGGCTCTGCCCACCATGCGGAGGGATCGAATTCATTGCAGGAGTCGTTGCTGACCCTGGCCGTTCCTGCGTCCACGAGAAGCCTGTTCACTGGTGGCCAGACAGGGCGAAAGTCGCCGTCCATGAGGTAGACGACGCAGATCAGCTGGCTCCATTCATTGCGTCCGGTGGATGAGCTGTCATCGATGTCCAGATATACCGTTTTGTTCATGAGAAGGTTATAGGCGTACTCCTTCGCAGCCTTGCCCTCCTGGGTCAGTGTGGATGGAGCCTCTATATCGGCAAGCCTTATGCTGTCTACGGCTGCCGTCCTGCTGTCGCCGATCAGCATCTCGACTCCCAGGGCATCGCCGCTTATAACGCTCACCACTCTTCCTGCGGCCTCATCGGGCAGTGCCAGAACATTGCAGGCGGCCAGCATGATGGTGGAGCATATGAGGGCGGAGCTGACCTCCGCAGAGCGCCGCATCATGATAGCTCCAATGCATTTTTCAATTAAAATCATTCCGCTGCCCGACCGAATCAAATGCATAGGCATATTAACGAAAGGCGCAAAGCCTCCGGCCAATGCCTGAGCAATCCACGGCTATAAAGGTTGACAGAAGGAGCGGCGAGAGAATGAGAAGATCGCTGATTGAGGCAGGCCTCTTCGACCGCAGCCGCAAGATCCGCTCGGACGGCCCTTTTCTCTACCTGCCCGTCCTGCCGCTTGACGAGCGCTCAGAAGCAAGCCTGCGCTCTGTTGCCGAGTTTGAGCTGGCGCAGGTCGATCTCCTGCCGGAGGAGCATATCCCCACACCTGAGGAGATACTGGGCTACTGCCCAAGATTCGATGTGGTGGGGGACATCGCCCTGATCGAGGAGGATGATGAAGCCGAGGCGGGACGTGTGGCAGCTGCCCTCATGGCAGCCAACAGGAGCCTGAAGACTGTCATCTCTGCCATATCCGATGTGGAAGGGGAGTTTCGCACCCGCCGCTTCCGCCATGTGGCAGGCGAGAAGAGGTGTTTCACAGTGCATAGGGAGCACGGCCTCTCCTACCGTGTGGACCTGCAGGGGGCATACTTCACCGGCAGGCTGGGCACGGAGAGGCTGCGCGTGGCCAAACAGGTGCTGCCCGGCCAGATGGTCCTGGACATGTTCGCGGGCGTGGGGCCATTCGCCCTGCTCCTCGCCAAAAGGGGCGCCCGCGTCATAGCCATCGACAAAAATCCCATAGCAGTCAAATACCTGCGGGAGAATGCACTCCTGAATAAAATTAAAAACATAGAGATACTCGAGGGGGACGCGGCAGAGCTGGCCCTGCGCTACCGGAGGCGGGCAGATCATGTGATCATGAACCTGCCCCACAGCGCCTCTGCTTTCCTCATACCTGCCATGCGGGCGGCTGCGCCGGGCGGCATAGTCCACTACTACTGCATCGCCCCGGAGGCGGAGCTCTTCCGGGACGAGGAGATGATAGAAAAAGCGGCCGGGGTGGTGGGTGCGAATGTCAAGGTCCTCCGCCGGGAGATCGTGCGCAGCTACGCGCCCAGGAGGCATAATGTGGTGATCGGCTTCAGGGTGGAATAGTCAGTCACACCAGATAAAAACGATAATATTCAAGCCCCTCCCCGTATCCTCAGCGCTTCATCAGCGGCACATACTCCACGCCCGGCCTGTTCCTGCTGGTCTCCATGCGGTACAGGTCCATGAGAGCATAGACCTCCTCCGGGACATCTGTCTGTACGCACTCTCCCAGCAGCGACCGCGCCTCCTCGGCCATGAAGGGATGGTCGTGGGTGTACTTTCCCGAGACGAACTCCTCCACTATAGCTGCCAGCCTGTCATCCCCACACTTTCCCTCCAGGATCTTTGCCAGGAGCTCCCTCATCTGCTGCATGGCCTTCTTTGCCTCTTCAGCGTATATGAGGGTCTTGTCGTCGATCTCATCGATCTTCTTCCTGCCCACAACCTCGAGAAGCGAGGTGGCTGGGTAGCTGCCCTGTGCGTCTCCCAGCTGCGGGTCGACAGGACCCAAGGCGGCATGGGGGTCCATGATGATCTTGTCCGCGGCAAATGCGATGAGGGTTCCTCCGCTCATGGCGTAGTGGGGCACTATGACCGTCTTGGTCGCCGGATGGGCCCTGAGGGCCATGGCGATCTGGGTCGCCGCCAGGGCCAGGCCGCCCGGAGTATGCAGTATGATGTCTATGGGCACATCCTTTCGTGCAGCTCGAATGGCCCTCAGCACCCTCTCGCTGTCATCGATATCTATATAGCGGGCCAGAGGAATGCCGAGGAAGCTGATGGTCTCCTGGCGGTGGATGAGGGCTATAACCTGCGTCCCCCTTTTCTTGCCAAGCTTTCCCAGTACGGCCTTTCTTGCTGTCTGAAGGTAGTACCTCTGCATCATGGGCACGAGAAATAGAAGGATAAAAATAATAAGCCACAAGTTGTTTACCAATAGACCGGCATCTCCGCCGGCCTGAGCCAGCCACGGATACATCATGCCTCAATTGACGGCATTCGTATTTAAAATTTCTGTGAGTCGGAGACGCCGGGGAGGCAGTTCAGCGAACCATATTAATACGAGTAAGACCTCTTATCACGGGGGTTTATATGATCCGAAATATCGGCCTGAAGATGGGCCTGGCGTCTTTCCTTCTTTTGGCGCTGCTCATCTCTTTGCAGCCAGCGTCGGCCTTGGATGCATCAGACGCGCCGGCCGCATCCGGGACGGCGGCGACAGCGGCAGAGGAGGCAGCCTCGGGTTTGCAGGGAATCTGGAAGGCTAATTTGGGCGAGAGCGAGGTCGTCATGGCCATCAACCAGTCGGGAGATTTCCTCTTCGGCCTGGTCAAATCGGAGGGAGAAAGTCCCTGGAACGGTGCGGCCTCCGGATTGCTGTCCACTTCCACATCGCCATCGTCCTCATCTCAGAGCACCGCCTTCCTATCCATGGCCGCCCTGGAGGGCGATACAGTTACATCCACATTCATCAGGGCAGATGTACAGAACAAGACCATGGACGGCATATTCGTACGGACGGATAGCAGTGGAAAGGCCAGCCGGGGAGAGTTTACTGCCATCATGATCAGCCCGGATACATCCGGATATACCCCGGCAGCTGTCGCTACATCAGCCCAGCCATCTGAAAAGTCTGCAGCCCAGGAGGAGGCAGGAGGAGAGGCTGAGGCCGCCCAGCCTGGCGCCAGCATTGAGACGGCGGAGAGCAGGTTTAAGGATGTAACAAAGCTTGCCAAGGGCATCAATCCCAATATCCTGCCCCGAATGGCACCCCTGTAGGCATTGCAGGGCAGTTTATTCTTTTCTTTTTGCCTCTCTTCATAATCATCTGCCCAAAAAACATAATTACAATGAATACAAGATAGATACAAAGCCGATAAGGTGATAGCCTCATGGAAGAGAATATGATGGACCCATTTAACATAGGGCTCTACATTATCGAAGCGGGGCTTGTCGGGCTGGTGATTTACGCCATGGCGGTACTGCCTGCCCTATTCAAGCCTTTGATCTGATCCGCATATGAGATCAGGCTCGATTTCCTGAATGAGAAAATGCGGCAGAATGGTGGCGCTGGGATGCCTCAGAGAAGACGCTTTGTGTTGAGGTTACATTATAAAACGTCCTCAGCCGGCCTTCCGGATATATAACAGAAAACCTGGCAATCCCGTCCTTGCGGGGGTTGTCGCGGGTTCCGAAGGGCGTTGCGTCAAATAGATAGTAGCCGTCATTATATTTGCCGGCCCCTACCACCTGAAGGGTTGCGCTTTTCGTGTCCGCCTTTACCAGCTTTACATAGCTGTAGCCTCCCAGGAAGTCCCTCAGCTCCGGCTCCAGATATCTGCACCCCAGAGCCAGTACATACAGTCTGGTAAACGGGTC
>JAGPMN010000049.1 GCA_018052825.1 Methanothrix sp.
GAGATGGGCATAACGGAGTTCAATAGTCCCGCGAAGCAAGCTGGCTTAATCGATCATGTCTGGAGCTTGCAGGAACTCTTGACTTTTCCATATTACAAAACTCAAACCTATTAGAGGGTCACGACCTGATTACCAGAATTTCGATAAATCCAACTCGTCCTCCGTCGCTACACCAAAATCATAGTTGGAGGTGCCAATATATAAATAATTCAGTCAGACAGGTACACGACTCACTTATGGAGAAGCCTCCTTATCAGAGAACCAAACGCTTCACCCAATGCTATCACTCACCAAAACCCATTCCGGCGTTCGAAGTCGGAGCTGCAGTCGTTTGCGTCCTGCTGCCACCCCAAATTCTCATAGTTCTTTAAAATGCAGGAATAGGCGCTAGCATCCGAGTCGAAGTCCCCTATGGCCTCCCAGTGCAGGAATATCCAGGGATAGCTCGCCCCGGTCATATTGAGGCACGCAATCCGGCAGCTCTCCATGTAGACGTTCCTCCGGAATTGAGCGCCGAAAAGGCGGGCCTCCCTGCTGAACCGGGATCTGCTGAAGTCCACCGGCCCCTCGAAATTCGTGCCGCTGAAATCGACGTCTTCTGCGAAATGAGAGCCGCTGAAGTCCGCAAATCCCAGGAACGCCGCCCCCAGGAAACCGACTGTGCCGTTGTATACGGAGTCGTTGAAGCTCGACTCCACCCCGAACTGCGTGCCGGAGAAGTCGACAGGGCCCTCGTAGGTGCAGCTATTCAGCTCCGCTACCTCATTGAATACTGCTTTATCGAAAGAGGCCGAGCCGTTGAATCTTGCACCATTGAAGCTGGCCGTGCTCGCAAAGCTGGCAGAGTCAAATGCCGCCGACCGGTTGAACTCGGTTCTCACAAAGAAGACGGGAGCTGAAAATCGCGCTTCGCTAAAGGAGATCTCCTCAAACAGCGTCTGGTTGAACGAAGCAAAATCACCGAACGCAGCCCTCAAAAAACCGGCCCCTTTGAAGAACTGGGCGCCGTCGAAGAGTACTACAGACCCAAATTGAGTTGAATTGAAATCGGCATTGTCGAGCAACCTGGATCCCTCGAAGCTGGTCGGCCCTATGAACTTCGCTCCGCTCATAGAAACCTTCCCCAAGAAGTCGGTGAGATAGAATATGGCATAATCACCGAATTGAGTGTCCGTGAATATCGCAGGCCCCCGGATCTGGGACCAGGAGAGGTCCGCCGCTCCTTTGAATTGGGATTTGCTGAAATCAGTCGCCCCGTCAAACCTGCACCCTTCAAAGGAGGCCTCCTGCCTGAATTCGCAGTTTTTAAATGATACATTGCGCGCGAAGATTGTATTTTCGAAGCGTACCGATCTTTGGAATAATGCATTGCTGAGATCGACATCTCCGTCGATCCATGAATTCTTGATGGAGATGGATGAGTTGGCAATCCTGGGAGAGTCGGATGGCTGGACCTTCACTTCAAATGGAATGCGCAGGATCTGCTTTGCAGACAGGGCCAGCCGATCGGAGCTTAAATTCCCGGACACTATGATATGGTCGTATGCGATGGACTCGCCCAGCTTCATCTTGACCATGATCACATCCGCCGGCACAACCTGCATAGATTGAGCTGCAGCATTCTCGGATGCTGCCATGAAAAGAGCCATTGCGGCCAGTATGATAGCCAGTCCAGTAGTCCGGTGCACAACATTCATTACACCTCCAAGCATATATTGTTTTTTCCTGCAGAGAATTGATTCCAAGTACCCTCACCGAAAGACCTATTACCATTAGCCGCCAAAACAAAAAGTATCCAGCGCCGCTAAATCTGGTGCAGGGGTTGTGAGGGAGATTCGGATATGGCGGAAAAAAGCGGCAAATTCAACAGGACCAGGTCCGGAATACCCGGATTTGATGAACTGATTGACGGGGGCTTTCATGTGGGTACGGTCAACACCGTCACTGGATCGTCCGGTACAGGCAAAACGGTCTTTGCCAGCCAGTTCATATATTACGGTCTGAAGATGGGTGAGAGGGGCATGATCATCACACCCTCGGAGAGCGCGGAGTACCTGAGGAGGGAGATGATGTCCTCCTTCGGCTGGGACTTCTCGGCTATGGAGAGAGATGGAAGGCTGTCCATTGTGGATGTGACAGATCCGATTCTGCGCCTGCAGAAGAGCATCGATGTCGATCCCATAGACTTCCTTATAAACTTTAGAAAGCTTGTGGAGAGAAAGCTGGCAGATTTCAAGCCCGTCCGGCTCTTCATCGACGACCTGACCGCCTTCTTCATGGCTGTGGAAAAGCCCTTCCAGCTCCGCTCCCTTACCGACGACCTCTTCGGCACCATTCGCAGCAGCGGCACCACCTCTGTGGTGACTATAGGCACGGCCTTCGGCACCAACCAGTTCCTGGAGTACGGGGCTGACTCGGCCACCATACTCAGCCGGGACCGAATCGGCAACAATCTCATCCGCTCCATTTACATCATGAAGATGAGAGGATCGAAGATCGCAAACAGCATCCGGGTTCTGGACATCTCAGATGAGGGGATGTCCGTATCATCCCTCTCCCCCTATCCATGAGACAAAAATTTCAGGTGTTATTTCAGGTGTTCTAAATGATGGAAAGATGGATCGTCCTGGCGGCGGAGGAGGCTGGCCCTGCCTCCAACAAGATGGGCGGCATCTGGAATGTGGTGGATGCCGAAGCAGTGACACTGGCCCGGCTGGCGGCCAGGGGCAGGATCGAGAGCGGCCTGCATATACTGGTGGCAGGCCCCAATTATCCGGCCTCCGGATCGGATTGGAACACAGGCAAGAACCGGGTTACAGACCTCAGAGGCTTGGAGGCTCTGCAGCCGGGTGAGGAGCTGAAGGGCGTTCTGTCCAGCCTCAATGCCTCCGGAATTGAAGCAGCAACTGCCCAGCGGACTGTGGATGGCGTGCCCATCGCCTATGTTCTCTTCAATACCGATTACTACGAGTCCCATATGGTGCGCTGGAAGGGCCAGGAGATGACCAGGAGCAATGCCATCAAGACGGAGGCCTTCGACCTGCTGGGCCTGGACTCCATGAACTACGAGAGGGCGCACTACGGCCGGGAGTACACTCACTATCTCAATCTATCCTACGCGGTCTCTGAGTTTGTGCGGCTTATTGCCCTCTCGCATGAGGAGATGGCAAGGAAGTACACAGACAAAGCGGTCTCGGATTTCGCCAGGGCGGTGATGCCCAAGGTCAGAGTCTCACTGCACTGCCATGAGTTCGGGGTATTCTATGCAGCTGCCAGGCTTAAGAAGCTGGGTGTGGCCGTCCGCTCCGCCTGCACCCTGCACGCCACAGTGCCTGGCAGAACAGCCGGCTACAAGTCCCTGCAGAAGATAGCCAGCAACGACTCGCGGGTGGAGCCGGGCACTCCCGCCGGATTTGCCGCACTGGAGGCGCTGGCCCGCTATGCCGATGTCGTAACCTTCGTGGGTGATTCGACAATGAAGGAGGCCATGCTCTTTTACAGGATGAAGGGCATAGTCATCAGGAACGGTATAGAGGTGAATGCTGAGGATATCGACTGGGAGAAGAAGGACCGCTGCCGGGCGAAGATCCAGCAGTTTCTGGCCGACAATCTCTACAGGTACTGCGACGGCAAGTGCGTAAAGCAGGAGAGCATCATACCTGTCTTCACCATCTCCAGGATAGAGATCGAAAATAAGGGATACCCCCAGCTTCTCGATGCCCTCATGCTACAGGACCGCTTGCTGCGGTACAGGTTGACGGGGCAGAGGCATGCAGAGGATAGCCGGGTGGTCTGCTTCCTCATTGCAGCGCACGGCCCTAAAGACAAAAGCAAGCTCCCAGAGGGCTTTCCTATCAACCTCCCCCCAGAGGTTTTGGTGGGGGATGAGATCCGCCTGGAGAATATGATTAAGGAGAGAAGTCTGGATGAGAGCGAGCTGATCTCGGGAAGGAGGATGGTGGCGGCCATGCTCTATCCACAGTGGGTCGGCCCAGATGACGGGGGCCTGGGAATGACTGCAGACGAGATCATGGCTGGCTGCGTGGCCGGCATATTCCCCTCCCAGTACGAGCCATTCCTGCTCACCGCCCTGGAAGCCGGGCGGGAGGGGACCCCCTCCATCGTCAGCCGGTCGGCAGGGTTCTCCGATGCCCTGAAGAAGGTCAAGAAGCGGGTCTCCGGCCTGGGTGGCGTGATAGTAGTGGACAACATCGAGGCCTATCCAAATGAGACGGTTCTGGACTATGCCCTGGCACTGGACTACTTCACCTGGACGTACCTCGAAGATGAGGTCAAGTACCGGCTGCTCTGCGAGGAGTCCTTCTCATTAGCCAGGCAGTTCGACTGGGAGGAGCCTGTGCTGGAGTACTACAGGAACCTGGTAGCTTGAACTATGACAGATGGAACGGGTTGACAGATGAAGATCGCCTACTTGAGCCTTGAGTATCCGCCCAGAATATTCGGCGGCCTGGGAGTTTATGCAGATGAGATGTCCAGGGAGCTGGCGAGCATGGGGGAGAGCGTCTCCGTATTTACCATGGGTGCCGGCAACCTCAAGCGTCGGCAGAGGATGAATGGAGTTGACGTATTCCGCTACCGGCCCGTGCCAATAAGGGACGGCCTGGACATATTCCTATCAGACGAGACGCTGGCCTGGGGAGACGGACTGCTCTTCTTCGAGGAGCTCCTGGCCCTAAACCAGCTCTCGGCTGCGGGCATCGTCGATCACGGGCCCTACCAGCTCTGTGTGGCCCACGACTGGCTGGGCCTGTGGGGCGGTATGGCCGTGAAAAGAGAGGGAGTGCCGCTCATCTACCATGTGCACGGCCTGGAGGCGGGCCGCTCGGAGAGGCCCAATCCCCAGATCGTATCCCTGGAGAAGAGGGGCATGCAGGCGGCGGACGGAATCATCACAGTTTCAGAGGCCATGAAGCAGGAGCTGATAGGCCTAGGAGCCGGGGCTGAGAAGATATCAGTCTGCTATCACGGGGTGAATTCAGATTTCTTCGATCCGGCACTGGTGGATCCTTCCGCACTGGATGGCCTGCGGGCCAGGTACGGCATAGCCCCGGGAGAGACGGTCATCCTCTTTGTGGGCCGGCTGGAGCCGGTGAAAGGGGTGAGGGAGCTTTTAGCAGCCATGCCCGCAGTTTTATCCCGCAATCCAAAAGCCAGGCTGCTCATGGTGGGAAGGGGAAGCCTGGAGGGCTTTGTCCGGGAGCGGGCCAGAAGCCTCCCTTCAGGCAAAGTGATCCTGGTAACCGATTTCCTGGATGGGCTGTCCAAGAGGAACCACTATGCTCTGGCGGACCTGTGTGTCTTTCCCAGCCTATATGAGCCCTTCGGCATCGTTGGCCTGGAGGCAGCGGCAATGGGCAGGGCGGCTGTTGTGGGTGCAGCCGGAACCTCCGGCCTGCGTGAGATCGTGGAGAGCCCTGCCGCCCCGCGGCCTACAGGAGTTCATGTCAATGCTCGCGATCCAGCCGACATCGCCTGGGGGATCAACTTGGCCCTGGAGGACGAGGAGAGACTGCGGGCCTGGGGAGAGAACGCCCGGCAGAGGGCGCTGACTCAGTTTTCCTGGAGGAGGGCGGCTGAGAAGACCCTGGAAATTTATAAGAGTGTGGCAGGACGGTGATCCGGTCTCCTGAGCCGTATCCACTTGTCCCATCCTCCGAAAGCTTAATCAATTATCCGGAGAAACAGATGTTAATTTGTTTATTTCTCGGAGATTGAACTGCAGTGGCAAGCGATCGACTATCAGCGCCGCAAGGCGGAAAATAATTTGGGGAAAAGATGCGAATTGGAATGTTCTCCTGGGAGAGCTTATACTCGATAAAGGTTGGCGGAGTGGCACCGCATGTGTCAGAGTTATCTGAAGCGCTGGCCAAAAGGGGTCACGAGGTCCACATATTCACCCGCCGAGGCGACTTTGAGTCCTACGACAGGATCAATGGCGTCCACTACCAGAGGGAGGATGTGGAGGCATCCGGCGACATCCTGGTCCAGATGAATCGCATGGGCGACGCCCTTTACGATCGCTTCACAGCCGCACAGAAGCTCTTTGGCAAGTTCGACATAGTGCACGGCCATGACTGGCACCCCGTGCTATCATTGACCCGCATTAAGCAGGACTACAACCAGCCGTTTCTTATCACCATGCACAGCACTGAGTGGGGCCGCAACGGAAATCACTTCGGCTACGGCATATCCCAGGAGATCTCCCACCGGGAGTGGCTGGGCTGCTACGAGGCATCCCTGGTGATCGTCACCACCCGGTGCATGATGGACGAGCTGATGTGGATATACAGCCTGCCTGAAGAGAAGATCAGGATCATTCCCAACGGCATTGTCAGCGGCAAGCTGAGGCGTGAGCTGGATGCCGGCCGTATCAAGGAGAGGTATGGCATTCATCCCCTGGCTCCACTGGTACTCTTCTGCGGCCGGATGAGTATACAGAAGGGTCCGGACCTGCTGGTGGAGGCTATCCCCCACATCCTGAGAGCCCGGCCCGACGCCCGCTTCATATTCATAGGGGAGGGCGGAATGAGAGGGGAGTGCGAGAGGAGAGCTCGCGAGCTTGGGGTGGCGGATGCCTGCCGCTTCCTGGGCTACGCCCCCAGTGCCGAGAAGCAGGACCTGATCAATGCCTGTGACCTGATGTGCGTGCCCAGCCGAAACGAGCCCTTCGGGGTGGTGGTGCTGGAGGCCTGGGATGCCTGCAAGCCTGTGGTGGCCACGGATGCTGTGAGCATCATCAAGAACTTCGAGGACGGCCTGCTGGCCTACGTGCAGCCGGAGTCCATTGCCTGGTGCATAAACAGGCTGCTCGCCAATCCCGTGGAGATGAAGAAGATCGCCAGAGCCGGATGCTCGAGAATCGATGCCGAGTTCTCCTGGGATCGAATTGCCAAGCGTACGGAGGATGTCTACAAAGAGGTATTGGAGGGCCGCAACCTGGGCTGATCGGATTCTAACCGAAAGGTTCTTGAATAGTGAGCACGAGGGGCTCTGTGCGCCTCGATAGCTTAGCTCGGTATAGCGCGTCCTTGGTAAGGACGAGGTCGCGGGTTCGAATCCCGCCCGAGGCTTAAATTTGCGACCGGAATTCCCATTTTTATTTCGAGACAGCCGTCCAGGCCCGCAGCACCTCGCCCACAGACCAGGCCTGGGATATGCAGCCTCCTGCCCGTTGCGGCATGTCTCCGTCGAAGAGCTCGGGCAGTGTGCTGATGCCGCTAAAGTTCAGTGTGAGAAGCGGCTTGAGGGCTTCTGTAGCCTTTGAGAGCGTTCTGGCCGACCTGCCCCGCACCGCCAGAAGGGCATCGATGTAGGGCCCAATGAGCCAGGGCCAGGCTGCCCCCTGATGGTAGGCGCTGTCCCTTTCGGCCGGTCCTCCCTCGTAGCGGCCTATGTAGCGGGGGTCGCGGGGTGAGAGCGTTCTCAGTCCGCAGTCTGTGAGAAGCTCCCTCTCCACCACCTCCAGGATTCTCTCTCTCTTCGTCCGGGGCAGCAGGTCCGGGAATTTCAGGGCTATAACCTGATTGGGACGGATGGATGCATCCTCTGGATCTATAACATCATACAGGCACCCCGTCTCGCTGTTCCAGAACCACTGGTAGCTCCTCCTGACCCTTCCGGCCAGATCTGCCGCCCGGCCAGCCCTTCTTCCGGCGGGCCGGGAGAGCCTCTCGACCTCGGTGAGGGCCGAGTACCAGAGGGCATTGATCTCGCAGCATTTGCCGCTGCGCGGCGTGACCGGCCGGCCATCCAGGCGGGCGTCCATCCATGTCAGCGCCGGGCCTGATCTGATGAGGCCGTCAGCCTCCATGCCGAAGTCCTCTCCAGGCCGGCTGTAGCGCTCCACCACCTCCACGAGCCTCGGCCAGATCCGGCGCAGAGTCTGACGGTCACGGGAGTGGTCGTAGTAGCTGGCTGCCGCCTGGACAAACCAGAGGGAGGCGTCGACTGTGTTGTATGAGCCGGCCCCCAGGTCGTTGGGCAGCACTCCATCCCTCATGGTCGAGGCGAGTGTGAGCAGTACATCTTTGGCCTGATCGAGACGGCCTGTGCTGAGGAGAAGGCCGGGCAGGGAGATCATGGCGTCGCGCCCCCAGTCATCAAACCAGTGGTATCCGGCGATCAGGGAGCGGCCGGCACCCCTTTTCACGAGGAAGGTGTCTGCCGCCGCGGCCAGGGGGTGATGGGCCTGCAGGCCTGCAAGGCGGTCGATCTCCTTTCTCAGCTCCGCTCTCCAGTCGGGCATGGCCGACCTCCATGTGGAGGCGGCTATGGCAAATGACGCATCCCCCTGCAGGTCGATCTCGAAATATCCCGGAGCCAGCAGGTCCTCCCTCCAGGCCAGGCCCCGCTGATGCTCCTTCTCATACTCGAAGTTGTAGTAGACAGTCTCCCAGGGCGTATAAGCCGCACCATCGGAGTGCAGGCTCAGAAGAGTATCGGAGCGGATGGCTGTCCCCAGCGAGTGCGCCTGCTGGCTGAGAGGCGGCAGTGGCGAGGCGGCATGAAAGCTCCTGCTGTGCACTAATGGCACGAGCCGCATCCTGCCCTTGCCATTTTTGATGCTGTAGCTTATGATTGTGGTGTTCTCCCCGTGGATCATGAAGACCGTCTTTTCCACGGCCATGTCCCCCACCTGGTAGCAGAACCTAGGAAGGGGGTCGAAGGAGAACTGCCGGAGGTATCTGTAGCCCTGGGGGTAGATCGCCCCCGGATACTGGTGATTGGCAAGGGAGGCTCCGCCTATCTCCTCGTCCAGGCTGCTGAGCAGAAGCCTGCGGTCGGACGGCGGCTTATTGGCGGCCACGAGAAGGCCATGGTAGGCGCGGCTGCAACTGCCCACGGCCGTGGCCGAGGCATAGCCGCCAAGGCCATTGGCGACCAGCCACTCCTTTTCTGCGCCCTGCTCGAAGCTCGCGGGGCGCAGTGTGAATGAGGCGGTCATCTCTCTTCCTCCAGGGCTTCCTTCACTGCAGCAATCAGGCTCTTTCGCAGGCCTGCTCCGCTGCCGCCCTGCAGTTTTTCAAATCTCTCTGCCAGCGCTGCGTTCCCCAGGCTTGTCGCAGCCCAGCGGGCAAGATCCCCCTGGCTGCTGTGGTACTTTAGAGAGGCCAGAGGAACCCTCTTCAGAGCATTCATGAGGCCGGCCAGGCTCCAGGCCACCTCTCCCGTGAACTTGTCGATGCCGGTGGCGAAGCGGAAGGGTGCATCCGCCAGGCCGATCCTTCTCTTCAGCCGGAAGTGCAGGTCTGCCAGAATGGAGAGGTAGGTGACTGCGGCATCGTATGGAATGCCGTAAGGAGAGAAGTAGCTGTGCACCTCTCCAGGTCCGCCGCCATGGGTGAATATGTAGTAGAGGTGATCGGAGAGCCCTAAAGTCCTCCATACACGCAGGAGGGCGGGATCGCCGCTCTCCTTGACTGGGGCCTCCAGGCGCTTGCCGTAAATGAAGCAGGCCTGCTGCAGGGCGTTGCCCAGCCAGCAGCTCGTATCCCTCTCCAGGTCCGCCCAGGAGACATAGTTCGGCACGGAGAGCTCCCTCTCTGCTGCGACCTCCCTGGCAATCTGGGAGGGGGTTGCAAAGTGCAGGCCGGGCCGGGCCAGCACCTCATCAGGCAGATGGCGCAGGAATTCGAATATCCCCGTGTCCGCCCATTGGTGTTCACCGAATGTCTCGTAGTCGCAGAAGATGTTTATGCACCTGCCGGGCGTCTTCTCCAGCCAGGAGGCATATTTGCCGGCGGTGAGGGGATACTCCACCCAGCCACGGGAGGAGAAGCGAAAGCCGATGTCATCTGTGAGATTGAAATTTCGCAGTAGAAGGGCAATATCGGCTCCGGGCGGCCGGTAGACGTAATTGGGGTCTGCCATGACGCCCTCTGCAAAGACGGCTCTGTAGCCCATCTTCTCAGCCAGCCTGCCGATCTCGTCGCTGTAGATCAGCTCGGTGTTTTCAAATGTGGTGGGCTTGAGGCCGAAGAGCTCCCATATCAGCTCCCGGTGCATCCTTACCTGCTCTACGAACTCGCTACTGTCCTCGTAGAGGCTGGCCAGGGAGTGATAGTAGGTCTGCTCCATCACCTCCACACGGCCAGTGTCCGCCAGCCGCAGGAATGAGTCGAGAACCTCTGGGCGGAAGCGCCTGCACTGCTCCAGGAATATGCCTGAGAAGCTGTAGGCTGCAGAGAATGGCCTCTCAGAGGCTTCATGCTTTTTGATGCACTCCAGAATCACCTCATTGGCGGGCAGATAGCATTTGTCGGATACGCGCTCGAAGATCCTCCTGTTCTCTGCATCATCAAAGTAAAACTCCTCCAGATCTGGCACGACCTCCCTGAGGGGCATGCCGTCCCAAAAGAAGTTCTTCTTGAGCCGGAGGGGCTGGTGGACCTCGAAGCAAAGGGAGACGGCAGTCATAGCTTCACTTATATCCTGCAAATTATTTACATCTTTGCCAGAAGCAGCTTTATCTCATTTTTGAAAATTACTTCTCCTTCGGCTCGGCGCAGCCAGGATCGATTATTGGGGCAAACTTGGTCCCGTAGTAGATTATGCCCCGCTCTCCCTCCTTTCCCAGGATGCGAAAGACGGACCTCACCCTCATGCCGATCCTGACGGGCTGGGGGCTGGAGACGATCTGGCCGGTGATCTTGGGACCCTCGTCGAGCTGAATGATGGCGAGATGGTAGGGCGTCAGCCTCTCGAAATCCTCTGTGGCATTGTGGATGGTGGTGAATGTGACGACAGTACCCGTTCCCTTAAAGGCATACTCCTCCAGGTGCGCCCCGCGCCGGCAGTTGGGGCATATGTTCCTTGGCGGAAAGAAGTATTCATTGCAGCGATTGCAGTGCGTTCCGATGAGATTGTATCTCTGGGGGATGCTCCTCCAAAACCTTGGCGCTTGGCTGGTCATACCTCACCTCGTAAATATGTGAACGAGAGCGGTTCCACCCGAGCCGCCCACATTGTGGGCCAGTCCCACCTCGGCCTCATCAACCTGCCTCTTGCCCGCCTCCCCTCGCAATTGCAGGGCTATCTCGTAGGCCTGCTTGATGCCTGTCGCCCCCACGGGATGGCCGCAGGCCTTCAGGCCGCCCGAGGTATTGACTGGCAGGGGACCTCCCAGCGCGGTCATCCCCTCCTCAGCCGCCCGGCCTCCCTGGCCCTTCTCCACAAATCCCAGGTCCTCGATGGCCAGTATCTCGGCGATTGTAAAGCAGTCATGCACCTCGGCCACATCCACATGGCGAGGCTCAATTCCCGCCTGGGCAAAGGCCGCCCTCCCCGCGACCACTGTGGCGTCCAGTGTGGTCAGGTCGCGCCTGTCATGCAGTGCCAGGGTGTCGCTCGCCTGAGCGCTGCCGGCGATTCTCACAGGCGTGTCTGCAAGCTTTGCCGCCATCTCAGTGGGGGCGAGCACTACCGCGGCCGCACCATCGGATATGGGCGAGCAGTCCAGCACATGCAGGGGATCGGCCACAACAGGAGAGCGGTCCACATCCTCCACAGTGATCTCCATGTGATACTGGGCGATGGGATTCATCATGGCATGGTGGTGATTCTTCACAGCCACCGCCGCCATCTGGTCGTGGGTGGTGCCGTAGCGGCGCATGTGCAGCCTGGCCATCATGGCATAGAGGGCCGGAAATGTGGCCCCAAAGAAGCACTCCCACTCCCTGTCGGCTGCCGCTGCCAGGGCATCGGCGGCCGTGCCCGAGGAGACGTCCGTCATCTTCTCGACTCCTGCCGCAATGACTATGTCGCTGTAGCCGCTGGCCACAGCCAGCACCGCCTCGCGAAGAGCCAGACCACCCGAGGCGCAGGCAGCCTCAACCCGTGTGGCCGGCACATGCATCCGGGAGAGCCCAGCGCAGTCTGCGATGAGGGCTCCAATGTGCTCCTGCTCTATGAACCTGCCACCGCTCATGTTTCCCACATAAAGGGCGTCGATCTGCTCGCCTGCAATCTCAGCGTCGTCCATGGCCATCACTCCGGCCTCTGCGATCATATCTCGCAGGGAGACATCCCACCGCTCTCCGAATTTGGTGCAGCCCACTCCGATTATGGATACGGATCTCATATTTTCAGCTTGCCCTTGTGCTTCGCATATACTGCATAATCAAGATACTCTGCGCCTGCGATCAGATCGCGAACGGACGGAGCGCGGCAGCGGATCTCCTCAATTCTGTCCGTCACACTTATGCTGAAGGCATCGCTTCCAGCTCCCGAGCCGAAGCTTGTCACAAATATGCGCTCGCCTGGGCGGGCCACATCCAGCGTGGCAGCGAGGCCGATGAGGCAGGAGGCAGAGTAGGTGTTGCCGATGAGGGGCACAATCATCCCAGGCTCGATCTGCTTTTTGGAGAAGCCCAGCATCCTGGAGACGCGAAGGGGGAATTTGCCGTTGGGCTGGTGGAATACGGCATAATCGTAGTCCTCGGGACCCGTGCCCAGCCGCTCCATCAGGCCCCTGGCCGCGCTTGTCACATGCTTGAAGTAGGCCGGCTCTCCCGTGAACCTTCCACCGTGCTCGGGGTAAGGCATTCCCTCCCGCCTCCAAAAGTCAGGTGTATCCGAAGTGAATGAGTAAGAGCCTTCTATCTCCGCTGCCAGCTCCTGCCGGCCTATGATATAGGCGGCTCCGCCTGCTGCGGCGGTGTACTCCAGCATATCCCCCGGAGCGCCCTGGCTTACATCGGCTCCGATGGCCAGGCCCAGGTCGATGAGATTTGAGCCGACCAGCCCCAGGCAGGCCTGAACTGCCGCAGTGCCTGCCTTGCAGGCAAACTCGAAGTCTGCGGCCGTGTATGAGGATGACGAGCACACTGCCTGGCCCACTATTGTTCCGGTGGGCTTCACTGCATAGGGATGGCTCTCGGAACCGGCATAAATGGCTCCGATCCTCTTGGGATCGACATCGGCGCGAAGGAGTGCATTCCTGGCCGCCTCGACCGATATGGTCACTGCATCCTCATCCAGGTCGGGCACCGACTTCTCATAGACGCGCAGGCCCTCCGAAATCTCCTCACCATTTCCCCAGACCCTGGCGATCTCCTCCAGCCGGATCCGAAATCTGGGGATGTATACCCCGTAGCTTACAATACCCGAGACCAAGAGATTTCACCCTTTGCTCAGAGCACTGGTGACCTCATCAACGGAAAAATATGTCGTTAAAAGAGGGATGTTTTCCACCTCTGCGATCTTTTTGGCAATGGGGTCCACTTGAGAAGGCACCAGCCCCTGGAGGACCACCGCCCCGGGCTTGAGGTTGCTCACCCGCACCGCCACCATGGGCGACTTGCCTGACCTCACGCCCGTGAATATGAGCGCGCGAGCAGTGCTGCGGCCGTAGATCTTCTGGAACTGGTCGGGCAGCATCTCCACAATGGCCTTTTTGCTGTCTATTACCGTGTAGCCCCAGATGGTGATATCGGTGCGCCCGAATACGACCTCGGCATCGAGCTTGTCCACGATCCTGGCAAGGGCAATGGGCTCCTGGTACTCGCAGACACTGCATATGGAGTCCAGACCCAGTATGTCGCCCCACATGCCCTCATAGGCGCGCAGGACATTGCATCCGCGGCTCTCATCAATGCGCAGCAGGGCATCTATGATCTTGCTGACGATCATTATGCCTGGAGACTTCCTCCTGCCGCTCTCATAATCCGAGATTACGGACGGAGAAATGCCCAGATGATTGGACAGGTCGGTCTGGGTTATGGCGAAGTTCCTGCGCCACTTCCTCAGGGTCTCGCCTGGATTTTGGGAAAGGGTGATCTCTCCTGCAATCTTCTCGGCCAGCAATCCTCTTGCGTTGGAGATCTCCCTGCCGGAATTCATAAATGATTCCTCGTCAAACTAGGATATAAATCTAGCGAAAATAATTCGGCATTCAACGTAAGCACAGGCATAAAGGGGATATGCGCCGACCGGGATTCGAACCCGGGTTGTAGGCTTGCTTCGCAGAGACGCATCTCCGCCTGGAAGGCCCAAGTCATAACCACTAGACCATCGACGCCCGCCCTTTAGGTAATACAGGTTGAACTTAACTGTTTCGATCGAAAAACGGCAATAAAAAATTAGTATGTGTTTAGGTGCTTGAGAGTTGGTCGGAAGATGCTGATTCAGTCCGAGCATGCTTAATATAAATCGACATGCAGCTAATAAGCAAACGATATCGTTAGACTATGCCCACCAAAAAAGGCTCTAAATGAAAAGGCAGCAGAGAATGGCACGAAATGGGCCGATAGATGATGAATTCATGGACCTAAACACATACAAAAATTATTATACGAGAGACAATTAAATGAGTCCTTACCGGCCATACGACCAGCTACGGACACTTTTAGAGAGCTTCTGGCTTCAGGCGCCAACCGTCATGCCGTACGCGATCAGTATTACCATAAACAGTACCAGAAGCCCAACCCAGTAATGAAATACGCTATTGACCATATGCTTCACCTCTTGCTCAGCTTTTTCCTCCGACATGCAATCTGGCCAAAATGCCCGTGGCCAAAGGCTTTTTGGCTATAAAACCTTTTTACCATTTTTGCTATTTAAAATTTTAGGTTAATTCCTAACTCACCAAATAATATAATTAATAAAATAAAATTATGAGAGTGAGGATTCCTATAAACCTCTGCCCTGGAAGTATCGAAAAGTATATATACTAGTATTACTATTAATTATTATGAATTCTTTTGTTGGATGGGCATTTAAAACGGCAAGAGAGAATAAGAAGATGCC
>JAGPMN010000075.1 GCA_018052825.1 Methanothrix sp.
ATGCCAGGCTATTTGCGCTCGATAAATGGGCTAAAGCCGGCCAGCCGCTGGTAAAGCCGCCCGCAAACTCTTCTCTGGCCTGAAGATCCTGCTTTCAAACAAACCTCCCGGCGCTCCACCTGCCATCTATGTGGAAGATACCAAGATCACTGGTTTGGTTATGGACTTCGAATGAGTAAAGGCGCTCGTGCCAATCGTATAAGACCTTATTGTTCGGACCTGCGACCGCTGCTGTGATCTCGATCTTTCCCTCAAGCACTGGCAGCCGTTCTATAGCAAAATCTACATGCCCTTTGCCGAAGAACGGGCTGATATCATATTTTTCGAACTCCGTGATCGTTCCATAGCAGTAGAGGTCATTCCAGTAAAATGCCAATCCAAATACAGGGGCGTACACCTTCTCATGAGCATTATATAAAATTCTCACTTTAAGGGGGTCCAACGATATGAAATCGCTGCTCTCGTTACCATTCTTGTCAAGGAGCTTCACCCCCAGTATCTCGATCCTTTTGTTCCCCCTCCGCACACCATTCTCCTCTGTCTTCGGGGCGGCCGACTCAGCAGGTGCCTTATATATATATTTTTCAATAACCCTATTCGTCTCATCAAGACACACCATCTTTTCTTTATTCAGCAGCAGCGCCCTGTTGCAGAACCTCCTGACTGCACCCAGATCATGGGAGACGAAAAAGATCGTCACACCCTCTTTTCTGTAGTGGTCGAAGACCTCAAAGCACCTCTTCTGGAACTCCATATCTCCCACGGCCAGAACCTCATCGACCAGAAGGACATCCGGTTCGGTCTGTATTGCAGTCGAGAATGCAAGGCGCACCTGCATCCCAGAGGAGAGGTTCTTCAGCTTCGTGTCCTCGAACCTCTCCAGCCCTGCGAATCCGATCACATCCTCTATCCTCTCGGATATCATCCTCCGTGGGAGCCCCATCACCGTACCGTAGATGCGGATATTCTCCCTCACGCTCAGGTCGGGCTGAAACCCGACTCCCAGCTCCAGGAATGGCGTCAGTTTGCCGGATACCTCCACAGATCCACTTGTCGGCCGGAGGATGTTGGCTATGATCTTCAAAAGGGTGCTCTTGCCAGAGCCATTCTCCCCGATGATCCCGATACACTCTCCACTCTCTACCTCGAAGTCGATGTCCTGCAGGACTGTGATGGTCTCATATCTATTGGGCCGGAGAAATCCCGCAATGCTCTCGAAGAGTGTTGTCCTCCGCTCATGAGGTATCCTGAAGGTCTTACATAGATGCTCAACCTTCACAGCGCAGCCCATCAAATCGCCTCCGCGAACCTGGGCTCGAGATGCTCGAATATCATGTAGCCTATCAACAATGCCAAAAATGCGGCAGCCGCTAGATATGCCAGAGCCTCTGGCCCTGGTGCACTCCTGTAAAGAATGCCATCACGCATCATTGTGATTATCTGTGCCATGGGGTTCAGCATCACTATCCATCGTGCCTTCTCAGGAAATATGGTTATGGGATATATAACTGGTGTTGCAAAGAACCCGACCTGCAAAATCACCCTCCAGATGAACTGGATATCACGAAAGTAAACATTCAAAGCCGAGAGCGCAAGAGACAGGCCGATGATCATCAGAAACTCAAGTACGAGAAGCACCGGAAAGTAGACCGCAGTCCATCCAGGCACCACATTGAATACTGCCATGAACACTACGAACACCACGAACTCGAGCGCAGTCATCATCAATGCCGTAAGGCAAGTGGATATCACCAGAATGTCCCTTGGAAAGTAGACCTTCTGCACCAGGCTTGGCTTTCCTATTATGCCGAAGATGCTCATCGACGTCCCCCTGTCAAAGAAGTTCCAGAGGATGATTCCCAGCAATAAAAAGAGCTGGTAGTGCTCCACCTGTATGCGCATGAGGTTGCTGAATACAACGTAGAGCACCAGCAGCATCAGCAGCGGCTCGAGAAGCGACCAGAAGAATCCTAGGGCCGAGTTCTTATACCGCAGCTTGAAGTCGCTCCAGGCAAGCTGAAGTATCAGCTCCCTGTAGCGCCACAGCTCATGAAGATGCGATAACATCTTCAGACCTCCCCACCCAGATCGATCTCCTCTCGCATCCTCTTTAAAAATAGCTCGACATCAAACTCCCTCGCACGCACAAGGCACGCCTCCCTGTATCTCTCTGGATCCATAGATACTGCCATCACAGCCCTGACCAGCTCATCTCTATCAGCGCTTACGAGTAGCCCTGTCCTGCCGTCGATCACACTCTCAGCAAAGCCGCCCTCATTCACAGCAACAACGGGCTTTCCGCTCGCCATGGCCTCTATCGGCGTCAGCCCGAAGTCCTCATCCATGGCTGTACATATAAGCCCCTTGCATCTGGCATAAAGATCGACAAGCTCCTCATCTGAGATGGAGCCAAGCATCTCTACATTTGCCGGTATGTTTTTTATCAGTTTTTTGTAGTAGCTGGCAGCGTGATCCCCCTCAGCGTACCCGCCCACTATCAAAAGCCTCTCCTGCGGCAGGGCTCTGAAGATGTCAAACTGCAGATCGATTCTCTTTTCAGGATATATGCGGCTGACAGATAGCCAGAAGTCTCCGTATTCCTTGAACCCGAACCTGCTCGTATCCACAGGAGGGCAGATCACATCAGCAGAGATGCTATAAAACCGCTCTATACGCCTTCTGACAGTCTCGCTGATTGCTATAACCCTGTCCAGATGCCGGACGGATCTCCGGTCAAACCAGCTGTGAGACCTTATCCAGCACTCCGCTGCAGCCTTTCTGAGCATACCGGGCTGTCTTGCGATCATGATCTCTTTGAGATCGTAGAATGCCCTTACAGGCGTGTAGCAATACCATAAGTTGGGATGATGCCTTCTAGCCGCATAATGAGACCAGTTTCCTGAGAATATAAAAAAATCGTACTCGTCTGATAGATCGCAAAAACGAAATAGAAGCGACGCGGAGATCTGCTTTAACGGTGGAACCTTAACTGTTCCTCCAAGGCTCCTTATATTTACATCATCGTAGCCCAGCCTTCTCACAGCGTCGCGGTTTATATCTGTGGTTATGATGTCAGCTTTGAGGGCGCGCCCCAGCATCAATGCGACCCGCTCTCCACCGCCGATAGCGCCGATGTAGTCTAAAAATATCGCAACCTTCAATTGGATCCCTTGCGCTCCTTATCTGAGAGATAATAATCCAGCTGATCCTTTATGAT